>NZ_BAAAMB010000027.1:0-739 GCF_039528855.1 Brevibacterium sanguinis | reverse complement strand
GCGCTATTCATCGCGTGCCACACCGAGCCCGGCGATCACGTCCTGGACGTCTTCGGCGGATCGGGCACCACCGGAATCGCGGCACTGCTCTGCGAGCGGCCGACTAAGCGGATGCTTGCACTTGCCGCTGAGCGCGGGATGAATCCACGGTGGGGCGCGCGGAATGCCACTGTCTACGAGCTCTCCGAGATCGGCACCCTCCTGTCGCGTGTGATGACGCACGCACCGGAGCCGGAGGCTTTCGCGACTGCTGCCAGGCGACTCGTCGACGCCGCGTCGAAGCTGGAGCCTTCGCTCTATCACACCAAGGGCCCAGACGGGCAGGATGGCGTCGTTCGGCAGATCATCTGGAGCGACGTCGTGGAATGCCCGCGCTGCGGGGTCGAGACGACCTACGCCGACACACGCGTGCGGTACGGCCCTCTGCGGTTCGACGATCGCTTCACGTGTTCGTGCGGTCATATGGGCTCACCCGACGACTGGAAGCGCGTCCTCGAGAACGTGGTCGATCCATGGACGGGGGAGGCACACGAACGCCGTCGCCGCGTTCCGTGGAAGGTGTACGGCAAATCCGCGAACGGCAACTGGAGCCGAGAAGCAACCGATAAGGATGCGGTGGCAGACGCCGAGTCACATGCCCGCGACCTGCCCTCCGGAGCGCCGATCGTCCCAATGAGCTGGGGCGACCTCCACCGCAGCGGATACCACCAGGGAATGACCCACCTGCACCACCTGTACA
>NZ_BAAAMB010000026.1:0-1174 GCF_039528855.1 Brevibacterium sanguinis | reverse complement strand
ATCACCTGATTGCTTAGCTCTGATCGCTTAGCATTCGTAGGGTGCTTGCAATCGACCGAAATGTCAGATCTGTCAGACAACGCTGAAGAAGAACGGCACGACCAAGGCCGGAACCACCCGGTACAGGTGTCCCGCCTGCGGAGCCTCCAGCAGCGCCAAACGCCGAGGATCGACACAACGATTCGAACTGCGCGCCTTCCTCGACTGGCTCCTGGGACCAGCACCACAACCAGCCCACACACCACTGGGCAGCCCCCGAACGTTCCGGCGCCGCACATCCTGGTGCTGGACGATCCACCCAACAGTGTCCCCGACCTCTGAAATCCATGATCAGATCATGCTCGATGGCACCTACACCAACGGGTGGTGCGTCCTCATCGCCTACACCGGCACTCACGTCATCGACTGGCAATGGTGCGACCACGAAAAGACCGCGTCCTGGACGGCACTCATCTCAACCATCCCTGCACCCCGCTACGCCATCGTCGATGGCAACGGGCCGTTGACAACGACGATCGAGAGACTCTGGCCACAGACACGAATCCAACGCTGTTACTTCCATATCCAGCACGCCTGTAACACGCATTTGACGAGGACGCCGACCCTGCCGGCGAACAAGGAACTTCAAGCGATCTACCGGGCCCTGTCGAAAGTCCAGACGTGGGATCAGGCTGCAGCGTGGCTGGCCGAGTTCGCGACATGGGAAGCGAAATGGGACCGTATGCTCAAACAGCGAACCTATGCCCGCTCCAGCACGAGCAGACCCGCCCACGTCAGGCCCGGGCAGACATGGTGGTACACGCATCTGCGCACGCGCCGGGCCCACGGGTTCCTGGCCAAACTCATCGCGAAGAACCATCTGTTCACCTGGCTCGAGGCCGCCGACGAAGGGGTCGTGATCGCGAAGACGACGAACGCGTTAGAAGGCGGTATCAACGCTGGCATCAAGCATCTCAAACGTCACCACCGCGGACTGTCTGAAGACCACGGACGACGAGCCGTGGATTGGTACTTATGGGACCGAACACAGGCCCACAGTGACCCGTGGACTCTGGCGAAGTCGCAACTGAAAACGCTAGCGACAACGCCTCTGAAGGAGCCGGTCGCCGAGCCTGTAGGTCCCGCCGTCTATGACACGGGGTTCTCGTGGGAAGACGGGATCGGTATCCAGTCA
>NZ_BAAAMB010000025.1:0-1206 GCF_039528855.1 Brevibacterium sanguinis | reverse complement strand
GCCGCGGACTGGTTGACCCATTCAGAATGGACCTCGATCGGCGGACGGTACCCGACCGCTGAATGCAACCGCTCCTGGTTGTACCAGGCCACCCACGCAGACGTCTCCGCGAGCACCTCGATCAATCCTGACCACACCCGTCTGTCGATCAGCTCAGCCTTGTACACCGAGTTCAGAGCCTCAGCCATCGCATTGTCATACGAATCTCCGCGCGATCCCACCGACGCGACAAGCTCGGATTCCGCGAGAGCCTCGCCATAGCGAATCGACCGAAATTGAACCCCACGGTCGCTGTGGTGGACCAGCCCCGACACATCTTCACCAGCCCGGAATTTCGCCGCTAGCGCCATCGTCAAAGCGTCCCTGGCCAGCGACTCCCGCAGATGGTTCGTCACCTGCCAGCCCACGATCTCCCTGGTGAACACATCAAGGATGAACATCGCGTACACCCACCCAGCCTGCGTCGGCACGTACGTGATATCGGCGACCCACAGACAGTTCGGACCAGCAGCCGTGAACTCACGGTCGACGAGATCGTCCGGGCAGTCCTCAGCCCTGGCTGAAGCCGTTTTCGGACGCTTCCGTCTCCGCCGGATCCCGTCGATGCCCAACTGGGCCATCAACCGCTCCACCGTGCACCGGGCCACCGGCCCGAACTGGTCGGCGTAGCCGCGGTTGATCGCCTTCCACATCTTCCGTACTCCGTAGCAGGAATAGTTCGCCTCATAGACATCCTGGATCACCACCATCAGAGCCTGGTCCCGTCGGGCCCTGGCTGATGGTTGACGTTTCTTGTACGCGTAATACGAGCTCACAGCAATCCGTGCAGCAGTCCCGGACAAGGCGCGCACGATTGGCTCGACTCCGAACTCGTGTTTGTTCTCGTCGATAAAACCGACGACTACTTCGATGGGCGGTCGAGCTCCGCCGCGAAGAAAGCCGACGCCCTCTTCAGGATCTCGTTGGCTCGTTTCGCCTCAGCCAGCTCTGCCCGTAGCCGGCGGTTCTCCGCTTCCAGGTCGACTGACTCAGTCGGTGTGGCTTTACCGGAGTCCTTGTGCTTGCGTACCCAAACTCGCAGGGTCTCTTTGCTCAGGCCGAGTTCCTTCGCGACGCGGGTGATGGCTCCGTTCGCAGTGTCCGGATCGGCTTGGGCATGGATGACGAGCTCGACAGCACGAGCCTTGAGTTCGTCGGTGTATTTCA
>NZ_BAAAMB010000024.1:0-870 GCF_039528855.1 Brevibacterium sanguinis | reverse complement strand
CCCGCGTGGTGCTCAAGAAGAACTCCAAGGACTTCGTCGTCACCGGTGCCCAGTCTGGGGTAATGTACGTCAGCGGGCTGCCCGTGGAGAAGAACGTGTTTATCGGCGTCCAGCGCAAGATCAAGACTTTCGCGGCGGCGTTTGAGCTGCTGCACGGCCTGGCGGGCGAAGCGACCATCGTCACTGGGAGTAGCGCCGACCTCCATCTGCCCGACGAGTCGATTGACTATGTGTTCACCGATCCGCCGTTCGGGGGCTACATCCCCTACTCCGAAATCAACCAGCTCAACGAGCTCTGGCTCGGGCAGACCACCCGCATCAAGGACGAGGCGATCATCTCACCCGCGCAGGGCAAGGGCGTCGACGAGTACCAGGAGTTGCTGACGTCGGTGTTCACCGAGGTCAGCAGGGTCATGAAGCCGGCCGCGGACGCGACACTCGTGTTCCACTCATCCCACGCCTCGGTGTGGCAGGCGCTGACGGCGAGCCTCGCCGACGCCGGCCTGGTCGTCACCGCCGCGAGCATCCTCGACAAGACCCAGGCCAGCTTCAAGCAGGTCAACGGCCACGTGGCCGTGAGCGGCGACCCGCTGCTCCTAGTGAGGAAGCGCATGGCCGACACCGCCGCTCCGCTCACGGCAACCATGCGCGACCTGGCGCTGACCGAATTGCGGCCCTCAGGCCCACTTCCGGTGACCGCGCGCCAGGAGCAGCACCACTACTCGGAGCTTGTCGGCGCGGCCCTCGTGGGCGGAGTGCCGATCACGATGGACGCGCGGACGGTCTACCGGATGAGGGGTGCCGATTGACTGTCAAGGCGCTTCTAGATCCGGTCCGCAAGAAGCAGCTCGGCCAGTATTTCACCGACCA
>NZ_BAAAMB010000023.1:0-6701 GCF_039528855.1 Brevibacterium sanguinis | reverse complement strand
GGAAGGGGATGCCCGCCTGGGTCGATGTCTCCGCTCCGGACTTCATCACCCTCCAGGAGGTCCGCGCGGCCAACGACATCGCCCTCGGTGTCCTCGAGGAGAGCGGGTACACGACGATCAGCCACGACGCCGAGGCGAAGGGCCGGGCGGGGGTCGCCGTCATGGCGAAGACCGCCCCCGTGGAGACGCGTGAGGGGATCGGATCCGACGGCTACTTCGATCGGGCCGGACGATGGCTGGAGACGGACTACCGCCTCGGCGACGGCACTCTGCTCACCCTCGTCTCCGCCTACGTCCACTCCGGTGAGGCAGGCACCCCGAAGCAGGACGACAAGTACCGGTTCCTCGACCGGATGACCGAGCGGATGCCGCAGCTCGCCGCGACCGCCGACCACGTGCTCGTCACCGGTGACCTCAACGTCTGCCACACCGAACGGGACCTCAAGAACTGGAAGGCGAACCGGAAGAAGGCCGGCTTCCTGCCCGAGGAGCGCGCGTACTTCGACGGGTTCTTCGGCGATGTCGGCTTCGTCGACGTCCACCGGCAGCTCGCCGGTGACATCGACGGCCCCTACACCTGGTGGTCGATGCGCGGGCAGGCCTTCGACAACGACGCCGGGTGGCGCATCGACTATCACATGGCCACTCCGGGACTGGCCGGAACGGCGACGGTCGCCACCGTCGACCGGGCGAACAGCTGGGGTGAGCGCTGGTCGGATCACGCCCCGCTCGTCATCGACTACGACCTGCCCGCCCCGCAGTGAGGTGAGCCGCCGCGGCGCCGAGGTGGTGCCGCGGCGGCGGCGAGCGTCGGCTTCGCGGATCGACGGTCAGAGGCTGCGGATCGAAACCGCCGTGGCCGAAGCCGCTGAAATCAGAGTGCGGAGCCGACCTCGATGAGGAGGACACCGACGATGATGAGGCCGATGCCGGCGACCATGAGTCTCGTCAGGCGCTCCTGGAAGAGCACGCGTCCGGCGATCGCGGTCAGCGCGACACCCGTGGCCGCCCAGATCCCGTAGGCAACTCCGAGGGGGAAACCGGTGCGCAGGGTGAGGCTGAGCAGGCTGAAGGAGACGATGTAGCCGCCGGCCACACCCGCGTACCACCATTTCGAGCCGCCCACCGAGGCCACGCGCAGGCAGATGGTCGCCGCGACCTCGAGGAGGATCGCGCCGATGAGGAGCGCCCAGCCGAGGATCATGACTCCTCCTGACGAGCCTGCGATTCCGCTGGCCGCCGAGCCGGCAATTCGGCGTCCCGCCGCGGCGATTCCGCCTCCCGCGAAGCCCGCGACTCCGCCCCCGGTCGGGGCGGCGCGGCCGGGTAATCCGCCTCGGTGGCGGCGACCGTCGGCACGTCCTGCCCGCGGTGGCCGATTTCGACGAGCATGACCCCGGCCATGATGGCGACGATGCCGAGCGCCATGACGACGGTGATCGGCTCGGCGAAGAGCAGCGCCGAGGCTGCGGCCGTGAGTGCGACACCGGAGGCACCCCAGATCCCGTAGGCGATGCCGAGCGGCAGCCCCGACCGCAGTGTGAGGCTGAGGAAGACGAACGCGGCGGCATAGCCGAGGGCCATGAGGATGTAGAGGGCCGGATGCTCGATCGCCGCCTTCATCGACAGCGTCCCCGTCACCTCGGCGAGGATCGCTCCCGCCAGAAACACCCACGTTCGCACCCGTCCATCCTCCCCGATGACCACGTCCTCGGGGAAGACCGTCTATCGACGTGAGACCGACGATGCCCAGAGTGTGAACCGTCCAGACGGTTCACACTCTGGGCATCGACACTCTCAGCAGCAGCGCGCCTTCGGGTTGCGGTCCTGTTCATCGGTGTGATCGCGCCAGAACTCCCGCTCTCCCATCGCGCCGTCCCGAGTGCCGTGGCGGCGCTCATAGGACTCGAGGTAGTGGAGGTAGGCGTTCTCACCCATGATCTCTTTCAGGTACCAGAGCAGCCAGGCCCCGCCTCGGCGCAGGGACCCCCACGGATCCCTCGCCATTCGGGTGAGCAAGGGTGTCTCGGTCATGGTCGACTCCTGCCCGACCGCTCGTCCCACTGGGCCTGGACCTCGCGTTCGGACCGGCGGGCGATGAGGCCGGCCGGGGCGAAGAGCTTCGTCTCGGTGAACGGCTCCTCCGTCGTCGGCAGGGAGCCCTTGCGGATGGCTTCGATCGACTTCCACAGCGCCATGACGACGACCATGGCGACGAGGAGGGCGAAGATGATCGACAGCGTGCCCTGGACGAAGGTGTTGCGCACGACCGCGCTCATCGCCTCCACTCCCTGGGTCGCCCCGAGCGAGGTCTCGCCCGCGGCCAGCGCATCCCGGTACGCGAAGTGCTGAGCCCAGTAGCCGAGCTTGGGATCGGAGGAGAAGATCTTCTGCCACGACGCCGTCATCGTCACGATGAGATCCCACGCCAGCGGGATGCCGGGGATCCACGCGTAGCGCGCGAGCCCCATCTTGCACACGATCGCGAAGATCACTGCGAGGGCGATCGCGGCGAGCAGCTGATTGGAGATGCCGAAGAGCGGGAAGAGCGTGTTGATGCCGCCGAGCGGATCGGTCACTCCCATGAGCAGGATCGATCCCCAGGCACCGACCATGATCGCCGTCGTCAGCCACGCGCCCGGCGTCCACGAGGGATCGCGGAAGCGCTTGGAGAAGTTGCCGAGGGCGTCGCTGAGCATGAAGCGGGCGACACGGGTGCCGGCGTCGATCGTCGTGAGGATGAAGAGCGCCTCGAACATCACGGCGAAGTGGTACCAGAACGACATCCAGGCGGGTCCGCCGAAGACGCTGTGGAGGATCTGCGCCATGCCCATGGCCAGGGTCGGTGCACCGCCGGTGCGGGAGACGATGCTCTCCTCACCGACATCGCGCGCCGCCTGCTCGAGGAACTGCGGTGTCGTCTCGACCCCCGACATGCCGAGGGAGTTGTTGATGAAGTCCGCGGCGCCCTGGGCGGTGCCGCCGGTCAGCGGTTCGGCGGCGTTCATCGCGAAGTAGAGGCCCTTGTCGAGGCAGATCGCGGCGACGAGCGCCATGATCGCGACGAAGGACTCCATGAGCATGCCGCCGTAGCCGATGAGCCGGGCCTGCGACTCCTTCTCGATGAGCTTCGGGGTCGTGCCCGAGGCGATGAGCGCGTGAAAGCCCGAGAGGGCACCGCACGCGATCGTGATGAAGAGGAACGGGAAGAGCGCACCGGCGAAGGCGGGGCCGGCGGAGTTGAACGCGAACTCGGTGAACGCGGGCATCTGCACGGTCGGGTTGACGATGAGGATGCCGACGGCGAGCAGCACGATCGTGCCGATCTTCATGAACGTCGAGAGGTAGTCGCGCGGGGCGAGGAGCACCCACACGGGCAGGACAGCGGCGAGGAAGCCGTAGATCATCAGGCACCATGCGAGCGTCACCTTGTCGAGGGTGAAGACCTCCGACCAGACGGGGGAGCTGTTGACCCAGCCGCCGGCGATGATCGCCGCGAGCAGGAGGACGACGCCGATGACCGAGGTCTCGATGACCTTGCCCGGGCGCAGGTAGCGCATGTAGACGCCCATGAACACGGCGATGGGAATGGTCATCGCGATCGAGAAGACGCCCCAGGGGCTCTCGGCGAGGGCGTTGATGATGACGACGCCGAGGACCGCGATGAGGATGACCATGATGAGGATGATGCCGAGCGAGGCGATGACACCGCCGGTCTTGCCGAGTTCGTCACGGGTCATCTGCCCGAGCGAGCGGCCGTTGCGGCGCACCGAGAAGTACAGGACCATGTAGTCCTGGACGCCGCCGGCGAGGATGACGCCGACGATGATCCACAGAGTGCCCGGCAGGTAGCCCATCTGCGCGGCGAGGATCGGACCGACGAGCGGTCCGGCTCCGGAGATCGCGGCGAAGTGGTGGCCGAAGAGGACGCGACGGTCCGTCGGTGCGAAGTCACGGCCGTTGTCATTGATCTCCGCCGGAGTCGCCCGCCGCGGGTCCGGACGGCAGACCTTCCATTCGATGAATTTCGCGTAGAAGCGGAATCCGATGAGGTAGCTGCCGACGGCGGCGGCGACGAACCAGCTCGCCGAGAGGTTCTCCCCGCGGACGAAGGCGACCATCGTCCAACCCGCACCGGCGATGAGGGCGATGGCCACCCAGAGCACGATCCTGCCCGGCGTCCACCGGGGCTTCTCCACCACACCGACCGGGGGCAGCCCCTCTTCGGTCTTGACGTATTCAACCGACACGCGGTCCTCCTCATTGAGCTGGGTCGTCCACGATCCGCCCGGCGGTCCCTGCGCGTGCTGCGGCCGGTCGAGGTCCTTGTCGTGCGGCACCCCGTCCCACCAGCCTCAACATGTGAAGAGCCTTGGCGAATCATGTGTTCTGGATGACATCATACTCGCCGCGGTGTGCCGCGGGTCACGCGGCGTCGGCAACCGGAGGACCGGCATCGGCGGGTGTTCGACAGCGGCGTGAGAGGCGGGGCGCCGAGATGGCAAAATGGAGCCATGACGACGACTTCACTGCCCCGCACCGTGTCCGGAATCCAAGCGACCTCCGATTCCCTCCATCTCGGCAACTACATCGGGGCCCTGCAGCAGTTCGTCACCCATCAGCAGTCCCACGACGCGTTCTACTTCATCGCCAACATGCACGCGATCACCGTCGAACAGGACCCGGCCGAGCTTCGGGAGCGGACCCTGCGCACGGCCGCGCAGTTCATCGCCGCCGGCATCGACCCGGAGGCCTCGACGATCTTCGTCCAGTCGCAGGTCCCCGCCCACCCCCGTCTGAGCTGGGTGCTCGAGTGCACGACCTCGATGGGCGAGGCGACGCGGATGACCCAGTTCAAGGACAAATCGGCGAAGCAGGGTCACGTGTCCCTCGGCCTGCTCACCTATCCGGCCCTCATGGCCGCCGACATCCTCCTCTACAACCCTCAGATGGTGCCCGTCGGGGAGGACCAGCGCCAGCACCTCGAACTCACCCGCAACCTCGCCGAGCGGTTCAACCACCGGTTCGGTGATACCTTCGTCGTGCCCGAGGCGCAGATCCTCAAGGCCACCGCGAAGATCTACGACCTCCAGAATCCGGACGCGAAGATGTCGAAGTCCCTGCCGAGTCCGCTCGGCCGCATCGACCTCCTCGACGAGCCGAAGGCCCTGACGAAGAAGATCAAGTCCGCCGTCACCGACGATGAGACGGAGATCCGCTTCGATCCGACGGCCAAGCCCGGAGTCTCGAACCTGCTGACGATCTACTCGTCGCTGACGAACCGGCCCGTCGACGACATCGTCGCCGACTACGAGGGGAAGATGTACGGTCATCTCAAGGTCGATCTCGCCGAGGTGGCCGTCGAGGCGCTGACGCCGGTGCGGGAGCGCACGCTCGAGCTCCTCGAGGACCGCGCCCAGCTGCAGCGGATCCTCGATGCCGGCGCGGAGAAGGCGAACGCCATCGCCGAGGTGACACTGCGCGAGGTTTATGACAAGGTCGGTTTCATCTGAACCCGCCGTCGGGACACCCCGACGACCACCCCAACGTACCCGCCGAGCGCGTGGAGGAGCCGCCGTGGCCAAGAAGAAGACCGCAGAAGGACCGCTCAACCTGACCCCGGACATGCTGCACACCGCAGCCCGGCTCGAGGACCGCTTCAACGGGTGGATCCAATCGCGAGCGACCAACCACAGCTACCAGCGGACCGTGCTCGCCTACGACACGTACGGCGGCACCGACTGGGTGCGGGTCCTCGGCCGCCTCGTGCTCACCCCCGACGGCCACCCCTCGGCCGATGCGCAGGCCAGCGTCCGCGGATGGCGCTCGTTCGTCAGCGTCCCTCTGCCCAACGACACGGCGTGGGTGCGGATCAACGACGAGGAGCACATGGTCACCTCGGACCGGGGCGGGATCATCGACACCGTCATCCCCGGCGACTTCACCCCGGGGGAGACGGAGATCGAGCTGTGGACCGACGGGTCGCTCGTCGACTCGGCCGCGGTGCGCATCATCGGTGAGGATTCGACGTTCGGCATCATCTCCGACATCGACGACACAGTCATGGTGACCTCGCTGCCGCGACCCTTCCTCGCCGCGTGGAACACGTTCGTCCTCAGCGAGCACGCGCGCTCGCCGGTGGCGGGCATGTCCGTGCTCTACGACCGGATCACCTACATGCGGCCGAACACCCCGATCATCTACCTCTCGACGGGGGCATGGAACTCGGCGATCACGCTCAAGCGGTTCCTCTCCCGCAACCTCTATCCGATCGGGCCGCTGCTGCTCACCGACTGGGGGCCGACGACGACCCGCGTCTTCCGCTCGGGCAAGGAGCACAAGCGCAACACCCTCGAGCGGCTGGCCCGCGACTTCCCGTGGATGAAGTGGCTGCTCATCGGCGATGACGGGCAGAACGACGAGGAGCTCTACGGCGAGTTCGTCGAGAACCACCCGAACAACGTCGCCGCCGTCGCGATCCGCCAGCTCACCGTCGGTGAGGCCGTGTGGGCCGGTGGTCGCTCGAAGCGCCACGGCCGCGGGCAGGGTGTGCCGTGGATCTATGCACCCGACGGCGCCGGTCTCGCCTCGCGCCTGACCGAGCGGGGGATCATCTCGACGATCTGACCTCGGAGTCCCGGGACCCAAGCATCGAAACGGCCACTTCGCGTCGAGACCGCCGCTTACAGGTGGCGGTCTCG
>NZ_BAAAMB010000022.1:0-646 GCF_039528855.1 Brevibacterium sanguinis | reverse complement strand
GAATGCCGGTAAGGTTCAGCGTGGCAGTGAGACAGTGGGGGATAAGCTTCATTGTCGAGAGGGAAACAGCCCAGACCATCAACTAAGGCCCCTAAGCGTGTGCTGAGTGGGAAAGGATGTTCAGTTGCGAAGACAACCAGGAGGTTGGCTTAGAAGCAGCCACCCTTGAAAGAGTGCGTAATAGCTCACTGGTCAAGTGATTGAGCGCCGATAATGTAGCGGGGCTAAGTACACCGCCGAAGTTGTGGCAGCACCACAGATAGCCGTAATGGTGTGGTGTTGGGTAGGGGAGCGTCGTGTCGCCAGTGAAGTCGCCGTGTGAACGAGTGGTGGAGGCGTCACGAGTGAGAATGCAGGCATGAGTAGCGAAAGACGGGTGAGAAACCCGTCCACCGGATGACCAAGGGTTCCAGGGCTAGGCTAATCCGCCCTGGGTAAGTCGGGACCTAAGGCGAGGCCGACAGGCGTAGTCGATGGACAACCAGTTGATATTCTGGTACCGACACACAACCGACAATACCAAAACACATGACACTAACTCCCCCGCGTGCCCGTGGTGCCTTCGGGTGCCTGGTTGGCATTGTGGGCGAGGACCTGAGTGTGGAGTCGGTCAGCGTGAGGTGTGACGCAGAAAGGTAGCCAGGCC
>NZ_BAAAMB010000021.1:0-8230 GCF_039528855.1 Brevibacterium sanguinis | reverse complement strand
AACGCGTTGGCCGGCTGCTCGCCGCACTGGCCGGCGCCCAGTCGGCCGATTCCATCATCGACCCGATGGTCGGCTCCGCCGATCTGCTCCAGGCTTGTCTGTCTGTCGGAGCGCGCCCCGAGAGGCTGGTCGGGACAGAGCTGGACCCGATCGCGCTTGATCGGGCCCGTTCCGCGCTAGCGGGCGTCGAAGGCACCGAACTCATGCTCGGCGATGCATTCTCCGCGACTCTACCCTCGACCCAGTTCGACCTCGTGATCACCAATCCGCCATACATTCGTTACCAGTCTAGGGGAAGAGTCGACGGCATCAGCGTGCCGACCAGCGCAGGGGTACGGGCAGGGTTAGCGCAGGCCATCGCAGACCGACCCGGGCTTTCGGACCAAGACCGGGCTCTGTGGCTCCGGGCGGCGAAAGAGTACCCGGGCACGTCCGACATCGCCGTGCCGGCGTGGATCCTGAGCGCTGCCCTCGTCCGAGAGGGCGGCGTGCTCGCCGTAGTTGCCCCGCAAGCCTGGCTGACCAGGAACTACGCACAGGCAGTACGGACGTTGCTTGACGCAGCCTTTGACGTCGAGGTCATCGTCGAGGATGGGGACGCGTCGTGGTTCGACGACGCGCAAGTCCGCACGCAGCTAGTCGTGGCCAGACGCCGCACGCTGACCGCGAGCCGAACTGTACGCAGGACTGTGATGGCGCGGGCGACCCGCGACCTCGCCGTCGACGGTGATTTGCGCGGCACGCTCGGCTCAGAACAAGCAGTCGCGACGGCCTTGCACGCGGTGAACTCTGGCAGCCCGGTTTCCGTCACCGCCGGCCTCGCTGCACACCTCGAGCAGGGCCTGTCCATGTCCGTCTCCAGCCAGGGCGCGCAGGTGCCGGCTCGGGTCGCCGCGGCCCTCGGATCCGAGTCCGACCGCACCCTCGTCCGCACGCTCGAATCCTACGGCTGGCGTGCCGGACAGGGCCTCCGCAGCGGTGCCAACGACTTCTTCTACGTCAGGCTCGTCGAAGGCGTCGTCCGCCCTGCCGCTCGCTGGGGGATCGGCTCGCTCGCCATCCCGACCGAGTGCCTCCTGCCGGCGGTACGGCGTCAGAGCGAGCTCGGCAACGAGTTCGCAGTTGACGAGTCGCTGCTGCCCTCGCGGGTCGTCAACCTCCGAGGATGGGTCACCGCGTCCGACCTGAAGCGCATGGGGCCCGGCGACTCGGAGGTCCTGCCTGCCCCCGTAGGGAAATGGATCGCCCAGGTCGCATCGACTCCCCTCTCCGCGAAGGACCCGACGAAGCTGTTCCCCGACCTGGCGGCGGTGGCAACGAACAGCAAGACTGACCACTCTGGCCGGCCGGTGAGGTTCTGGTACCAGCTGCCCGCCCTCGCCCCACGTCACCACCCAACCCTCTTTGTTGGGCGAGTGTGCGGTGGACGACCGAAGACCGTCCTGAACAGCCCGGGGGTTGTCGTGGACGCCAACTTCTCAGGGCTGTGGCCCGTCGAGCCGGACGCGCTGCCGCCGAATGCGTTGCTTGCATTATTGAACTCGAGCTGGACGTGGGCCAATCTCGAGTCGACGTGCACCGTGCTCGGGGGCGGTGCTCTGAAAGTCGAAGCAACTGATCTGCGGCGCTTGGCCCTCCCGGACCTCTCTGCAGCGGCAATCGACCGGCTCGAAGAACTCGGTCACTCGCTCGTGGACGACCCGAAGGTCACGGTCGCAGACTCGATCGACCAAGTGATCGCCGAATCGGTGGTGCCAGTCAGCGCCGCAGAGCTCCGAGCCCTCGCCGAGCGAGCCCTGCAGCATCGATCACGGGATGGATCGTCCGTCGGAGATCGCATATAGAGTTGTCTCAAAGGAAAGGTGGAGCCGATGGAATTGGCACTTGAGACGATTCGTGTGCTGCGGCGATTCAAGAACGCAGTTCTGGAAGGCCCTCCCGGAACAGGCAAGTCCCACGTGGTGGCGGCAGTCGCGGACGCGTGGGAAGCCGAGACGGGCAGACATCTCGCGGGCGACGGGCGCGGGCGCTACGCGATCACACTCCACCCCAACACTACGTACGAGGAGTTCGTCGAGGGGCTGCGGTACGACGACGCGAAGGCGTCGTTCGTCCGCAAAGACGGCTTCCTGCGCGACGTGATCAGCGAAGCGATCGCAGCTCCAGAGTCCGACTTCCTGGTGCTGATTGACGAGCTCAACCGGGCGAACGTCCCTAAGGTGTTCGGTGACCTGCTGCTGACGATGGAAGCCAGCAAGCGCGGCACCCCCAACGGGAAGGAAGTCGTCGGCGGCATGCAGGTCACCCTTCCTTACTCCGGCCAGCTGTTCTCGACTCCGAACAACCTCTACCTGCTCGGCACCATGAACACGTCGGACCGCTCGATCGCACCGCTGGACTCTGCGCTCCGCCGGCGGTTCGGCTTCGTCCGCGTCGAACCCTTGATCGGCGACGCGCTGCGCGCGCAGATCGAGAAGACGGACGGCAGAGAAGCTACCGACCGGGTCGAGCGTTCAATAGAGCAGTTGACCAACCTCAATGAGGCGCTGAGGCGATGCCTGGGGCCGAACGCGATGCTTGGCCACAGCTACCTTTTCGGCGTGGCCGCCACTGAGGGGTCGGTCGCTAACCTGAACGACCCGTTGGCGGAGCTGCGGCAAGCCGCCTCGAAGCCAACCGTGACGGGCGCGTTCTGGCTCGAAGCGCGCAAGCTCGACGGCGGCAGCCACACCCAGCTCGGACTCCCCGACTCCACGCCGGGCGGAAAGCGCGGGATCATCGACTCTTTCTACCCGATGGCCTCGAACGGAGTCTCGACGAGTTCGCGCTCGGTTCCGGACACGCACGACTACCTCGAGATCGCGTTCGAAGGCGAGAAGTATCTGGACAACCTCATGCGTCCCAATCCGGGTGGGAACAACCACAAGCTCTACTACCAGGGGCAGTCGGCCTCCGGAGAGCCCTTCAGCGCGGCGATCAGGGGGTACAAGCTCGACAACAAGGTTCACGTGTGGCTGCGCCACAGCGATCACACCTTCGAACTCGTCCTGATCGACAACGTCGGCCAGGCAGCCAAGGCCTTAAAAGCCATCAGCATCGGCCCGGACGGCTGGCACGAGGAGACCCGAGCCACGCAGCACGGCCCGGCTCGTCCATACGGCGTGATCGACCTGGCGAAGCTCAAGGAGACCGGTGAGGCACGTCGCGACGTCAACGAAGACGCCGAATGGATGGTCTGGCGCTACGCGATCCTCCCGCAGCTCATCGACACCGCCATGCAGGTGGGAGCGTCAAACCTGCTTACCAAGGAGACGCGACAGGCGTGGCTCGAATCAGCCAAGGCTTCCGACACCGGCGACCGCTGGGCAGCTTTCGACGACTTCCTGGCAAGTCTCTCAATCGCGATCGTCGAAGAAGGCCACGGGCTTACCCGAGGTCTTAGCGTCATAGACATCCCCGCTGGAGCGATTTCGGAGTACTCGTCTCTGGAAGAGCCGGACGACGCCGAGGACAACGATGACAGTGATCAGTAGCGCCTCTCGGCTCTGGATCAAGGCAAGCCCGCGCGGCACCCGCTCGGGCTTCGCCGTCCTACCTGACGGTGCCGGCGGGCGCGTGACTGTGACGGTGCTGCCCAAGCCGTGGGAGGCGGAGCCTCGGGTCGTCCGGGAGCACGCGCACTCCCCGGGGGCGACGACGCACGTCGTGGTGCACGAGACCGGGCTAGCCGCGATCAGGACCTCCGCCGAGTGCATCGGCACGCTGGCCGTGAGCCTCGCCGAGGCCTCGATGACCCAGGCCGACCTGCTCGCGCTCGGCTCCCCCTCGGACGACCCAGTCCATGAGCCGATCGGCCACGGGGAACCGTTCGGGCAGCTCATCGACCTCATGTTGCTCGCGGAGCGCGGTAGCCTGATGGACAGCCCTCTGACCTTCGAGGGGGCGTTCGCGCCGTCGGTGCTGCGGATGCTGACGCACGAGCACCTGCTGACGACGGTCGAGGGCCTCATCTTCCGGGCCCGTCCGAAGTACGACGAGCGCACCGAGACGTTGGAGATGCCCCGTGGCCGGCTGAGCGCTAAGGGCCTTTTATACTCGCTCGCGACGGGAACGCCGCGGGTGGAGTCGACGTTCGACGAGCTGACGACGGACACCCCGCTACTGCAGGTCATCGCGTCGGCTCTGCGGGTGATCGGCAGCGACCACCTGCCGCCGAAGGTAGCGCTGCTGCGTCCGGACCTGAAGACCCGAGCCACGCAGCTACTGCGCCACCTCTCGGGCGTCACGCTGATAGAGCGCGAGCGGGCCATCCTCCTCGCAGAGAGCCTCTGGTTCGGCCCGCTCGACCAGATCTGGAAGCCTGCGGTCGACGCGGCGCTGCCGGTGCTGCGCGCCTGGGCCGTCGAGCCCGAATCAGGGACCAGCACCACGGATGCCCTGCTCATCCAGGTCTCGACGGAGAAGTTCTGGGAGCAGTGCCTGGAACTCGCGCTGGAGAGCCGTTTCGCCACGCTCGCGGTCAGCCGCGACGGCCAACCAGATGAGGGTGTGAGCGTCCCTGCTCCCTGGAGCCCGCCGACCGCGAACGGTGACCGAATCGTCGATCCGGCCACCACCTCGTTCCCAGACTTCATACTGCGGACGGGCCGAAAAATTGTCGTCGCAGATGCCAAGTATAAGCTCGGCACCGGACGGGCCCCGGGCTCGGCCGACGGCTACCAGATGTTCGCCTATAGCCATCTCGCCACCCTCGACGGTAGGCCCTCGGATCTCGCGGCCTTACTGTATCCGACTGGCATCGGAGGTCAAATTCGCCAGTTCGAGCGCCAACGACTGAGGGACCGCGGTTACCCACTCTGGCTCGCGCACCTGCCGTTCCCGTGTCCGGCCGATCTGCGTGAGCAGCAGAACTGGAGTGTCTACATCGCCGGTTTGGCCGGACACCTTCGAGGATTCGCTAGGGACTGGGCCCAAAAGTGATGTTTCTCGGAAGAGTCACGGGGCTCCCGGCAGCAGCAAACTCGGGCTTGTTCTGATTCACCCGACTGCCTCACATGCCTGACGGATGGACCGTGGCCTTGTTGGCTCCCAGCGAGAGACTCCCCGGCTCGTGCTGCTGCAGGAGTTCCGGAGCCAGATCGTAGACAGAGTTGCCCGGTCTAAAACGATGAGCGATCCGTTGCCATCGCGACGGGTGAGAAGGACGGTCTCCGTAGGTCCACGGCGCGTGTCCGCTCACGATGAGCACGTCCGTGAGCCAGCGGAGCTGCTCCCGGTAACACACGCGCTGCAGACCGACTGGAGGCCGTACCCCGTACCCGAGCAGTATCGCATTCGTGTCGGAGGCGTGTAACGCCAGTTCGATCTCACGCCGTCCCTCGGCCCAAGCCTGGGACGGCGTAGCTGTATCCAGAGAGCTTGAGGTCGGTAACTCCTCTGCGTACAGATTCACGATCTCGGATGAATCGCAGCCGAGAACGGAACAGATTCCTTCGACACGTGCGCGTGTGATGGCCCCACTACCGGTCGGGCGACTATGAAGCACGGCAACTAGTCGACCGCTCATGTTGCACGCCCCCATCATCCACAACCGCCTCGGCAAGCCCGGCAGTTTCACCGATCCACGTAGTCACCTTCCGGATCGCCTGCAGCCTCGCCATTACAAGTCGATTCTCGCATGGGATCACGGCGTGCTCGACTCGGCACCCCGAGAAGGCGAATCTCAGGCGAGGACCGCCCACGGCGGGGCCGTCGAAGCGGCTCACTCACCCTCCAGCTCCAGCTTTGTCGCCTTGTCCGCACGGTTGGCCCTCGCGGCCGCCGGCGCTGAGCAAGATGCGCTCGGCCCCGTTCAGACCCCCGGCTCGCGACGGTCGGCGCGCCACCTCGAGAATCTCGGAGCTCTCGACCTCACTCTCGATGCAATCGATATGGGTGTTCTCGACGAAGTGAGCTCACGAGCCCTCGGCACACGAAATGTCTCCAACGACCCGAAGTGGATCAGCTCAGGAGCGAATGACGTCTCCGCCACGATCTCGTGAAAACTGAGCACTGGGTGCTGCGTGCTGAGCGCTGATGACAGCAACCGCAGCAGCACCCCGCCCACTGCGACGATCAGCACGCCGCACGGTCACACCCGTCCCCGGAACGCCCGCCTCACCTCGTCGTGGGGCAGTGCATAGCTGACGTGACCGTCACGACCGGCCATGTCCTCGGCGCCGACGAGCGTGTTGAGCACCGCTTCCTCGGTGGCTTCGACGACCGCGGCATAGAACGCGTCGATCCCTCCCCACGCGAGGACGTCCAGGCTCTCCACCGTTCCCGCAGCCGTGCCCATCCGCGATCTCAGCGCTCCCTCGTTGGCCGTGGAGAACGCCAAGAAGATGTCCCCGGAGAAGTGGCTCCCCGTCGTCCCCATCCGTGCCAGGCCCAGCGGCACCCGTCGCGCCAATGCGCGAAACTGCTCCGGCAGCAGAGGTGCATCGGTGGCGACGACGACAATGACGCTTCCGGCCCCCGGCACCGAGTCGGTTCCCAGGGTTGTCTCCCGTTCGAACCAATCGTCGTCCTCCATAGGATTCGGCACTGCGGAGTCGCGCCCCAGGCGGCGCCCCTCGACATTGAGTTCCCGGCGCGACCCGAAGTTCGCCTGCATGAGCACGCCGACCGTCCACTGCTGGTCGCCTGAGGTCACGATGCACGAGGCCGTGCCCGTTCCGCCCTTGAACCCGTAGCAGTTCATCCCCATCCCGCCGCCGACGCTGCCTTCGGCCACCGGCCCGCTCGCCGCTGACTCCAAAGCCGCGACCGCATGATCGGAGGTGACGACATCATCGTCGATCGAATTGAGGTACCCATCCCACGTTTCCCCGACGACCGGCAGCATCCACTGTGCCGCTGCCAGTGGGAAATTCTCCGCCGTCCATCGGTCGACGCCTCGACGGACTGCGCCGACGGCATGCGAGTTCGTGATCGCGATGGGAGTCTGAAGCTGGCCCGACTCGTCGATCCATGCCCGTCCAGTTAGCTCGCCGTTGCCGTTGAGCACCGCCACGCCCGCCGCACACGGACTGGCCGCCCGCTCTTTGCCGCGCGGGAAGATCACTGTCACTCCAGTGCGCGCGACCACCGGTTCGTCCTCAATGATCGTCACCGCTCCGACCTCGACGCCCGGAACGTCCGTGATCGCATTCCACCGCCCGGTCCGGCCCTCGAACGGAATGCCCAGATCCCGAGCGCGCGCAAGCCCGGCCGGCGCGGATTCTGTCGGGAAGCGCTCACCCATGGGCATCTCCAAGTGTCGGAAGCGAAGCACCGGAGCCTAAAGCAGACAAGGCGGAATCGGACTCAGTCGAGCTCGACAGTGAACAATCGAGAGCGAGTTCTGAGTTACTATACCGTTATTCACCGGCATCCGAGAATGGCGATGTTCAACTTGACGCTTCTATTCACCTTGAAGCTATATAGCCGCCGCGCATGCAGGCCGGTTCAATTGTTCTATAATATTCGGAGATTTTGTAGGCATTGTGTGAGTTTCAGAATCGCTCGGACTCTACGGCCCAATGAAATTCCCCGTCTATATATTCCAGGATATTTACATCTAATGCGCGATGATGGTTTCGGCACAAGATGAGTCCGTTATCGAGAGATGCTTCGCCGCCTAAGGAATCGGGCACGATATGCGCCGCCTCAAGTAGGCGGGGTTCTGAAACATTGCATCCATCTACTTCGCATTCAGCTGGCTTATACCTCAACAACAGGGCTCGAAACTTTCTCTGGTGGCGCCGCGAACGAACCAAGGTTTCGGCGTAGAGGCGTTCGATAGGCGAATCTTCTAATTCTGCATTTGCGATGACATCACGCAATATCTCGACTGATGAAGAGAATTTTTCGGACCACTGATGTTCTACTTCATTCACGGCGTCTTTGGGAATTTCCAATCCTCCTTGCATGCCTTTCCAAACCGCCGACGGGTAAAGTTCTGCAATTTCATTCAGGTCCAGAGGATTGTCAAAATCGACAACACCATCCCATTTCAGTGGCACATAGGTCATGCCCCTGGACGAACCGTCCCAATGCAGTAGCGCGACCGGTGTTCCCGTGACCCAGCCTGATGCGATTATTCCGCGAGTCCCTCCGCCGGTCTTTCGAATGAACACTCGGTCTCCGACGTTTACTTTGTTACGGTTGGGTCCGCTGAAGGTTTGGTTGACCTCCGGGTTTATGCCGC
>NZ_BAAAMB010000020.1:0-6101 GCF_039528855.1 Brevibacterium sanguinis | reverse complement strand
CGAGACCGCCGCTTACAGGTGGCGGTCTCGACGCGAAGTGGCCGTCTCGGTGCCGGAGCGGGCTCAGACTGCGCCGGCGCGGACTGAGACGGCGCCGGCGCGGGCTCAGACGGTGCCGGAGGCCGCGGCGGGAGCAGTGCGCGCCAGTCGTGTGCGCAGCTCGTCCTCGGCGTCGCGGAACTCGGCGGCGAGGCGATCGACGAGCTCGGCGGTGGTGCGCTGCAGCCCGAGGGCGCCGATGCCCTGACCCGAGCCCCAGATGTCCTTCCACGCCTTCGCGTCGGAGTTCGGGTCGGTGCCGAAGTCCATCTTCGAGGGGTCGGCCTCGGGCAGATCGTCGGGGTCGAAGCCGGCGGCGACGATCGAGCCGCGCAGGTAGTTGCCCTTGACCCCGGTGAAGTAGTTCGAGTAGACGACGTCGTCGGCGGCGGAGTCGACGATCATCTGCCGGTACGCATCGACGACGTTGGCCTCGGGGGTGGAGAGGAACGCGGAGCCGATGTAGGCGTAGTCGGCCCCGGCGGCCAATGCCGCGAGGATCGACCGGCCGTGGGCGATCGCACCGGAGAGCAGCAGCGGCCCGTCGAACCAGCTGCGGATCTCCTGGACGAGCGCGAACGGGGAGAGCGCGCCCGCGTGTCCGCCGGCCCCGGCGGCCACGGCGATGACGCCGTCGGCGCCCTTCTCGACGGCCTTGTGGGCGAAGCGGTTGTTGATGATGTCGTGGAGGACGACGCCGCCGTAGGAGTGGACGGCCTCGTTGACCTCTTCCCTGGCGCCGAGTGAGGTGATGACGATGGGCACCTTGTGCCTGACCACCTCGGCGAGGTCGGCCTCGAGGCGATTGTTCGACCGGTGGACGATGAGGTTGGCCGCGAACGGGGCGGCGGGGGACTCGGGGTGGGCTGCGGTGTAGTTCGCGTTCGACTCGGTGATCTCGTCGAACCAGTCGGCGAGCAGCGACGCCGGCCGCGCGTTGAGGGTGGGGAACGCCCCGACGATGCCGGCCTGGCACTGGGCGGTGACGAGTTCGGGGCCCGATGCGATGAACATCGGGGAGCCGAAGACCGGAAGGCGCAGCCTCAGGTCGAGAGAGTCAATGGGGTTCACGATGCCTCCTTGGATTTGCGAACAGCACCACTCTAACTGAACGAATGTTAAAAATCGGTGCGAGGGGAGCAGAAAGCGGGGGCGCGGCCGATGATTCGGCTGCGCCCCCGCTTCGCGGTCGCCCTCGGTCAGGAGTCGGTGAAGTTCGGATCCCGCTTCTCGACGAAGGCGGCCATGCCCTCGGTCTGGTCGTTCGTCGCGAGCACCGAGTGGAAGAGGCGGCGCTCGTAGCGCAGGCCCTGCTCGAGCGTCGTGTCGAAGGCGACGTTGATCGCCTCCTTGACCATCGCCGAGGCGATGAGGGACTTCCCGGCGATCGTGCGGGCGATCTCGTTCGCCGTCGACAGGAGTTCCTCGGGGGCGACGACGCGGGCGACGAGGCCTGAGCGCTCGGCCTCCTCGGCGTCCATCATCCGCCCGGTCAGGCACATGTCCATCGCCTTCGCCTTGCCGACCGCCCGGGTCAGGCGCTGGGACCCGCCCATGCCCGGGAGCACGCCGAGGTTGATCTCGGGCTGGCCGAACTTCGCCGTCGTCGCGGCGATGAGGATGTCGCCCATCATCGCGACCTCGCAGCCTCCGCCGAGGGCGTAGCCGCTGACGGCGGTGATGATCGGCTTGCGGACGTTCGTCAGGCGCTCCCAGCCGGCGAACCAGTCGGCGCGGTAGGCGGTGGCGAAGTCGAGTTCGGACATCTCCTTGATGTCCGCGCCGGCCGCGAACGCCTTCTCGCTGCCGGTGATGATGATCGCGCGCACCGCGTCATCGGCGTCGAACCCGGTCGCCGCATCGGTGATGTCGGTGAGGACCTGGAGGTTGAGCGCGTTGAGCGCCTTGGGCCGGTTGATCGTGATCGTCGCGACTCCGTCGTCGACGGAGGTGAGGATGGTTGCGTAGTCGCTCATGAGAACACCTTGTCTGTCTGCTCGGTGGTGAGGATGGCGGTCACGGTGGCGTCGTCGACCTCGCTGAGGGAGGCCGGCGACCACTGGGGGCTGCGGTCCTTGTCGATGACCTGCGCGCGGATGCCCTCGCGCAGATCGGGGCGGCGCGTCATCTCGACGGCGATGCGGTAGTCCTGTTCGAGCACCTCGGCGAGCGTCATGTCCGCGGCCCGCCGCAGGGCGGCCAGGGTCACCTTCACCGAGGTGGGGGCCTTCGTCCGGATGAGGGCGGCAGCCGCGTTCGCCTCGGGGTTCGCATGGGCCTCGAGGCGGGCGAGGATGTCCTCGATGTCATCTCCGGTGTAGCACTCGTCGATCCAGGCGGCCGCCTCGGCGAGGTCATCGGCCGGGGCGTCCGCGGCATAGCGGG
This sequence comes from Brevibacterium sanguinis, assembly GCF_039528855.1. Taxonomy (NCBI): domain Bacteria; kingdom Bacillati; phylum Actinomycetota; class Actinomycetes; order Micrococcales; family Brevibacteriaceae; genus Brevibacterium; species Brevibacterium sanguinis. The sequence continues at coordinate 3,677 of NZ_BAAAMB010000020.1, read as the reverse complement.
AGACGACGGTGTCGACGTCCTCCCCGGCTTCGAGGTCGGCGATGAGGGCGGGGAGGTCGGCTTCGGGGACGTAGTGGTCGGCGAGGTCGAGGGCCAGCGCCGCGCCCGGGCCCACCGCGGTGCCGGTCAGCGCCAGGTGCGTGCCGAGCTCGCCGGGAGCGCGCGCGAGCAGGTAGGTGCCGCCGACGTCGGGGAAGAGTCCGATGCCGGTCTCGGGCATCCCGACCTTCGTCGAGTCCGTGACGATGCGCTCGGAGCCGTGCCCGGAGATCCCGACGCCGCCGCCCATCGTGATGCCGTTCATGATGACGACGTAGGGCTTCGGGTACTCGGCGATCGCGGCGTTCATCCGGTACTCGCGGTTCCAGAACTTCGCGTTCTCGCCCGTGCCCTCGACGATGTCGGTGTAGACGGCTTTGATGTCCCCGCCGGCGCACAGACCGCGCTCGCCGCGGCCGGTGACGAGCACGGTGGTCACGGTGTCGTCGTCGTACCAGCTGCGCAGGGCGTCATCGATGCCGGCGACCATGTCGAGGCTGAGCGCGTTGATCAGCTTCGGCCGGTTGAGTTCGATCCGTCCGAGGCCGCCGGACGCTGTGGCGATGATGCTCGGATTCTCTGTCGTCATATCAGCCCACTCCTGTGCTCTTGCGCGAGATGATCACGCGCATGATTTCGTTGGTGCCTTCCAGAATCTGGTGGACGCGCAGGTCGCGAACCAGCTTCTCAATCCCATACTCTGTCAGATACCCGTAGCCGCCGTGGAGCTGGAGGGCCCGATTGGCGACGTCGAAGCCGGTGTCGGTGGCGGTGAGCTTCGCCATCGCCGAGAGCAGGGACGTGTTCGGGTCGCCCGCGTCGTAGGCGTTCGCGGCCCGCCACAGGAGGGAGCGTGCGGCTTCGAGCTTCGTCTGCATCTCCGCGACCTCGAAGCGCAGCGCCTGGAAGCCGGTGAGCTCGGTGCCGAAGGCCTGGCGCTCGCCCATGTAGTCGATGGCCTTCTCGAGCGCGGACTGCCCGCCGCCGAGCGAGCACGCCCCGATGTTGAGGCGGCCGCCGTCGAGGCCGGACATCGCGATCTTGAAGCCCTGACCGAGGTCGCCGAGCATGTTCTCCTTCGGCACTCGGACGTTCTCCATGATGACCTGGCGGGTCGGCTGGGCGCGCCAGCCCATCTTCTGCTCGTTGACACCGAAGCTCAGTCCCTCCATCCCCTTCTCGAGGATGAACGCGGAGATCCCGCGGGCGCCGTCCTGCCCGGTGCGGGCCATGACGAGGTAGGTGTCGGTCGACCCGGCGCCGGAGATGAACTGCTTGACGCCGTTGAGGACGAAGTGGTCGCCGTCCTCGCGCGCCGAGGTGCGCAGGGCACCGGCATCGGAGCCGGCGTTGGGTTCGGTGAGGCAGTAGCTGCCGAGGTGCTCCATCGAGACGAGCGGGAGGAGGTACCTCTCCTTCTGCTCCTCATTGCCGCACTTGTCGATCATCCACGCGACCATGTTGTGGATCGAGATGTAGGCGGCCACCGACGGGCAGCCGGTCGACATCGCCTCGAAGATCAGGGCCGCATCCATCCGGCCCATCCCGGTGCCGCCGGACTCCTCACGGACGTAGATGCCGCCCATGCCGAGTTCCGCCGACTTCCTGATGACGTCGACGGGGAAGTGGTGGTTGGCATCCCAGTCGAGTGCGTAGGGGGCGATCTCCGTGTCGGCGAAGTCGCGGACCATGGCAGAGATCGTCTGCTGCTCCTCGGTGAGGCCGAACGGCAGGGCAGTCACAGTGCTGCGGGACATGGTTCCTCCAGGATGACGGGTGAGCGGTGGTGCGCTCGTGCGGGGTGGGCGGGGTGACCGCGATCACGGGCACGGCATTGTCATCAGGATACGGAGAATTTACTAGGACGTCCAACTAATTGCCCCGAGGCCGCTCTCACCTGGTGGTGAGCGGAGAGCAGAGAGCGGAGAGCAGAGCGCGGTCCGGGAGGGCGGTGGGGGAGTCCCGGCAGAGTTCTGGTGTCAGGCAGAGTTCCGGAGCCGGGCAGAGTTCCGGAGTCGGGCAGAGTTCCGGAGCTCGGTGGACTCAGGAGTGCAGCAGGCGAATCAGGCGGGGTCTTCGAGGCGCACCCGCAGCGCCTCGAGGTGGGGGAGGAGCTCGCCTCCATCGGTGCCGGAGACGGCAGGGGACGTGAAGACCTCGTCATTGAGCGCCGAGGTGGCGCGGGCGGCGAGCTCGCGACCGGCCTCGGTGAGGTCGACGAGCGTGGTCCGGCGGTCGTCGGGATGGCTGCGGCGACGGACGAGGCCGGCCTTCTCGAGGCGATCGACGGAGTTCGTCGTCGACGTCGCGTGGACCTGGAGGCGCGCGGAGATCTTCGACATCGGCAGGGTGCCGGACTTCGTGAACGAGAGCAGAGTGAGCACCTCGTAGCGCGAGAACGTCAGGGAGAAGGGCTTGAGCGCGGCGTCGACCATCGCGAGGAAGAGCTGGTGGACGCGCATCACGGAGATGACGGTGTTCATGCCGTCCGCGGCCTCATCCCAGCCGTGCGCGAGCCACTGCTTCCGTGACTCCTCGATGGGATCGAACCGTACCGCTGTGCTCTTCTCCGGCGCCATTGTCGACAGTGTAGTGAAGTGAGAGGATTGGCGCATGTGCGGTCGACTCAACCTGTCATCTGACCCGGCGGACCTCGCCGACGAGCTCCGCCTCGACGTCGTCTCCTACGACTACACCCCGCGGTACAACGTTCCTCCGGGTGCCGACATCCCCATCGTCGTCGAGCGCCTCGACGACGACGGACAGCTCACCCGCCGCCTCGAAGCGGCGTCGTGGGGACTCGTGCCCAGCTGGGCGAAGGACCGGGCGATCGGGTTCAAGGCCTTCAACGCGCGCTCGGAGACGGTGCTCGAGAAGCCGATGTTCCGGCAGGCGATCAAGCGCCGGCGGTGTGCCCTTCCCATCCCGGGCTACTACGAGTGGGAGGTCACCGAGGACGGCAAGCAGCCGTGGATGATGTCGGCGGCAGGCCAGGACCCGCTCTTCATGGCGGGGCTCTTCGAGTTCTGGAAGCAGCCCGACGACTCCTGGCTCGTGTCGACGTCGATCCTCACGATGGAATCGGCCGGTCATCTCCGCGACGTCCACGACCGGATGCCGGTGTTCCTCGGTCGTGACCACATCGACGACTGGATGAATCCGGCGCTGCCGAGCGGCGAGGTCCCCGACCTGCTGGCGGCCACGCTCGCCCAGGTCGATCCCGCGAGCGTGACGAAGCACCGGGTCGGCAAGGCCGTCGGCAACGTCCGCAACGACTCCCCGGCCCTCATCGAGCCGGTCGCCTGAGGACGCTGGACCGCCGGAATCCCGCGAGGTGCGGGGGCTCGTTGGAGCGGTGAGCGAGATCACCCTCCGAACGGCATTCTGCCCCTTGTGGGCGCCGATCCCGGTGGTGTAGAGTAGATCGAGCTGCCGGCCCAATGGGCCACAGCGAACGCTTCAGATGGATTTCGATCCAAGTGACGCGGAGGTGAACTCCGGGTTGCGGACATCGATGAGACACTGTAGAGTAGAGATCCGCTGGTACGGCGGGCCGCAAGGCGAAGAGTACCAAATCCTGTGGATGCCCCCGGTTGATCACGCGGAAAATGTTTCGTGTGATGGTTGGGTGTGTGTTT
>NZ_BAAAMB010000019.1:0-863 GCF_039528855.1 Brevibacterium sanguinis | reverse complement strand
AGGATGGGGCGGACGACGTCGGTGACACACCCGGCACGGACACACTTTTTGGCCTATAACCCACAAGTCGACCCCCAGGGAACATCCCCTGGGGGTCTGTGCGTCCAGGATAGACGCAGTGCTGTTCTAATTCAATCGAACAGATTCGACCACTCATCCAGCTGTGACTGTGATGGTGGACACTCTGATTCGTCGGGAATCTGCATAATCCCTGGTGAGTCGCCTGGACGTCTCGGGCGGAAGAAGAATCCTCCCTTCTTTTCTAGCCTGTTCGGCGGCGTGTCGGGGTGATAGCTGATGACAAAATCGTTATCCTTCACCCTCGCCAGCCATGCTCGGACGTCCTGCTCGATGAACGACGACGCGATCGGCTCGCCACTCTCGAGCGCAACTGAGTACCGGAGCCGACGCCCGGTCTGAGTATTGGCATGAGCCCGTCGCACCCACCAGGGGGCGAAACCCCACCCCGGTGGGTTGTTGTCCGGGGTTCGCTTCTTCCCCTGCGTTACCATGTTTCGAAGAGTCTGGACGGTGCGCCCGTCCAGCTCAGATATATCGGCATAGCTGCTGCCTTCCTCGAGTAGCCGCATGATCTCGGCTAGCGTGAGCCGCTTTATCCGCTCTGGCACGGACGCCTCCTCTCTCTGTGATATGGGTTTGATTGTATAGGTGTGACGGGTGTGATGACGTAGATGCTCGCGGTCCCCCGGCGGTCCCCGCCGGGCATAACAACCCGGTTCAAACCCCCTCAGGGATTCCCGTCCCCCCTTATTTCATGCGGCCAAGGCGTAGGTGCATGAGATCATAGAGCACATGATTCGCATTGCCTCAGTCAACGTCAACGGAGTCCGAGCAGCCTGGCG
>NZ_BAAAMB010000018.1:0-35243 GCF_039528855.1 Brevibacterium sanguinis | reverse complement strand
AACGCGTTGGCCGGCTGCTCGCCGCACTGGCCGGCGCCCAGTCGGCCGATTCCATCATCGACGGTCTATCTCGTGACGGGCTGACTGCCGCCTCGTAAGGGGCGGCGACTGGGGCAGACTCGCTTCGTCCGCCTCGAACCAAATCCACCTTTGCTGTTGATGCTCGGCCTTGAGCCCGAGCGGGGCTTCCCTCCTTGGCCCTTTGAACTAGGTTCGGCTTTTGTCAGCTCCAGCAGGGGAGTGTCCGACTGCGGACGGACACGTGAATAAGTGATCCGCAGCGTTCTGCCTCGGGCATTACGCCGCCGGTCGGTGTGCCGGGTCGGCTACCCGAGGGTTTGTTGTCACCGCAAGGGATGCTACCTCCTGGATGGTGATGGTTGCGCCCCGGACAATGGTGTCCGGGGTTTTGGGCTGAACATGGTGTCGACAACAGGTGGGACCGCTTGCGGTTCCTGTTGGATCCGAGTTCGAATCTCGGTCAGTCCACATTTACCGTCGCGCTCGGCGCACTCTGGCGCGTCTCGTGGCGGTGGTCTGTTCCTCGTCCGCCTCTCCGAGGATGCGTACTGACGGGGTGAGCACGGTGACAAAACATCCTGCGCAACCAAAGACGTTTGGTGGGTGACAAAAACCGTCCGGCTCCGGCCGGGTCAGGAGCGGGCCCTGGGGCGAAAACCCGCACCCAACTTTTCACTATCGAGGAGGGCTCATGCCGAAGATCGCAGACAGGATCACGTTCTACCAGGATGCGGTCGTGGTCGACGGGCACGAGTTCCCGTGGTATTTGCATGATCGTGACATTGAGGTTGAGCGGCCGACTGAGGGCGTCAAGATTGTTTGCCTGCCAGTCATGGTTGAGGAAGTAACGTTCCGCAACGAAACGTTGCGCTGATGGCGCAGGGATGGAGCGGCAGCACCCGCCGCGAACGGCTTCCCGCAGACTGGTCGCCCCGCCGGGCGTACGTACTGGAGAGGGACGGTTTCCGTTGCCGGGCTCTTCTCCCGGACGGTCGACGTTGCCCTAATGAGGCCGTTGAGGTTGACCATGTCCTGCCGAACGATGACGACAGTTACTCGAATCTTCAGTCTTTGTGTGGACCTCACCACCAGCGGAAGTCTTCTGCCGAGGGTGGCCGCGCCGCCGCGGAGGCTCGCAAAAGAAAATACCGGCATCCGAAGAAAAGGCCGGTCGAAAAGCATTGGTCACCCCAGGAGGGTGATATTAGTTAGGAGGAATCTTAAACCTCCGTGAAGCAAATACCCAGGAGGTGTTTGAGATTCCTGCACGTAAAAAGCGTTCTGAAGAAAAAACGGGTCACCGGACTAAAGCCGAATTGGCGGTTGTTTCTCATGGTGAAATGCAACCGGTTAAATGGCCGCGGGCGAGAAAAACTTGGTCGTATGCGGTTAAAGAGTTTTACAATTCGGTGAAAGATTCTGGTCAAACGTATTGGTATCAGCAGTCTGATGTTTCTCGTTTAAGACTTTTCTGTGATGAGTTGGAGCGGTATAAAAGTTCTGGCCGGCAGTCGGCCATGATGTATGCGGCTTTGACTTCTGAAATGTCTAACTTGATGGTTTCGGAGTCTGACCGGCGTAAAGCTAACATTGAATTGCAGCATCCTGAATCGAATGAGGAAGAGGATGCTCAGGTTGCGCATATTGAGAATTACCGTCATGGCCTTATGGGTCCCGCCAGTAAGGCGGAATAGATGGCGCGTGTGTGTGAGTGGTGCGCCGCGGATATTTCGCATAAACGAATTGACGCCATATATTGCGACCGCGTCTGCAAGTCTCGGGCCGCGACTGAGCGGCACAATGCTAGGAAGTCTGCGGAGGACCGCTCTCGCGAGAATTCCGAGCGTTACCTGAGGGAACGCGAGCGTCGACTGGAGTATGCCAGGGCCTACTACTGGGCTACGGCAGAGTACCGGAGAGAGTATTCAAGGGCTTGGCGGAGGGCGAACCCTGAGGCTAGGCGCGCCCAGCGGCTGAAACGCGATTCTCTCAAGAAGGCGGCGGAGTGCCGCACGGTCACCGCTGATGATCTGAAGCGGATAACCAACCGCCAGCGGGGGAAATGCTATTACTGCCAGGCGGAGGCGGACCTTGTCTTCGATCATATAGTTCCGCTCGCCAAAGGTGGGCGTCACGCCATAGGCAATCTGGTCGGCGCGTGCGACCACTGTAACTCCCAGAAAAGTGCGATGCTCTTGGTCGAGTGGAGGCGCTTCCTTTTTAGAAGGGGGGTGTCTTTAACCCTTTGAGCAATGCGATTTACGACTACAATTTTGGAACTTGGAATCATAAAGCACTCGGCAATACGTGGCGAGTGCGCAGTGACGGCAAGTGGCATTTGCCCGAGAGGACTCTCGGCTGGGGAGTGCTTGGTTGGTGCTCCAGTTACCTGTTGAACGAGGATGGGAACCCTTGGAGGTTCACGCCCGAACAGGCCCGCTTCATTCTGTGGTGGTACGCGGTTGACAGCCGCGGTCGGTTCCTTTACCGGACCGGTGTTTTGCAGCGCATGAAGGGTTGGTTACTGGGGCAAAGACCCCGTCGCCGCTGCCCTGATTCTCGTGGAGATGCTGGGCCCGGTCAGGTTCTCCCATTGGGGCGCTGATGGGGATGCGGTGGGTAAGCCGCAACGGAATCCGTGGATTACCGTGAACGCCGTACGTCAGGACCAGACACGCAACACGAGTCTTGCCGTTCGGTGGATGGCGTCGGACAAGCTCATTAAAGAGTATGACGTTGCGGTCCAGTCCGAGCAGGTTACCGCCCTAGGCGGTAGGGCTCGCATACAGTTCTCCGCCTCCAGCCCCAGGGCGATGGAGGGTAACCGGCCGACGTTCAGTTTGCTCAATGAGACGCATCATTTTGTGTCTGGCAACAAGGGTCTTGACGTGTTCGAGACCCTTGAAGGCAACTTGACGAAGTCGCGTGATGGTGCGGCACGCATGTTGTCGATCACGAACGCGTATCTGCCTGGGGAGGATTCTGTTGCCGAGAGGCAGCGCCTTGCCTACCTGGAGCAGGAAGAGTTTGACCGTTTGTATCCGGGTCAACGTATTGGTGGCTCGATCTACTATGACTCGTTGGAGGCCGACCCGAAGGCGCCGGCGGATCCGCAAACCATTCTTCAGGTCGTGAAGGATATCCGTGGGGATTCGGTGTGGTTGGATCCTGAGTCGATTGTGGCTTCGTTCATGAACCGGTCGATTCCGGTGAGCCGGTCGCGGCGGATGTACTACAACCAGATCGTCGCCAAAGAGGACGCCTTGTTCGAGGAAGCCGAATGGGATTCGTGCCGTCTGCGGGACAAGGAGTTGCTTGAGCTGAAACCGGGGACCGAAATCGTCCTCGGTTTTGATGGCGGCAAAACTGATGACGCGACCGCCCTGGTGGCGAAACGCCTATCGGACGGCTGCGTGTTCCCGATCATGGTGTGGGAACGCCCACCGAAAGAAGTTGAACCCGATTGGGAGATCAACCGTGAAGAGGTTGACGCCTATGTCCACTACTGTTTCCGGACATTCAAACCTCTGGCATTCTATGCCGATGTCGCCCTGTGGGAGTCGTACATCGACTCCTGGAACGAGGCATATCGGGACCGACTGCTCATCAAGGCGCACGCAAAGTCACCGATCGGATGGGACATGCGCGGCGGACAGGCGAAGATCACCTACGCCAATGAAGCCCTCATGGACTCGGTCTTCACTGGAAAGTTCCTCCACAATGGGAACAAGATCCTGCGCCGCCACGCGCTCAATGCGCGGCGCCACCAGAACCGCTGGGGAACCACCTTCCGCAAGGAATCTCGAGAGTCCCCGCTGAAGGTCGATGGCTACGCGGCCTGCCTGCTCGCCGAAATGGCGGCCAGGGATCTTCGCGAGTCCGGCTCCTTGAGCCGGCGCACCGGTCACGTCTACGCCTACTAACCAGGAGTTCTATGCCCTCGACCTTAGAGGAAAATCTCGAACTCCTCCGAACCACTCTCGCAGAAGAACAAGAAGTCACGATGCAGTGTGACGACTACGTTCGCGGAGACCAGGTTAACCCCTACTCTCCCAACGAGTACGAGGAGGAGTACCGCGAGCTCGTGGCTCGCTGTAAGACCAACGTCATCCGCATCCCGCCTGTCGTCGTCTCCCAGGTATCGTCACTCGCCGGCTTCCGCCGTGTCGAGGATTACGACGAGTCGGGTGAGCCGATCTCGGTCCCGTTCCCGCAGGAATGGAAGGACCTCAAGCGCCAGCGCCTCGGTGTGATCGAGAAACCGATCTACCACGCAGCGGCGACCTACGGACAGGCGTTCGTCGAAGTCTTTGAGGGCGCAGATGGCAAGCCTGCGATCAACGTTCTCTCCTCCCTCAACACCGTCGCCCTGTTCGCCAACCCGGTCTCTGACGAGTTCCCCGAAGTCGTGTACGAGTTCGTGAGCGAACCGACAGACGACGAGCCTGGACAGGCCTGGGGGTGGGATGCCGAGAACAAGTACGACATCCGCACCGACGCCAAGGGCGAGTGGAGGATCGAGGAGGCCGCCCCCCACGGACTCGGTGTCACGCCGATTGTGCGCTTCCCCTGCTTCCTCGACACCGAGGGCCGGGTCACCGGCCTCGTCGAGAACCTGATCGAGGCCCAGGACAGGATCAATCAGACAGTCCTGGACCTGCTCACCGGCCAGGCATACACCGGGTCTCAGGTGGTTACCGCCTCGGGCGTGACGGGTGAGCCTGTCTTCGATGAGCACGGCCACGCCGTCATCGACCCGAACACCGGGGAGCAGGCGGTCCGTCCGCTCCAGGTCTCCAGCCGCCGGGTGCTGACAAGCCCGGACAAGGAAGCGAAGTTCGGCACGATCGGCGCCGGTGACCTCAGGTCGCTCATGGAAGCCCTCGGCAACTCGCTTGAGACGTTCGCCATCCTCGGCCAGATGTCTCCGTACATCTTCCATCAGGGCGGCTTCGACAACCTCAGTACCGACGCCCTCGCGGCCATCGACGCCCAGTTCTTCCGGCTCATCAATATGCTCCACGATCAGTGGGCGGAGAACTGGTGCTCGGTCATGCGGCTCTTCTCCCAGATCAACGGAGACGAGGCCGGCGTCAATGCCTGGGACTCCGAAGTCCGTTGGGCTGACTACTCGATCAAGACATTCGCTGGCGTCGCTGACGGCCTGTCCAAGGTTGTCGACTCGCTCGGTATTCCGAAGCGAGGCGCCTGGCAGATGATCCCTGGAGTGTCGGCATCGATGCTCCAGCAGTGGGATGAACTGAAGGCCAAGGAGGGGGAGTTCGGGCTGGATCCGGAGGACCCCGATGCCTACGCCGCCGAGATCGAGCAGTCCTCGAGAGAGGAGCTGAGTGGCGAAGAAATCAGAGATTGAGTCTCTGGAAATCGCCTTCAGATCAGCACAAGCCCGATTGGGCATAGCAGCAGGACTCCTTGCCCGTGACGAGTGGATGGGGCTTAGTCTCTCTGCTCCAGCCAAGGGGTCCTATGGGATGTTGATGCGGATTCTCCGCTTCATCCTCGGCATCCGATCCATGTCGCGACGACTCACGAAGTCGTACTACCGGCTCGCCCGCGGACTCGAAACCGGCTACACGCTGGACGAGGGCGGAGAGGACACCACCCTGAAGGATCTTCGGGGTGAGTTCGAGGACGACCTCGAACAGGTTCGCACGCTGAACTTCACCTGGCCTGACATGACGGCCGAGGAGAAGTACGCCGCTTCGGAAATGAAGAAGGTTTCGGCTGGCGACAAGGCGTCATGGAACCCCGGCGAACTCAACCAGTCCCTGGAGGACTGGCTGAGCTCGATCGTCGACAAAGACGGCAAGGTCAAGGGCGAAAAGTTCGACTTCATCGAAGACCGCATTCAGGATCTCGAGGACGCCCTGAAGGCGTTCCGGCCAATCCTTGGCGCAAAGGGAATTCGGAACCTTGAGACCAAGATACGAGCGCTTAAGCAGCGTTATGGCGACGACCCTGACCGCCTGCTCGCCGAAATCGAGAATGCGTTCCTCACGGTCCGCGACACACTCGCGGGATCCGTGGACAAGGGCGCCGTCGACTCGGGCCGCGAGTTCCTTGACGACATCATCGCCAAGGACAAGCGAGCAAGGCTGTATGCCCGCGGGGTCCGCTCGGACCCCTGCCACTTCTGCTCGATGCTCGCGTCTCGCGGCTTCGTCTACAAGTCGCAGCGCGCGGCACTCGCAGGAGCGCACGACAACTGCCACTGCTACCCAATCATCCGCTGGTCTGACAACCCGGACCTTCCAGAGCGCAACGCCTACTACCACCGCATGTGGCCCATCGTCACTGCCGATTACGACGGCAAGGACAAGGTCAAGGCCTGGCGGAGGTGGATCGCCGCGCAGCGCAACAAGCGCCGCGGCAACTCGTAACCAATTCTTACAACTCCCAGGAGGGGTTTCTTTATGGCAGACACCGACGCCAACACCGGCCAGGAGCCGACTGACGACCAGGACTCTGCAAGCGTCCAGACCGGCAAGATCACCGCGGGCAAGATCACCGAGGGGAAACTCACGGTGGGCGAGCCCTCTGATGGCGATGACGACGCCACGAACGACGAGCTCCCCGAGTGGGCTCGCAAGCAGCTGAAGAAGGCGAACAACGAAGCCGCTTCGTATCGCACTCAGCTGCGCGAGGTCCAGGAGCAGTTCAAGGACGCGAAGACCGAGGCTGAGCTTGACGCAATCCTCAAGCCGCTTCACGAAAAGCTCGACCAGTCTGAGGCTCGCAGTCGCGAGTTGGAGCGGAAGCTCATCATCAAGGATCACGGCCTCAGCGCCGATATGGCCGAGTTCATCACCGGCGACTCCCCGGAGCAGTGGGAGGCGCAGGCGAAGAAGCTGGCCGAGCTTGCAGCCGCCAGCAACTCATCTCAGTTCGACCGGGAGCGTCAGCTTCGCGGTCGCAACGGCGGTCAGCCGAATCGCGAATTCGATGCAGCCTCGACGGCGCGTCAGCACTTCGCCGCTCACCGCGACTAACCCCTTCCTCCCATAGGAGACATCTTTGCCTTATATCGAACACACCACCGTCAAGCCGCAGGATATCGTCGACACCGGCGTGGAAACCCTGCGGCTTCGTTCTGTCGCATCCAACCTTGTCACCCGTTCGGGCTTCGAGAAGTTCACGGGCCAGGAGGGCGACACCGTCAACGTCCGCGTTAAGGGCTCACTCCCCGTGCGCAACTACGCATGGCGCAACGACCGCACCGAGCCGCTGAAGACTGACGTGCTGAACGACACCGTCGTTCCCATCAAGGTCGAGCTCGATCGCAACTACACCGGCGTGAAGCTCATCGATGAAGCGAAGCTCTTCGACTGGGGCGGCGGCTGGGGCGACATCTTCGAGCGTCAGACTGACGCCCTCGTCAACTACAACGAGGCGAAGATCGCCGGCCAGGTCCTCAATGCACCCTATGAGGTCGTCCGCTACGTCAAGAACAGCGCGACCAACCTGAAGAACCAGGCGGACATCAACCGCGACCCGATCTTCAACGCCTTCGTCGACGCCAAGGCTGATCTCAAGAAGCTTCGCGCACCCGGCACCGGCTACGCTGCCCTCGTCGGTTCGACGTTCGCCGCCGAGATCCAGAAGAACCAGAAGCTTGTCACCGCCGAGGGCAACGGCGATACCGCCCTCGCTTCGGCGACCGTCGGCACTCTCGCTGGTGTGACCATCGTTGAGGATCCGCTGATGCCCGATGACGAGGCAGTCCTCTTCATCAAGTCGGCCTTCATCTTCTACAACGCGGCGCCGATCGTCCCGCAGTCGGTGCCCTACGGTGCCGCGACCGCAGCCGGAGGCTTTGCTCTCCGCTGGCTGATGGACTACGACACCAGCTTCGCGACCGACCGCTCGCTGTTCGACACCTTCGTCGGCTACGACTACACCAAGGATCTCATCGAGATCCAGGATGAGCTTGGCCGCCCGCATGTGTCGACCGAGATGTTCTTCACCCGCGGCGTGAAGCTGGTTCTTGATCCGTCGGGGAATAAGACCGACAAGGTTCCCGGCGACGGCAAGTCCGACACCCCGGGAGGTAACCCCGAGTCGTACCTGGCGCTTGCCTACAACAAGAAGAACATCACCGCGGCCGACCTTGAGGGCCGTCCGTTCCCGGGTGTTCTCGAGGTCCCCGGAGTGCTGCCCTCCGACGACGACCCGGAAGCCCCCTGACACCCCTTGATCCTTCTACTGGACTGACGGCGGGAGTTCCATGATTCCAGAACCTCTATCCAGCGTTACGGAGGTAGCCGCTAAGGCTGGCGAAGAGATTGAGTCCGCGCAGGACATCGCCCTCGCGGAGGCAATGATCGAGGCCGCTTCGGCACAGGTTCGACTCCACGGTCAGGCCTGGCCGGAGCGAGCTTCGGCACCGCACATCGCCCAGGTGATCGCCACCTCGGCGGCGGCGCGCGGCTACCTAAACCCGTCCGGCTTCTCGATGGAGCGCTCGGACTCGGTCACCCTCCAGCGAGCTGACATGTACGCGGCGGATGTTGAGCTGACGCCGAACGAGAAGGCAATGCTCAAGCAAGCCTCTAGCGGCATCGGGACCGTCTCATCCGTTCCGATCACCCTCGGCAGGGAGCGATTCATCCCGGCGTCGCAGGGGGTTTCGCGCAGCCCTTTCGGTTTCGTCCGTCGTCGGCAAGAGGCCGCCGCCGCGGTAGATGACGGGTACGAAACACCCATCCAATTCTTCCCCGAGGAAGACCCCAGGTATGGGACGCCAATGGAGAGAGGTGGAGGGTAGTGGCCAGATCACGTCTTGTTGACCGTGGCAACGAGGTCATTACCGTCTACCCCTCTATTGTTGCCACAGATTCTGACGGCAACCAGATCCGCGTAGCCGGATCAACCTCATACACGCGACGGGCATCCGTCGCTGAAGAACGTCAAGCCGATGCTGAGCTGCCAGGCCAGGTGTCTAACAAGGTGGTGAGGCTTGTGGTGCGAGACGCACCAGGGCTTGATTCTTACGCAGAGGTTTGGTTCCGGGGTGAGCGGTGGGACTTGGGTGGTCCGCCGCATTTCTCGAACGGGGTAAGCCGCGCCGTGCGGCATGTCGAACTGATTCTCCGTTCTCGGAGCAAAATGCCGAGAGGAGAATTGCGTGGTTAGCATTGAATGGTGGTACGCCCGTACCGGCCCGGAGCAGGTGGGCGAAATCGTTTCCTATTCGGTTCCAGTTAATGCACGGCTTAAAGCCGAGGCGACTCGGATTGCAGCGAATGCAAGAGTCATTCTTAACACTGAACCAAAAACCAGAACAGGCGATTCCCAGGTTGGAATTGAACATCATGACCTTGACTGGTATGTGACTATCACCGATAAAGGCATGGCCGCAAGTATCATCGACCAGCAGTTGGGTGTTTTGAGGAGGTCGGTATGACTATCCTCTACCCGGCATTTGGGCCAGTCCACAGGCTGGCTCTCGGTATTATCCGTGACTGGTTTGATGGGGTCAAACATGACGGGCGACCTGTGACTGTCGGTTCAAGAATTCCTGACGATATGTCAGAGTCGATTCCTTTTGTGATGGTCCGTGCAGATCGACGCTCAGGTAAAGAAGCCTACCGTTCAAGCGATGAGCGGTTCCTCAAAGCTTCCCTTCTTTCAATTGAAACTTTCACTTCCGGGGTGAATGCGGAAAACGATGGATACGACCTGCAAGAATCGTGCCGCCTAGCACTATGGAATGCTTGGCTTGAGCAGAAAACGATTCCTGATGGTGGGTCTATTTCTTCGATTGTTAGCTCTTCAGAATCCGCTCTCGTGTCCGATTTTGCTACATCTACTGGCGTGGTGCAGTATGCATCCCTGCCAAAGAATGCGGCCAGGACTGAGGCGATCTACCAATTGTTTGTTCGGCCACCCGAACAGGCGACAATCGCTAACCCGTTCATCCCTAGCAGATACCGCTAGGAGACAACTTGGCTCTCAATAATGAAGCCGTCCTCAAGATCTCTACCGCCCACTTCTATACCGCCCCCGTTGACACCCCGATTCCATCGGGCGGAACCGTCTCGGCTGCATGGGAAGAGATGGGGCATACCCCCCTCACCGACATTCTCGCAATCGCCTTTGAAGGCGGGGACGTGACGACTCTCGGTTCGCTCCAGAATCCGGAGCTTCGCACCGCGCGCACTCCGCGCACGGCGACCGTGAACATGTCGATCCTCCAGTGGGACCTCCCCGGTCGGAGGCTCTTCCTGGGCTCGAACGCGATGCAGGATTCAGCGGGCCGCCTCGGCCCGGCGGCCAACCCCACTCCCACGAAGACGGCCGTCTACATCCTCATTGAGGACGGCGACAACTATATGGACATCGTCTTCCCGTCGACGGAGATCATCGGCGCGGGTGACCTCGCGCTGGCAGATACCGAGTCCCTGGCCGCCCTTCCTCTGGCGATCACCCCGCTGCGCAAGGACGCGAATACTGCCCCGTTCTACGTCGGCGGGCTCCAGCCGCGCGAACTTCCGGACGAGGGCTGACCCCCTCCATAACACCACCCCCGCTCTCGTTCTAAGGGTCTTTCGAGAGCGGGGGTTTCCCTCCCAAAGACCCGGTGACACAGGAGAAGACCCTTATGAAACTTTCAGACGCACAGGCCGCTGCCGACAAGAAGTACGCTCCGCTCGGCGTGGAGCTTGACGACCGCACGGTCGTCCTTCGCACGCCGATCCGCCTCTCCAGGGAGGAGCGGACAAAGTTGCAGGAGGCCACGAAGGCCGAGGAAACCGAAGATCCCCTCGACACCATCCAATCCGCTTTCCGGATTGTGATTGCCGACAAGGACGACGCCGAAGCGCTTATCGCCGCGATCGGTGACGATCTTGGTGTCGCCCTTGAGATCTTCAACAACTTCACCGCGGAGGTCCAGCTGGGGGAAGCCTCCAGCTCGGAGAACTGATAGACGACTTTGCCGGGGAACTGTATGCCGACCTGCTCTCAGAGTACGGGCTGAATCTCATCGAGATCATCACCGACTGGGAGCGACCCGAGTCCTTGAGTGGGCCGGGCCGGTATTACAGTCCCCGGCTTTTGTTGTACCTGATTTCCGAGCTTCCAATCGATTCGCGCTACGTTGCGGCCCGCAGGCCGGGCGATAAGAGCGAATGGCGACTGTGGTCCTCGAAGTCGTTCCAGAGCCAACTACTGGCAGGGGCCTTCAACTGGACGCAGCTGCACGCCATCGCCGCAATCAACTGGGACGAAGGCAATCGGCCGGAGTTCACGCCCGTCACGGATCCGGGCACAACTCAGCAGGAGAGCAAGCCTCCCGAACAGATGACCGTGGCAGAAATCTTCCAGCGAGTATCCGCAAACATGCGGGGGTAGGTAGGCGTATGTGGCGCTAAAACTTATCGGAGCCGTTGGACTGAAGGTCCGCCCTGAAGCGAAGAACTTCAGGGACGAGGCTGAGCGCGACATTCGCCGCCAGATGCGCGGCGCCGACCGCGACGGCTACAAGTATCCGATCAAGCCAGAAGTCGACAAGAGCGAGATGCGCAAGCAGACGAATGGTCTGATGCAAGATCTCAACAGGTCCCTTGAGTCGATGCAAAACCAGGTCGACAAGAAGAAGCTGGACCTGCGATTCAACAGCGATAAGTTTCGCCGTGATACGGAGCGAGTTCGCGACGCCTACCGGTCGATGTTCTTCGACATGGAGATGCGGAAAAAGAAGTGGAGTGCCAGCGAGTCTTTTCGCATAGACACTCAAGAGCTCGAGGAAGACCTGCGCGAGGTCAAGCGAAAGTTTGATCGCATCGTCAACGACATGGACGATACGCAGATCGACCTGAAACCGGTCCTCGACGAGTCGGCGCTTCGCACCGCCTGGGCTCGCTTGAAGTGGCTGACACGGGACCGTTACGCGGTCATCCATGTCAGGGTCAACAACGCCTCCGCAAAGGCCGCGAGGCAGGCGCTCAGGGCTATCATGAACCTCTCTGGCGCCCGAAAGGGTGTCGACTTCCTCAAGGACATGGGGGAGTATCTGAGGGACCTTGACAAGCATGTCCCCACTCTGGGCCTGATTGGCACCGCTGCCGTCTCGGCGGTCGGGGGGATCATCGCGCTGTCGGGCTCCATCTCGCACCTGGCGATGGAGATGGTACGAATGTCCGGCGCGGCCCTCGCGCTGCCCGGCATTCTCGGCGGCTTCGCCGTCGGAATAGGCGCGTTCATCGCGGTAATGCGCGACTTCAACCAGGAGCTTCCGCAGGTCCGGCAAGACCTTGGCCGTCTCCGTGGCGAGATGTCCACGAACTTCTGGAATGAAGCTCGTGCCCCGATGCTCGAGGCGTGGAACAAGGCATTCCCCCACTTCAGCAAGGGGATCAAAGAAACGTCGTCAGCTCTCGGCCGATGGACTGCCGCGTTCTCGAATGCGTTCGCCACCGAGTTCGACATGAGCGCGTTCGACAAGATGTTCCGCGGGCTCAACGCGTCCATCGATATCGCCGCCCTCGGCGTCGGTGACTTCGTCAAGGCGATGTCAATTCTTGGGCAGACAGGCGCGCAGTACTTGCCGCGCCTGGCCATGTGGGGCAACGAGATTGCCCGCGGGTTCGCCAACTGGCTTGAAGAAGGTCAGAAGACAGGCGAGCTGAACCGGATCATCGAAACCGGCATTACGAAACTGAAGCAGTTCGGGAAGATTGTTCGCGAGTCCGGTGAACTGATCTACATTCTCGGCTCCGCCGCAGAGCGAGCGGGATTCTCCGGTTTCGGGCAGATGGCCGACGGACTTGAGCGCTGGAATGAAGCGCTCAAGTCCTCCAAGGGTCAGAGGGTCCTTGACGACCTGTTTACCGGTGCCGGACGTGTCGCGGATGGGTTCAAGCGTGCGCTGAGCTCTGTCACTGATTTCGTGGCGAACACCTCCAGCACGATCGAGACTGTCATGACCCTGGTCGGTGACATGATCGGCGACACGTTCGAGGGCTTCTTCAGGGCGTTCGAAGACCCCGCATTCCAGAAGGGGCTCATCGACTTCTTCGCTGGAATTTCCGCCGGAATGAAGAACCTCACGGACAACGCCCCGTCGATCGCCCGCGTTGCGGGCGCCATCGGCACCTTGGCAGGTGTGGTTGCGGAGAATCTTGGCGGCGTTATCGGCGAACTGTTCGATGCGCTGGATGAGCCGATCTCCGACAATGTTGACGATGTCGCCTCGGCCGTGTCTGCCCTGGGCAAAGGGCTGGAGGACCTGACTGAGGCTGCCAGTGATTACGGCGTCATCACTGCCGCGCTACAGGCGCTGGCAGTGGGTGCTGGTGTGGCCGGGGCTGCGCTTCAAACGCTCACCTTCGGACTGGATCTGCTCACCGGGAAGAAGAAGCCGCAGGACGTGCTCGGGTTCATGCAGTCCCTGATCGACCAAGACATCCCCTGGGTGTCGTGGGCGATGCAACAGAACATGAACATCGCCAAAGGCGGCGGATTGCTTCTGGCTGGGATCGAGGGCTTCTTCCGTGGGCTACAGGAAGGGCTGAACGGGAATCTTCAGGGGCTCCTGTTCTTCTTCGCCGCGAACCCGATCTCCGAGATGATCGCCCGTGAATGGTTCGGTGCCGAACCGCCTGCTGGCATGAAGTGGGGAGACTACATTGCTGGGATCCTCAACAACCTAGGGTTCAACGGCGACCTCGGCAACGACATTGGCGTCATCCTCGACCTGGCGAAGAGGACTATCGCCGATGCGTGGAATGGGTTTTGGGACGGCGTCGCCTCGATCTTCACGGGGGGAACCGCCGATACATTCTGGTCCGACATCGGGGATGCCCTGTGGGGCGGGCTCGATGATGCGTTCAACATCAGCGGCCTGATTTCTACACTGGCGAGCATCTGGAACTCGATCACCACAACGATCGGAAGCTGGTGGGATGGGCTGGTCAACTGGCTGTCGAGCCTATTCTCGGGCAACAGCAGCTCCGGCGGCCTTGCAGGCTCGCAGGGGGTCACAAGCCTTCTTGACGGGTTCAACTTCGACGGCATCGGTGATGAACTCGGACGGAGGCTGGAGGTCGCGAAGGCGTGGCTGACATCGAAGTGGCAAGAGTTCACATCCTGGCTCGGGAGCCTCTTCTCTGGCGGAGGCGCCGGGGGAGGCGTGCAGGTTGTCATTGACTTCGTCATGAACGCAATCGACAACGCTTCGGGAATCATCGGCAGCGTTGTTTCCACCGCTCAGCAGTGGGCGGCCGGACTCTACCAAGGTGTCCTGACCGCTATTGACTTCGCTTCGAGCATTGTGTCGATGGTCAGAGCCCGGGCGGCAGAGTATGCCGCAGGCTTCTACCAGGCGATCCTGCGGGCGATTGATTACGCAACGAATGTTGTCAACCAGGTGAGAACCAACGCCCGCAATTTCGCCTCCGGTTTCTACCAGGCTGTGCTCCGTGCTCGCGATGCGGCGTCAGGGATGATCGCCGGAGTGCGGTCGAAGGCGCAGGGATTCGCCTCTGGTTTTTACCAGGCAGTCATGCGAGCCCGTGACAGTGCGTCCAACATCATCAACTCCGTGAAGGCGAAAGCCACGTCATTCGGTGCGATGGTGAAGAGCGCGACGCTTCGTGCTATCGACAATGCTTCCAGCACAATCAGCCGCGTCTTGGGCATGATTCGAAGCATCCCACGCAACGTCACCTCGACGATCACCACGTTCTTCAAGAACGTCGGTAAGCGTGCGATGGCCGACGGCGGCGTCCTCGGAAAGAACGGCGTCCAGTACTTCGGTGACGGAGGGTTCTCTGAGAACCATGTTGCCCAGATAGCACCTGCTGGTGCGATGCGAGTGTGGGCAGAGCCCGAGACCGGGGGAGAGGCTTACATACCGCTCTCCCCTGCGAAACGGACACGGAGCGAGCAGATTCTCGCGACGGTGGCCGACAGGTTTGGTATGCGCCTGGAGCGCTATGCCAATGGCTCGAATCCCACTACTTCCAGTACGACTCAGCCAGCCCAGTCCGGCGACACCTACGTCACGATCGAGTCGGTTCCGACCAACAGCGCAGAGCAGGTTGCGGAGTCGCTGATGTTCAACCTGAAGCACCTTCAGAGAGGAGGAGGCTTTGCCATCGCTTGAGAGATTAGAGATTGACGGCCTCGCCTTCCGTGACTTCACGAAGTTCTGGGTCAAAGAGTGGGAGAAGGGGCCGGAGGAGATCGACACCTCCGACCTCGACAACCCGGTCTACGACGACACCTACGCGGGTATCGACTACCACCGAGGCCCAACCTGGACGTTCGAGTTCATCATCGAAGGCAGCACCGAGCTTGAGGTGCTGGACAACCTCGACAGAGTCAAGGCCGTGTGGCGAAGTCCGAAGTACACGAAGAACGCCGGAGTCAGCACTGAGCTGGCGTTCACGGTCGCTGGTCGTAGGCGGATTGTCTACGGCCGGCCTCGCCGGTTCGCTGAGAGCGATGTTCGCACTACCCAGCAGGGCTTCATTTCCGTGCTGGCAGAGTTCAAGTTGATGGATCCGTTGCAATACAACGGAGCACCGAATGACGGCTGGGATCTCACCCGGCTCGACGCCGTACCGCCGGACGTCAGGGGCCTGTCCGAATTCCTCACCGAGGACACCTTGACCACCGAGATTTCCGGTGAGCGCCAAGGGCAGATCGGTGTTGTTGCCGGGTCGGCGCCGACGCCGTTCCGGTGCACGTTGTACGGGCCTTCCGTCAATCCGGGTTTCACGATCGACGGTCGGCGCTATCAGTTCAACACGACCCTGTCGGCGTCTCAGCGGCTTGTCGTTGACTCAAGGACCGGAACGGTTCTTCGCAACGGGAGCACGAATCTCATCAACACCATGTCGGTTCCGACCCGGCTGAAGGGCGTTCGCCTCGCACCGGGCAGGTCTGTGGAGATTTCGTTCTTCGGGGTTGACCCGACACTCACGTCCTATGCGTACTTCGCGGTGAGAGCCGCCTACCACTAGACACTCGATTTCACGCACGCAAGGGAGGTCCTTCTGGGCCTCCCTTTTCTGTGCCCACATTCTTTGAGGAGAACGTTTATGGCGCTTGATCCAGTGCCTTGGTTCACTGGCGGCGGAGCCAAGCATTCGGCCGCCATCGCGAGGAATCTCGCATGGAATGCGACCGGCGGCAAGACCGGCATCGCGACCCCCGCATCCCTTCAAGTCCGGCAGTTGTCGACTGCCGGCGGTGCAGTACAGATCATGCCCGGCGGCTGCGTGATCGAATCCACGTACGCGGGCGCTCTCCAGCAGTCGTATACGGTGCGCAATTCGTCGGCGACGACGGTGACGATTCCCGCAAACACCTCGAGCTCGACGGTGACTCGATACATCACGGTCGAGATCAATGATCCGCAGTTCGCAGGGTCGAAACCCCCGAGCGTTGAGGACGGGCCGTATGTGTTCTTCCGGGTGTTAACCACTCGGCAGACGATTCACCCCGATCACCTCCTGGCGACAGTCGTCCAGCCCCCGAACACCTCGACCGTCACGGCTGGCATGATCCGGGATCAGCGTGCTCTCGCCAACCCCAAGCGCGAGACCTACACGCTCGCCCGACCGCGCGTGAACTCCGATAGCGGGGGGCAGAAGCTCTACGCCCGCGAGGCTGCGGGCGGTGAGTACTTCCCCGGCGGTGGAGGCTACGCCAATCAGGCTGACATTGTCGTTCCGCCCTGGGCGGTCTCCATGATCATCGAGGCCGACTGGATGTCTGTTCGGTACGAAGGAGCGAAGCGCGGCTGGGGTTCGTTCTGGGTGGAGTACGGAACGGAGTACCGAGCGAACACCTGGCCGAACAAGCAGCAGTGGGAGTTCGCTACGCAGAAGTTCGCCTGGGATCAGGCGGAGAACTCCGCCACCTACCGAACAAACTGGCGACTCATGGACACCCGGCCCGTGCCAGCGAAGATCCGGAACAAGAACACGACGTTCGTGTTCAAGGCCGCCAACACCGACACGGCCTCAGCGAACACCGCCGTTGCGTCGTGTGACGCGATGTCCGGTTTGGGCATGAAGATCACGTTCCTCGAGGCGCCAGCCGATTGGGAAGATTTCAACGCTAGCTAAGGAGTCGGCGCATGGATGTGCAGTACATGGCGTATTGGCTCGACGGTGACGGCACTCAGCATCTAATGGACCCCGACCTGCCTTTGCAGGGCGTGAAGATCACCAGGGAAATGAACGGCCTGGGGAGGCTGACCGCCTCCCTCCCGCCAGAGTATGGCAAGGCATACGGCTACAGTATGCGCCCTGTCATCCAAGAGTGGGCGACCGCGATCTACGTCGAGATCGATGGCGATCTGTTCGACGGATTCATCATCGCTGAAACCGATGACGACAACGAGAAACTGTCGATCGACGCCGTTGGTTGGCTGGGGTATGCGACAGGACAACCGTGGAATGACCGCTCTCGCAATTACAGCGTGGGTGGCGTCCCCGCCCGGACGCCGATTCCAGTGATGATGTCCGAGCTTCAGCGCCTTCGCGGCGCGAACATCGGCCTTCAGGTCAGCACGGATCCAGGCAACAGATCATGGCCGATCATCGGCGAGCCGGTGTGGGACGAGGTGCCAAATCCAAGGCCCCCGGGTTCGAAGCCCCGCGCCACCGCGGGCGCTCAGCCGAAGGCTCCGTCCTATCCGTCCTACCCAACCACGGGTTCGGCGGACTGGAAGAAGAAGGAGTACGAGCGCCTCAAGAGGAAGTATGCCGCCGATCGCAAGGCCTACGACGCGGCGTTGAAGCTGTGGCGTGCCCGCACCGATCAAGACCGCAAGAACGAGCAGGCCTGGACTGAGCGGAAGAATCAGTTCGACCAGGACATCAAAGAGCGTAAGCGGATGATCGAGGACGCGAAGTTCAAGATGAACTACTGGTCGACACACGATCTTTTGCAGGAGTTCCAGAACCTCTCGAAAGAGGCAGGCTTCTCGTACCGGGTGGACCACCGCCGCAGCGGGAACACGCACACTCACACGCTTGTGTGCCGGCCCGGACGCCTTGGCTCTCGCCGTCTTGACGTCGCGTTCATGGAGGGCGAGAACGTCTACTCGGTGCCCAAGGTCACCCGTCAGGGCGATGAGAAAGTCACCTCGGCCATCGTCCTCGGCAATGGCGAAGGTTCGGCCATGAAGTGGAACCAGACCTCTCGCGCCGCAGGAGGCGGTAACGGGCTCCGCCGGGCTCGTGTGTTCGCGGACAAGACGCTCACTCGTCAGCCACAGCTGGCAGCGAGGGCTCGCGAAATCCTCAACGCCTACAACGATCCGATCGACATCGACGAGTTCATCGTCATCGATCACGGTCTCGCGCCGATTCGAGTTTTCGATGTCGGCGACGAGATCAATCTTCAGACATTCGCCCGCCGTGCGGGCAACTTCAATCGCTGGGTCACCATCCAGTCAATCACCCTCGAGCCCGAGAAGAACGTGATGAGCGTGAAGGTGGTCCCCGTCGAGCAGGAGTAGGACCCAAAGGAGACCCTATTGTCCGCAGTCGAAAGACTCGCTCGGGAGATCTATGACACCCGCAGGCTTGCCCTAGGGCACGCAACTCACCCGCAGATGGGCGCCACCTCAATGGAGGGTGGCGCCTTTCCTATTCGGGATGGCGAAGGCAACGAGGTTGGCCGCATCGGTATTGGTGATGATGGCTCGTTTGTCATTGACAACACAGACGGGCCGAAACCCCCTAAACCCACCATGCCGATGGTGTCGGCTGATGCTGGCATGATCCGCGTTGACTATGACGGCAAGTTCGCTGACTACGGCGAACAGGTTGATGTGACGGCCACCCAAGATTTGGACCGGGTTGAGGTTCATGCCTCACAAGATCCGAACTTTGTCCCTGATCGGGTTGTGTCCTATGGGGGTGCTTACGCATCTCTTGAAGGCGGCAGCTTCACGCTCGGCCCTCTGGCCGATGCCGGCGCATGGTATGTGCGCCTGGTTGCCAGGTCGAAGGCCGGGAAGTTCTCTGTTCCGTCAGACCTGGTTGAGGTTGAGGTTGCTGTTGCTGGTGTTGACCTTGAAATCACTAACGCCTGGCTGACAGGTGAAGCCGCGCAGACTACTGCGGACGGGAAGAACGCTATCTTCCGGGGACCGGATGAACCGGTCAACGATCCCGACAACCCGTTCAAAGTTGGGGACATTTGGTTTGAGATGACCCCTGACGGGAAGTCGATTCCGAACCAGTGGGATGGAACCCAATGGGTTGGGGTTGATGACTACCGTCAGTCTCAGATTGAGAAGGTTCAGGCTGAGCTTCGCAAAGACCTTGACGCGGTGATCGTGGATGGGACTGGCACCAGCAACTTCTATAAGCCTGTTGCACCAGACCCTGCGGACGCCAAAGAAGGCGACCTGTGGTTTGACTCGTCTGAAGACGGCAAGAACGCCGTCTCGATCCTAGAGAACGGCGTCTGGGTCAAAATCTCGGATAAGCGGATTGAAGAAATCCGCCAAGCCCAGGCCGCTCTTGATGCAGAGATAACCGAGGTTGAGGCAAGGGCTTCAGCGGAAGCGAAAAGCCTGGCCGATCAGGCCAGGGCTGATGCGGCGGCAGACGCCACCAGTAAGGCTGATGCGGCTAAGGATTCTGCCGTCAGTACTGCTGCCACCAATGCGGCCGGTGTTTACGGCGAGACCAAAGACCTGGTTTCCGGCTGGCGAGTGACCGGCAAGACCACCATTGCTGGTGGCGTGATTGAGACTGACTCGATCAAGACAGCCCAGCTGGCTGCTGGTTCTGTTACTGCTGACATTCTGGCAGCTGGTTCGGTCATCACATCCAAGATTGCCACTGATGCCGTTGATGCCAGGACTGTTAAAGCTGGCGCGATTGGTGCTGTGGCTATTGCTGCTGATGCTATTGAGGGTCGCCATGTTAAAGCTGGCACGGTGTCGGCTGATCGCCTGCTGGTCACTTCTGGCGGCAACCTTGTGCCCTGGGATCAGGTCACTAGAGGGGAGACGGTAGCGCCTCACGGTATTTATGGGACCACCGGTGCCACACTGAGTCTCGCCCCGGCTGATGCGACAAAGTCCCGCCCTGCGCACATGATTGCTAAGCGCACCGAAGCTGGCTTCGATTACGTCGTTTACCTCAAGGGTGGAGTTGACAAGAAGATCCCCGCCAGCCCCGGTACAGAATTCAATTTCTCGTGCTCTCTGTACTCCGATGATGCTGGCGCGCAGGCGAGACTCATGCTGGTCGGGTACTCAGATTTCACTGCCGCCAACGGCAGTGGTTCGGGATATATCGGCACGATTGCGCAATCGTCAACCGTGAACCTGACATCGGGGACTCAGACAGTCACGGTCAAGGGGGTTACGCAAGCTAATGCCGTTGCGGTAATCCCTTGGATTCAGTTGTCTTCCGGCCATGCAGTGGGGGTGATCGACCCGGTCCTAAAGAGCACGGTGGGTGCAACCCTCATCCAAGACGGTGCAATAACCACTGCCAAAATAGCGACCGGTGCTATCACTGCTGACAGCGGCATTATTGGTTCAATTAATGCTGGTGTTATCACGGTTGGTGAAATGGATGGTGCCAGAATTAAAGCCGGCACAATCAGTGCCGACAAGGTACTGATCGGTGGGGACACTAACATGCTCCCCAACCCTGGTTTCGCCCAGGGTTGGGCCGGTTGGTCCCCTGCCGGGGACGCAGTGTTAGACACCACGGGTTCGTTCCCGCAGATAAAACTTACCGGAACAGGTTCGTCTATCACTTCCCAACCGGTGAAACTGCTGGGTCCCGTGAATGTGCGGGTTGTTTCATCGTTTTATGCAACTGTTTTGACAGCGGTCGGTCAAAAGGCTGACGGCAGTGAGGTTACTCAAACAGTTTCGCGTAATTCGACTGGCACTGACCCGGTGTCAGGGTACACAGTGTTTGAGGGGGGTTTCGTCCCACCGAATGATTGGGTGTCGATGCGGGTGCGTGTTGCACCCCGGTCCGTATTTGGTGGGACCGCGAACGCAAACATTGCTAATGTGGGTGTTTTCACCCAGGCAGGTGCCACCCTCATCCAGGATGGTGCGGTCATCACATCCAAGATCGCGACAGGTGCGATCACTGCTGAGTCCGGCATTATTGGTTCGATTGATGCGAACACGATAACGGTTGGCAAGATCATGGGTAACCAGATTGATGCTGACGCGTTGAACGGTAAAACGATTACTGGTGCTTTGATTCGTACTGCTTCGTCTGGGGCTCGTGTGGAGTTGTCCCAGAATGGTTTGAAACAGTACAACGCTTTGGGTGCCACTTTGGTGGACATGACTCAGGGGTCGTTTACTGTGACTGGTGGAAGTATCACTGGTTCGACCATTAAAACTGCGACCAGTGGGGCCAGAGTGGAGCTTGACGGTAACGGCCTGGTCCAGTATGACTCTGGCAACCTTGCCGCTTTGATTATGCGGGATGGTCGCCTGGAGGTGCGGAACCAGATTTCGGTCAACAAGGTGGGGTCAATCCGGCTACTTGGTGACGCCGGGGCGGCCGGTGAGGGCGCCGTCACGGTGACCATTGGCCGGACGGCAAACGGCCGCGCCGAGATTACTGGAGACCGGGGCTCTTCCTATGGTCCGTCGACCATCGCGTTTGAGCGTGACGGAATGGTTCTCTCGTCGCCAAACCGGAATGGTCAAGACCTTTACACGATGTCCAGGCTTTCAACCGGCTCTGCTTATTTCGGATGGGGGTCCAGTACCGGTCTTGCAGACAACTCCGGCTTCGTGACCGCCTGGACTGATTCGTTAATCCTGTCTGGTGGCGGCGCAACAATCACCCTGGACAGGAACAAAAACATGGTGTGGGATGGCGCAGGCATCCAGTCATCGGCGGGCAAGGACCTTGTTCTTACGACCACGTCCAAGTCGTCGTCTCTCCAGATCAAGGGCGGCACCACGGGTAACGCCGACTTCGTCATGACCGCTGATGGCTGGCAGTGGTCCGGCATCAAGGCCGGCACCGGTACTGGCATGAACATCACTGGTGGCGGCTGGATCCAGAAGAACACTTCATCCCTCCGGTACAAGACGGATGTGAAACCGGCCGACCTGTCCGGGTTTGATGTGCTCAGCCTTGAACCTAAATCGTTTATCTACAAGGACCAGAAGCGGCGTTTTGAGCGCCCTGAAGCGGAGTGGGGTGATTATGAGGAGGACGTGTTCGCGCACGGCCTCCCTGTCTCCTACGGTCTCATCGCCGAAGAGGTCGAGGCTGCTGGCGGCGAGTTTGTTCTCAACTACGACCAGGAAGGCTTGCCTGATTCGATCAATTACGGCCACCTGGCCGTTGCCCTGATTCCCGTGGTGCGCGAGCAACGGGACTGCATCGCCAACCTTGAGGGGCGGCTGCGCGCCCTCGAAGCAGCGTAACACTAGTCAAACCACTAGGACACCCCGTCATTATTTTTTGGCGGGGTGTACGTGTATTCATGAAAGGCCCTTAAATATGGATAACCAGAATGAAACCCTCACCGCCCTTTACCAAGAGTACCTGACTCAAACCATTCAGCTCAGGGAACAACTGGTGCAGGCACAGATCCGGGTTAAGGAACTGGAAGCAAACCAGCAATGCGACATCTGCCCCAACCAGGGCGGTGAGGTGCCCGATGATTCCGAGACCAATAGCTAAACGTCTTGACGGCTTCCGGGGTGCGTTCATTCTGATCCTGTCAGGGCCATGGCTCGCGGTTGGGTTGAGCTATATCTTCATCAGCACCCCCACCAGATCCAAGGCTTTCTCCTACCTGCCCGAGTTTTTGAATGAAAACGAACTCGGGTGGGTGTGGGTGATTGCCGGGATTGTGATGCTGATATGTGCGTACTACGGCAGGCAAGACCCAAGATTCACGTCAACAGGGTTCAGGGTGGCGGTCGCCCCGCCAGCCTTATGGTCATGCCTGTTTTTCATGGCATGGCTGATTGGTGCTCTGCCGACAGCAATCGTGTCTGTGGTCATGTATGGCACGTTTGCTTGTTTGATTGCGTTCTGCGCAGGCTGGCCGAACCCGCACCAGAGAAGCCGTGACGCACCAGGGGGTTACTAGTGGAATCCCTCATCCCGCCGGCACTGACTTTGGTTGGTGTCATCATCACCGCCCTGGTGACGTGGCTGGTGTCGAGGCGGTCAACGAAAGTACAGCAAGAACAGCAGAAAGACCAGAACAGTCTTGGCCTGGTGGACCGTTACCGTTCAGAAATTGACCGGATTGACGACAAGCTTGACGAACAAGATGAAGATATTGCCCGGTTAACCCAAGAGAACCTTGCCAGAACCACGGAGGTTTTGGAGTTGCGGGAAGAAATGGCGCGGGCCCGCAGGGACCATCTTGCTGAAACAGCGAAACTCGAACTGACCCTCATCAGTTTCCGAACATATATTGCTGCGGTCCTGGATTGGATTAACCGCCGCATAGAGGCGGGGGAGTTGGACACGGAACATGATGTTCCGCAACCCCCACCCGAATACGGGCTGTAACCAGCCCCGCACACGCACACATTATTGGCGCCCCATGCGAAACAAAGCTTGGGGCGCTTCCTTGTTTTGGAGGAAAAGTTTTGGCTAACACTGTTTCCGGGAAGACCGGAATCACTGGCGCATCCAGCGTCATTTCCGGCGCCGCTGTAGCGCCGCTTGTTATTTGGATCCTCGCCATGTTCGGTGTGGATGTTCCCGCGGATGTTGCCGCCATTATCGGTGGCCTGCTCGCTGCCGGTGGAGCCACCCTGATTGCTTGGCTTGTGCCGGCTAAGTCCGGCAAGTACGTCGACACGACCCCTTGGGATGTTGATGTCACGGATGACGGTGAAACCGAAGGGGACGGGTTCGCCCCGGACCCTGACGTGGATGCTGACTGGGATCCGGCCCGTGACGGGTCGATGGCTGACTTCGCGGACACCGGGAAGGTGTCCTGACCGTGTGGCTGACAGCGTTGGCGAGCATTGCTCGCAAAACCGGTTACCCGGTTGTTGAACGGCCAGGATGGAAAACCCGCGGCCGGGGCCCCATGTCTGGGGCCAAGTCTGTTATCTGCCATCACACTGCTGGTGGGGCGAAAGGCAACTACCCGTCACTGGGTGTGGTTCAGAACGGCAGGCCCGGGCTTCCCGGGCCTCTCGCCCATTACGGTTTGGGCCGTGACGGCACCATCTATGTGATTGCTGCCGGCCGGGCAAACCATGCCGGTGTCGTGGACAGTACGTCCCATTCGAATTCGTATGCGATCGGCATTGAGGCTGAGAACACGGGCCGTGGTGAGAAGTGGTCTGACCGGCAAATGGATGCGTACGCGAAACTGTGCCGCGCCCTGTGTGACCATTACAAAATCCCGATCAGTCAAGTGCAGGGGCATAAAGAGGTTGCCCGTCCCCGCGGGCGCAAACCTGACCCTTCGTTTGACATGAACAAGTTCCGCAACATGGTGCGGGCCCGGAAGGGCACCAGCACTGGCGGTGCCGGTGGTTCGTCTGCCGGTGGTGGCGGCAGCCCCCAGTATCGGGAAATCAAATACGGTGAACCGGTGCGTTTGTATACGAAGGGTGCACCAGTCAAGGATGTGCAGCTGGCCGTTGGCGTGTCAGCGGACGGGTATGCTGGTCCGGCAACAGTGGACGCAATCAAGAAGTGGCAGAAGAGCCACAGGCTGTCTGTGACTGGCGTGGTGGATGCTGCCACGTGGGCGTCCATGAAACCGGCTATCGCGAACGCGAAGAAGAAACCCCGCAAGGCCCAGTCTGCACCGAAATTCCCGCTGAAGAGCGGGTACTGGTACGGGGTGGAGTCTTCGAACAAGAAGAACCGGTCAGGGTTTTATGCCGGTGATCGGCCGGGGATCCGCCAGTTCCAGACGAAGCTGAAGGACCGTGGTTGGAAGATCAGTGTTGACGGCCGGTTCGGTCCGGCGACAGCCCGGATTGTGAAGGCCTTCCAGAAGGAGAAGGGTCTCCGCCAGACTGGTCGGGTTGATGCCACGACTTGGGCGAAGATCTGGGAAGCACCAGTCACGTAACCTTGAAACGACAAAAGAGCCCCCGCAGGGACTCCAAAGCAACACCGATCATGGTGAAGCCAAGGAGCCCCTGCGGGGGCTCTTTTTTGTGCCCGTTTACTGGATGGTGCCTTCGAACGTGAAGTCAACCGAATCCGGGGTGTCATCAAAATACACTTGCACACTGACACGAACATCCGTGTTCTTCGGGATCGCATACCCTACCGTGACTGCCGTCGACTGCCCTGGTTTCAGGGGACTGTTCGCGTCACACGAGAATGCTTTCGTGTCACCGCACACAACTTCCGCATCAGTCACCACGTCGCCCCCATATGACACTTGGGTTTTGATGAGGTCTTGTCCGACCGTCTGGTCGGACCCGTTCACCACAGCAACCTCAAACACCGGGGCGGGATCACTGGACGGGTATGCGTTCGGCCCCGGATCCTGGAACCCTTGGTAGGTGAGGGTCACGTCAATATCTTTGCTGCCGTGCAGGGTTTCACCAAAACCTCCAGCACCAGAGCCGGTGGTTTGCCCGCTACTGTTGTTGCCGGCCCCGAACGGGATTGCGGTCTTGGTGGGTGTTTGCACCTGCATGCCAGCCTGTTTGGGTGGGGCGGTTGGTGCACACCCGGTGGTGGCGAGGAGGATTGCAGCCACCCCGGCGACCACAACGGCAACAGTTTTCATGGCTTCTATCCTATTAGATGATTGGCATTCCGGTCACTGGACGGTTCCCGTCCCGAACCATGAGCCTCAGGAACGCTGCATGGCCGAGTGGGGTGAGCACACTCCGCGCATGCTCAATGAGCAGCAAGTTTTCTTGGCAGAGTTCGTAGAAGATGATGCCCTGCCTGATCTGGTGTGCGTACCTGGCGTTCACCCGGCCTCCTTCTTCAACGAGTCGATTGCGTCCGGCAGGAAACCGGACCATTCCACCGACCCGCCGGACGGGTAGGTGACTTCCACAATCGGTGCCATCAAACGGCCCGCCGCCTTATGGGCGGCAAGCCAGTCCTCCGACTGGTCCTCGACAGCCAATAACGTGTACGGCGTCCCGTTGGCGTCGAGCTTCCGTTTCGTTGCCATGCACATGGCACAGTACGAACTGGTGCGTTCGTAAACAGTGACGTTGATGTTGGGGCTCCTTTCAGAATGAGGATCCGCCGAGGGTGTGCGGATCCAGTACGTAAGTTGCGTCCACCTCTTCGGCCTCGGTGTTGAGGTTGAGGTGGTCGGTGATCTTGTCGATGGCGCGATAGAGCGCGCGCTTGTTCGCCTTGTCGCCGTCGACCTCTTCGCCGAGGTGGAATTTTGCGTACAGCAATCGACGCTCACGATCCGTGAGCTCGGCCAGGGCGGTGGAGACATCCACTCGGCCTTCGATGTCGACGACATCCTCAACGTCACACCAGACAGCATCTTCGAGCAGGCGCCGAACCATTCCTGGCGTGTAGAGGAACGCACCCCGGAAGTACATGTAGTCGATGCGTTCCTTCTTGGTGATCGCCCGCGACTGCTTCTTGAGCAGGGTCACCATCTGGCCCTCATTGACGATCGACTGATTGCGCTCAAGAAAGAAGACCCAGAGCTCTTGCTCCAGGTCTCGTGGATCCATGACGGTTGTTGCCTCCCGTCGAGCGATGTTCGTGATGACTTCTGCGAAGTCAGTAGCTTCTGTCGTGTCTTCCAATATCAAGTCCTTACTGAACGAGGGCGATCACTCGATGAGCCCCGGAGGGCTCGATCTCGAGGTAGACGGCACCGGGGTTGCCGACCTGCCCGGTCTTGTTTCTCCACCAATCACTGCGCTCCTCGAGCGCCGGAACCTGAAGGAAGTAGCGATCTGATTCGGTGTCAATGAAAAAGTGGTGACGATGACCACTCAAGAGCCATTGGGCATCATGCCCGGTCTGCCGGCTGAACGACTGGCCCTGCCACCAGGCATAGTGCTTGCCGGTTCGCCACTGATGGCCATGCGCTGCGAGGAACCGAACGCCGCCAACCTCAGCGAATACTGCTAGCTCTGATTCCTTGGGGTAGACAAACGTCAGGCCGCTTCGGCCGGCCAGGGAGAACGCCTCTTCGACGGCTCGAAGGCTGTCGATTGCAAAAGAATCAGTAGGCTTCGCGTTGACGGGCGAGCGGTAGGGCTCGTCGTGATTCCCTGCTACCGAGAGGATCGTCAGCCTGGCCCCGGTCTCCTCGAACTGAAGGATCGTTTGAGTCATGAGGTGCCTGAGCACCTTCAACTGGTCTGTCAAGGACAGGTCGTTCTCGCCGATGTTCCGACCGCCCTGAGAGACAACACCTTCGATGCAGTCGCCAAGGAAGGCGATGAGCACGCTCCCGGTGGGAGCCTCGTTGTAGCGACCAACAGCAGATGCCAGCGACGACAGGAACCGGCGCACGATGCCTTCGGTTCCGTCGCCATTGCCTTTGCCGAGCTGCAAATCTCCAACGGCGAAGACGGTGACGTTGTCGGCCGTGGCCGTCTTGGCCCTCGGCGGCTTTGGGGCCGCCGCGATGAGGGCCAGCAGGTCGTCGACGCTCGCGAGCTCTTCGGTCAGCGCCTTCCGCCGGAACTTGAACCGGCGGCTCGTGAACTTCTCAGTCCCTTCCTTCGTCTGGGCATCCCAGATAGAGAAGGTCAGCCCGTCAATCTCATACAGATCCGGGTCGAACCCGTTCTCCCGGAGGACATCAGCTGGCTCAAAATCTGCGCCAACTGGCATCGGCTTAGATGTGGCTTCACCTTCGGTGCCATCGAATGTGGCACCGCTATTCCAGCCCTTCGGCGGAGTGGGAATATTTGCTTTGTTCAAGATGTCCTGGAGTTCGCTCACAGCCACCCGGCCCTTCTGCGGTAGTTGTAGATTGCGTCAGCGGTCGGAACTCGACCGGCGTCGGCTACGACGCCATCGGTAGCGAATGCCGTCCGCAGCTGGCGGGATGGGAACTGGCTGTTGCGAAGTGCATCTTCCATCGCTTCGCGATCTGAGTCGCAGAGGAGATCGAGGGCGATCTCTACGCTGGATCTCGGGTCATCTGGTTCTTGAAGCATGTCTGTCAAAGCGCTCAAGCAACCTTCCTTTCATCAAGGTGCGCCAGGAGCTGGCGACCAATATGCTCGGTGAAAACTGGTGGGATTGATTGGGACATTTCGTGTTTCGTCATCCAATCAATTCCCAGCAGTTCTTTGACCACGTCGGTGTGCGGGATGTACCCGCCGCGACGGTCGGGGTTGTCCCGGTGCCGAGGCGTCCAGCCCCCCCCTGCTCCATAAACTGAGGCGGTCTGAATCCCCTTGTTCGGGTGGAATTCGGCGGGCGCCGATATTGGGGCACTTGACTCGAACAGTCTGTGCCGGACCAGTTTCAACAGGACACCGTCAACGTCCCGCGCGGTCATGTTGAAGTGCTGCCCGGACAGTTTGATCGGATCGATCAGTGGCGCACCAACGACGTTCTCGATCACCCACACCCCGCCAAGGTCCAGGAAGACTTCCCGCGTGGGTTCGATCAGGTCGGGGTGTTCGTTTGAGTGCAGGGTCTTCGTTCGGCTGAACTTCTGGCATGGCGGTGAAGCATGCTTCACATCGAACAGGTGCCCGAACTTTCGGGCGAACTCGATGGCGTCGGCCTGGAAGAACGTGAACGGATAGTTCGGTTGGGGTTCAATGTCAACCCCGATGACTTGAAACCCGGCATCGGCGTAACCTTTGCCGGCGCCGCCGGCGCAACAAAAAAGGTCCAGCAGGACTGGACCTTTACTTCGTGCCGCCTCCACGACGGCCAATACTTCTTCCGATGGTGGGCTCAAGGAATCAAACTCCAATCAGGTTGCGCAGCTCTGCTGCACCGTTCAACATGAAAAACCCGTTTGTGTCTTTCCCCTCAGGAATCAACACGACTTTCGGGTTAGGGACTTGTTTGGCGATCTCTCCAGCGAACCGTTCGCCTACACCGACCTTTTCCCCGTCCCGGGGTTCATCATTGTCTGCAATGATGATGACTTTCTCGAACCCGTTGAACACGTTCCGGTAGTACGGTTTCCAGGCGGACACGCCAGACAAACCGACTGCGGGTATCCCGCATTGCAGGAGGGTGAGGCAATCAATTTCACCTTCCACTAGGACAACGTATTCGCCGGGGTTGGCGAGGGTGGTTGTGCCGTACAGGCGGGGTTCCCGCCCGGGGAGTGTCCTGTATTTGGGTTTGCTGTCCGGCATGTCTGGGCCTCGACGGAACCGTAGGTCGGTGAAGTTCAAGTGCCAGTCGGTGCGGGATGTTGGTGTAATGAACGGGATGGAAACATACCCGGCAAGGTTGCCGTATTCTTCATCTGAGGCGTCTACGACGCCGAGCCGGTACTTGTTTATTGTTTCCTCGGTGAGTCCCCGCTCCTCGCGAAGATATGTGAAGACTGGTTCGCCGTTCGGGGCGAACAGGTTCTCGTTCATCCTGATCGCGGCTGACGCCAGTGATTTCTTCAACCCGTTCGACGGCACTAGCAAACGAAACTCCTTCCTGTTGCATCACCAGCGAATAGGCGTCATGGCTCATGTCGCATGCGAAACAGACGAACCGCTGCTTAGACACATCCACAGACGCAGACGGGTTTGAGTCATCATGGAACGGGCAATGCACCTTGGTTCGCCCTGCCGCTGGTTCGACACCATCAAGCCCGTAATGCTCAAGCACCGGCCAGATTGGCGGCTTCTCGGAACTCACAGGTAGCTCCCGCCTAGTGTGCGAGCCTCACGCCTAGTCAGATCGTGGCGTGTCAGTGTTTCCCGAATGGCTTCAGCGACGGCCTCGCCGTCAATGCTGTCCGAATCAAACGTCACGTTGACTACTGCGGCACCATCAGCGAGGGCTTCACTCACCTGCTGTGAACCTGAACCGTTGCATGAATTACACGGAAGGATGCCGCTGCTGTCATGCCTGCCCGATTGAGCCTCTTCATGTCCTGATTCCTCAAGCAGATCAATCCTGCGCTCCAAATACCAGACCGCTTTCTGAAGGTCTTCAACCCCATCATTCTTCCGCCCAGACCTGGCAATGTATTTGAGGGCATTACCCAGGTGAAAGCCAAGACCCCAGTCTTCAATCACTTCAATAGGCTCAATGCTTCTGCCTTCAACATAATGGGAAGGGTATGAGATTGAATCATGGCCAGTCATCTGAAGGAACCTCCAATTTGTTGGGTGGGTATGTGCCAGCAAGCTTCATGGAGTCTTCTCTACGGTCTCTGGCTTCAACCATTTGGGTTGCCGCTTCCTGAACATCTTTAGCCGTTGGCGGGTTGTCGCGCGTGCCAATGCTTCTTGCCGCCAGCACGGCGGCTGCCGGGGCGGTGAGGCAACGCTGCTCTTTTCTGGTCTGCTTCTTACCGAACAAGGAAGTGCTTTCCACAACTTCCCGATACTCAATGTTAAAAACATGTTGGTCTATGAACATTGTTTGCTCAGAAACCCAGTCACTCCACCGAGGTTCTGGCGGGATGGTTTCAATCTGCAAAACCCATCCTGACGGGTCTGAACTAAATGCTTCAGGTTCAAACTTAACCCGCCACACTTCGCCCTCCGGAAGAACGGGCAGGCCTGTCTTTTCGCTAATCTGAATGTCCGTCATTACCCTCTTCTTCCTGGTTTTGCTCAAACTGTTTCCGGCCTGTTTCATGCCACCAGTCGAGGCGACGCCGGCGGCGTGCGGCTGCATCGAAGCTCTCGCTGTCGCGGTCGACCGGGCGGCTCAAATCCAGTCCTCCAGATCATCGACAAGGGTGATAGTGAAGCGTGATTCGTAGTAGTCGAAGGGGCGGCGATCCAGGCTGAACTCGACGCCGGCGATCACTAGATCAGAGCCCTGTTCGGCTCGGATCTCCTCAAGCGAATCAATGAGATCGGACAACAGAATCCCGTCTATCAAGTAGGTAGTGGACTTCTTCACTTCTTCCTCCGTTTCTTGCGTCGACCGCCGCCGTACTTCTCCGCATC
Organism: Brevibacterium sanguinis; assembly: GCF_039528855.1. Classification (NCBI taxonomy): domain Bacteria; kingdom Bacillati; phylum Actinomycetota; class Actinomycetes; order Micrococcales; family Brevibacteriaceae; genus Brevibacterium; species Brevibacterium sanguinis. Next base: position 4,183 of record NZ_BAAAMB010000018.1, on the reverse strand, counting down.
AGTCCCATGAATCGGGGCAACCCGCACACCAACCACATGAACAGCCGGCGGATCCTCCAGATAGTCGGCAGCCCGGCGAAAGAACTCGGGATCATCCCGACCCCGACCCAACAAGTTGTTGCAAGACCCACAGATTGCGCCACGCGGTTGCCCTGTAGCATGCGAATGATCCAGGCTGAGTCGTTTCGTCACACCCCGGGCGGTTCGGCAAATCGCGCACACACCGCCCTGGTATTCGAGGATTGCCTGGAACTCTTCAGCGGTGATCCCGTACGTGGTTTCGATCCGTTTCGCCCAAGCCGTCTCAGACTTGCTCCGCTTAAATTCCCGGTGGTGAGTCGCGCACCTCGGGCCCGGGTGCGGGGCGGGACGGCGCGTAGTCACGCCGTCCCTTATGCACTGCTTGCATTCCCTTGCCGTGGTCAGACCGAATCACGCCCCGATAATGCTGACACCAGTGAAAATGGCAAGCCACAGGCTTGCCAAAGGCCCCGCGGCAAGGGTGAGAATCCCGGAAACCCACACCGCACCAGCACCAAGACTTTTGGCCGGTTTCGACACACCCCTGATAGCGAGTTCGTTACCGACACCGATGAGGAAGAACCCGGCCAGCCAGGAAAGCATGTTCCCTGCCGCCAGAATAAGTAGTCCAACAATAACACCTGTTGCAATCAGCAAATTGGCTCTTTTCTATCATCCCAGCCGCATTCGGCTGAGGTCTACTGGAATACGGATAGCGTTAGACCCGTCCGCGAAAGCCCTGCCTGATCTGTTCTTAATGACGGACGCTTTCAGGAAATCCCCGCTCCGATGGAGCGAGATGATAAGCTCCGGCGTCTTGGACACGCGCCCACGTATTCCCGACAACGGGATGGGCTGACCCGCATCTTCGTAATTGGAGTTAGTGTGATGCAGTGCAATGACTGCCGCGTTACTCTCCCTGGCTACGTCATGCAACAATGTGCAGGCCGCCTGGAGACCTTGAAACTCGCCTTCTGCGTCGCCCATTTCCAGGTTCGATAAATTGTCTACGCACACTGCTGTGGGGTATCGCCCAAATATCTCCGCATACGCGTCAAGCTCATCGAGGAGTTCTTGTTCCCCGATTGACGAGGAGTAGCACATCCTCATGTGCCCCGTGTGCGCAGCGATTGCCGCTTCCAGGCCCGCATCATCACCTTCAGCAATAAGCCGTTGAACGTCTGAGAGGAGGTAGCCTGTGCTGATTGACCCTGCCCGCTGTGCAAAGGTTCCGGCATCCGTGTCTGCACTGAAGTACAAGGTTTCAGCCAGGAGCCCATTGTCGTCTCCGCGGTGAAGCAGCGACTGCGCAAAGAGGCTTTTTCCTGTTCCTGGACCTCCCACGATGAGCGTCAACTGACCTCGGCGCACGAGTGCGCCTGCCTGGACGAGCTGTGGCCAGGGCATCGGAATCGGCTCACCCGATTCTCGATTAGCTTTTTTCCCTTGCAGGATCGTTTGCGATCTCTTCACCCCCATCAAGCATTGGCAGGTGTTTCCATGTCATTCCGACCTTCGCTTTCCATGCCGCATGAATGTTTGTTCCGCACTCATCAGCGGCTTCTCGTGCGGTCATCCGTCCCTCACGCATCGCCATAACAACCCGGTCGCAAAGTTTTGACCTATGGCTAAGTTCGCCCGGTCGGGACGGGAGCCCGCTGTGGATAGGAGTGAGGCCAAGATGCTTCCAAATGCGCCCGTTCTTTATGTTCGTAACTTCTGACTGGGACACTCCGTACTTATCCCCGATCGATCGATGGGAGCCGGTAGCCGCATGAATCTCTCGAACCTCCGCCTCGGTTAGCGTTGATGCCGGGGAATCTTCGCCCCTCAATCGGGTACCGTGCTGCTCCTTGTCGGCCTCGTTCCCGGTTGGCGTGTCGTACCGAAGGTTCACCGCACGGTTGTCTTGATTGTCGCCATTGTTGTGGCACGTCACCGTGCCCTCCGGTCGGGGGCCAATGAACGCCTCGGCCACCAGATGAGACACATAGCGAGTGACCTTCCCGGGGCCGGCTTTTAGCCCGACTTGCAGATACCCCTTCTTCCCGCCCGTCAGCCGCATTGGCCGAGGCTCGGCCAGCCTTCCACCCCGCCGACCACCGCGCGACCAGCTCCGAATTCGGCCGAGGCTTGAAGCCTCATACCACCCGTCATATCCAGGAATCTCCCGCCATTCCTCGGCGGGAACGGGAGAGGCCGGGGCGTGAGCCCCGGCCTCAAACTCGCCCTTGATTGTCATGTCAGAGTTCTGAGTCCTTGATGAACTGGCTGAACTGCTGATCCTTGGGGAGGTTCTTGATCTCGTTCCACGGGCGAGGATCGCTCCAGATGCGGTAAGGCTTGCCCGTCGACTTCGCGAAGCCGCCCTTGTACCGGGCCGGACCGAACGGAGTCATGGGCGGCTGGAGGTGGGGCGGCTGGAGGTGGGGGTCGGCCCGCCAGTCACCGCCGCCCTGCGGCTGGCCCCAACCCGTCTGCGCCTGCTGTGGAGGCTGGCCCCAATTGTTATTGCCGCCCTGCTGGGGCTGCTGACTCCACTGGCCTTGCGGCTGCTGACCTCCCTGACCCCACGGGTCGCCCGGTGTCGGATCCGTCGACGCCGGTGGCGCCTGTACCGGGGCCGGGTTCTGTGCAGGGTCCACCGGCATTGCCCCAAGCTGGGCGTTCAGTGCAGACGTGTTGTTGACAGAGGTGACGAAGTTCTTGATGTTCGCCCCAATACCGCTCTGCGCCGCGGCGTCCAGATTGGCCTGGAATGATTGAATGTCATCCCCCCGGACGGTCAGTAGATCCCCGTCGACTTTCGTCGTGAACGAAAAATTGGACTCTGTGCTGTTGGACAAATCAGTCCCTCTCTGTTGTGTTTTCTGGGTACAAAAAAGGCCAGGCGGTTGGCCTGGCCTGGTTCATTTCCTCGGGCTACGAGGCTCGAGGTCGTGTGGTGATGGTGGCGAATCTTGCCACCGAATCCGGATTGCCGTTGACTCTGCAGAATTCGGCTACGCCGCAAGTGCGGCATCCATCACCAGGGTTGGGGAGGTAGATGCCGGCGCGCTCTGAAGTATCGAACTGCTTGAACATGCCGTCGAGCATGTCTCTGCTCCACTGAGTAAGAGGCTTCCAGACATCGCCCACGAGGGTGCCGTCACGTCGCTGCTTAGGCATGAAGAAGCATCCTGCCTCTGGTAGGACGCCGAGATATTCGTTGATGGCGTGAGCGTAGACAGCGAGCTGAAACCCGCTCGCCGGCTCCTTCGTGCCCGATTTCAGATCCACGGGCACAATCCGCCCGTCGCGGTACTGTCTGACCTGGTCGATGAAGCCTTTCACCATGACGCCGCCGAACTCGATGTTGAACTCGAGCTCCACACCCATGCCCCGAGGGCCGATAGGGAAGATCCGCCACTCGTCGGCGTGTGCCTCTGCGTAGCTGATGTAGATGCCGACCTGATCGGCGCCCTTTACTCGCCGGTCCGAAATGTCGGTTTCACCCTTCTTGTTGCCGCCTGTCATCCAGTCGGAGTAGTCGGGGTGCGTCTCCAGCGCCTCGGCGATCGCCTTGTCGTAGTGGGTAAAGAAAAGCTCCCGGCATTCGTCTACAGACAACGCTCGAGAGCTTAACTCGTATTCTTCAACCGCATAGTGGAATGCGGAGCCGTGGATAAACCAGGCGGCTGGTCGCTGGGGCGCCTTGGCTACCCGCTGCAACCGATATTGCTCATTGCACGACGTGTAGGTCGTCAACTGACTGACGCTGCGGTGCGGAACCACATCCGCTAGTTGTATGACCTCAGAGATTGTCGACCAACTCCAATCCGAATTCCTTGTTGTACTCAAGCCACTCTCTGATGTTGACGACCTCGCAGATGGCTACGCCCTCATTCCCGTCGATGAAGTTAATCATCGTCAGTGCATACCCGAAGTCGTTTGGGTTGCAGTGAGGGAGTGGATCGTGGTTCCCGTCGATGAGGAACACCGCCCGCTCGACTCCATCTGGATCGGTGAAGACCGTCAGGTCCTCTACTTCGATCAAGGGCTCACAGCCTTCTGCCAGGGCAAAGTTACTTGCCATTTCGTCTCCTTCATTGGATACAAGTCGGGGTTATAGGCCAAAAAGTGTGTCCGTGATCGTCCCGGATCCCAGCCACACCAAGGACAA
>NZ_BAAAMB010000017.1:0-4839 GCF_039528855.1 Brevibacterium sanguinis | reverse complement strand
GATGAGACCACGCTGTGTGGTGTTCGCGTTCGCTGTGCGGTTCTTGGACCATTACCACACACGGTTAAGTGTGTGGGTGGTCGTTGGTTTTGCGGTGGTGATAGTGGTGGGGAAACGCCCGGTTAACCGTTCCGATCCCGGTAGCTAAGCCCATGTCATGCTGATGGTACTGCAACTTGGTGGTTGTGGGAGAGTAAGTGACTGCCGCAATATTCTTCGGGAGGGGATCCTGGTTCAACAATTCGTTGGACCAGGGTTCCCTCCCTTTTTTGCATTCACGCACCGGACCGGGTGTCGGGCCGGCGGGGTGTCTGCTGCAATCAGGTCGGAGTGTCGAGTCCGAGGAAACGGCGGACTGCCTCGGTGCCGGTGACCTCAACCGGCTCGGGCCCGCGAATGATGTCGGCAGCGGGCAGCACCAACTGGTGCTCCGTGTGCGCGATCTGTCATGTCGACGTCGGCCCTGGCGAACTGTCGGCGGTTGTCGCGCGGGCGTCCAGGGAACGAGCAGCCACGACTGCCCCGAGACCGAGGAGTGCCAACAGCGCGAACAGTGCGAACAGGCCGGCTGCGGCACCCGCGATCGAGGGCAGGGCTGAATTGACGACGATGCCGCCGATAGCGGCCGCGAACGCTTGGCCGAGTTGACTGACGATGGGAATGGCAGCGGCGGCGATTCGGCCGTCGGTCTTGTTGGGGCTGCTGGACATCACGCGCACGGACAAGTGCGGGTTCGCCAGCCCGACCCCCACACCAGCGAGGACCAACGCCGGAATCCAGCCGATGATGACCATCGGCCCGGCCATCGGGACGAACTGCAGAATGACGAGGACCGCCATCGCGACCGCCGTCACGGCCGGCCCAAGGACGAGCAGACGTGCTTGCACAGCTGGGCGTTCGGCTCGGGAACTCCAGATGGCAGCGACTGACCAGCCGATCGACACGGTCGCGCCGAGGAAACCGGCGGCGAACGGGGCAAGCTCGAACAGACGTTGCCCGAACAGAGGAGTGAACGCCTCGCTGGCCGGCGCGGCCGTGGTCAACGCAAGGGCAAGGTAGATCCATTTCAGCGACCCTCGCGTGTAGGCAAGGGGCGGCAGAACACCGACCCGCGCTCTTCGGTCGACGGCGATGAATGCGACCAGCAACATCATCGCCAACACGACCCCGACCCACACCCAGGCGCTTGGGAGGACGCTGGTGATGCTGAGCGCAGCGATGGCGACGATGAGAATGATCATCGACGTCAGCGGCAGCCGCGTCAGGGCCACAGACCGCTGCGACCTAGGCAGAGTCAAGGGCGCGGCGATCGAGAGAACGACACCCGCGGCGGCCACCGAGGCAAACGCGAGCCGCCAGGCATCCAGCTGTGCGAAGGCCCCGCCGGCGGTCGGGCCGACAAGCGTCCCGACCCCGAACATCGCCGACACGACTGCGGTTGCTCGCGCCCACGCCGTCTCCGGCAGCGCCGTCCGGATGAGAGCGAACGCCAAACCGGACAGCAGTCCACCGCCGACGCCCTGCGCCGCGCGGCCGATCAGGAGAACCTCCATGCTCGGTGCTGCGGCGGCAACGGCACTGCCGACCGCGAACGCACCCGCACCGAATACGTATGAGCGGTGAGAGCCGAGCCGGCCCAGCACCGCCGGAGTCGCCACCGTTGCGGCCACCCCCGCGACGATGAATACCGTCGTCACCCACGCGTAGTACACCTCGCCGCCGATCTCGGCGACGGCGCTCGGCATCAGAGCGCTGGTGAGGTACATGGTGACTGCCTGCAGCAGAATTCCCGCCGCGAGCACCGTCAACACCCCGGCAGAGGACCGGGCGGTTCCGCGATTCATGGGATTCGCTGTACTCGATGTGGTGTCCATGGTCGCCACGCTAGAACTTCAACATATATTGAAGTCAAGACCTGAATCTGGGAGGCTCTGCCTATGACGACGACATCATTCATCGACACACAGCATCTACTGACCGTGCGGGATGTGGCCGTGGACAGCGGTGTCGCCCCTTCTGCGGTCCGGTTCTATGAACGGCACGGGGTGATCACCGCAGTGCGCACGCCGGGCAACCAACGACGGTTCGCTTCAAGCGCCGCATGCCAGGTCAGAGTGGCGAAGCTCGCCCAGCGCGTCGGGTTCACTGTGCGGGAGATCGCCGAGATCTTCGATGATCTGCCCGACGATCCGCAGCCCGGGGATTGGAACCGCATCTCGGAGCATCTCGTCGCGAGTGCTGAACGGCGCCTGGAGGAACTCGCCCGTGCGGTCGACTCCATGCGTGCGGGAGGGCGACTCTGCGACCTCAACGATACTCTCGAGGCGGAATGAGAAACCGGGGGTAGTCTCAGAAGAATGATCATCCGTCGTGAGACCGAATCAGACATCAGCGCCATTCGCTCCGTCACCGCAGAGGCATTCCGCAGCGCCGCTCACAGTGCACCCCCGGTCGCCCCGGGCGGAGACCCCGGAGAGGTCACTCTCATCGAGTGGCTGCGGGACGACGAGTCCTGGATTCCCGAGCTCTCACTCGTCGCCGTCATCGACGACGCCGTGGTCGGGCATATCGTCGCCACTCGTGCTCATGTCGGTACCGCGCCGGCAGTCGGGATCGGCCCGGTCAGCGTGCTCCCGGCCCACCAGGGCGAAGGGATCGGCTCCGCGCTGATGGAGTTCGCTCTCGGCGCTGCCGACGCGCTCGGCACCCCGGTCGCCGGCCTCCTCGGCGATCCGAACTTCTACGGTCGCTTCGGTTTCGTCCCCGCCTCAGCGATGGACATCGAATCTCCCGACCCTGCGTGGGGCGACTACTTCCAGACCCGCGCTCTGTCGACCTATGCCGGCGAACACGGGACCTTCCGCTACGCGGAGCCATTCACGCGTCTCTGACGCCTGTCAACGTACTGTTATGAGTAGTATCATGGTCGTAATCTCTGTTAGTGGGTGGGATAAAGTCAGTTAGGGGACGTTATGGATGTCACGCGCGCGGTGGGGCGTCGCCTCGGTGACGTCGGCGGATCGATCCGCAGGTGGCGTCTCATGCAATCGCTCAAAGCCGCAGAACTCGCGCAACGCGCAGGGATCTCGAGGACGACACTGCAGAAGATCGAACGCGGCGATCCTGGAGTCTCGATCGGCGCGGTGATGTCGGTGATGCAGGCGCTCGGACAGCTCGACCACGTCGCAGAGTCGTTCGACCCATTGAGCACAGATGTCGGCAGGCTGCGTTCGACGGAATCTCTGCCTGAGCGGGTTCGCCGATGAATGCCGATGAGGTGCTCGTCGATCTCGACATCAACGGTCGCACCGAGTTCGTCGGCACTGCCTATTTCCACCTGGCCCGCAATGAGGTGTCGACCACGTTCGTCTACTCGCCGGGCTACCTCGCCCAACGGTGGGCGTTCCCGATCGACCCTCAATTGCCCTTGTCGACCGGATCGTTCACGGTCGCCGGCCTGCCGGGGGCGTTGAGCGATTGCGCTCCGGATCGTTGGGGCCGCAATCTCGTCGCCAAGCAGCACCAGAGACTCGTTGCCTCAGGGCAGGCGCGCCATCGCCGGCTCACCGAGGTCGACTACCTCATCGGAGTCAGTGATGTCACCCGCCAGGGTGCTTTGCGATTCCGCAGTCCGGAGTCCCCGGCATATCTGGCAGCCGGAGCTCATGTTCCCCCGCTCATCCGACTGCCTGAACTCCAGAGGGCGGCCGATGAGGCCGCCGATGGCTCCGATGCCGCGGCCAAGCGCCTCCTCGACGCCGGAACCGGGTCGCTCGGTGGCGCTCGACCGAAGGCCTCCGTCCTGGGGGACGGAGGTCTGATGATTGCGAAGTTCTCCCGACCCACAGACGATTGGTCAGTCATCGCATGGGAGGGGGTCGCTCTCGAGCTTGCGTCCCGTGCCGGCATCTCCGTCCCCGGTCGGCAGCTGCTCACTCTCGATGATCGACCCGTTCTCGTCGTCGACCGATTCGACCGAGACGGCGGGTCTCGGGTTCCGTATCTGAGCGCGATGACGGCGACCGAGCGGCGCGACGGCGAGCCAGGCGACTACCTCGACATCGTTGAAGCAATCGAGGATCTCAGCCTCAACTGGAGGCGAGACTGCGCGGAGCTGTTCCGGCGCGTGGTGTTCTCCGCAGCCATCCACAACACCGACGACCATCTGCGCAATCACGGGTTCTTGCGGCGGCCCGCAGGATGGGAGCTCAGTCCGGTCTTCGACATCAATCCCGAGCCAGATGTCGACACCGAACGGCAGACCGCGATCAACGGAGCCCGGTCGGCTGAGGAGGAGATGTCCGCGCTTCTCGACTTCGGGTCGCTCTGCCACCTCGATAGTCGTCAGGCACGACGCATCATGAGAGACGTCGCCGAGGCGGTCGGCCAGTGGCGCAGCGTCTCCCACGCGCGCGCATTGCCGACGTCGGAGATCGCGATGTTCGGTGACGTCATCGACCGCCAGGTCAACGCGGTTCTGCGTGCCGCCGGCGGGTCGATATAGGCGTAGTCGCCCTGTTTTCCGGGTGGTTTTCGCACCCCTCTGCGCCGTGTGGTGGTTGTCACCCCGGAATGGTCGATTCCGGGGTTGCGTGAGGGGTCTGCAGTGGTCTAGAGTTATATCTCGTTCGCCTCACCGGGAACACCACGATCAAAGGGTGTCCCTACCGGGTGTGACCAGCACAAACAATGGTTTGATGCGGTGGATCACAACACGGGTTGAGAGTGTGAGTGCGGGCAGCCTGTGGATGCCCCCGGTTGATCACGCGGAAAACTTTTTCGTGTGATGGTTGGGTGTGTGTTTGTGGTTTGAGAATCCAATAGCGTGTTTGTTTGAAC
>NZ_BAAAMB010000016.1:218511-354048 GCF_039528855.1 Brevibacterium sanguinis | reverse complement strand
AAACACACACCCAACCATCACACGAAACATTTTCCGCGTGATCAACCGGGGGCATCCACAGGCTGCCCGCACTCACACTCTCAACCCTGCTGTGATCCACCGCATCAAACCACTGTTTGTGCTGGTCACACCCGGTGGGGACACCCTTTGATCGTGGTGTTCCCGGTGAGGCGAACGAGATATAACTCTAGACCACTGCAGAGGCTGCCTGCAAGTCGTTGGCCCGGATTCGGCCTGTGACAACCGTCACCGCTGAAAACACGCGGAACACAGGGCCTAGAAAGCACGTGATCCGATGGGGTCAGTCGTCTGCTTTGGCACTGGTCGTCGTGAAGTACGCGTAGCCGAGGAGGCTGACGGCAATGGCGGCTATGATGCTCGGCCGTGCGAGCACGGCATACGCAGTATCGATCCACTCCCCCTGTCCGGCGGCCAGTCCGATGATCTGCAGGACGACGATCGCGAACGCGAGGGTGAGGAACACGGCCATCGCCAGCGTGAAGAGCGGAAGGAGAATCTGTTTCAGTGCTGATCGCATGTCAGCCTCCTAAGGGAACAGGGATGATGCCCAACGCGATGAGCACCCCGAGGACGAAGATGGGCAGAACGTAATAGACGACAAGCGGGATGAAGGTCTTCTCCGGCTGTGCCTCCGTGAGGCCCGCCGCAACGAAGATCGATCCCGAGGCCGGAGGTGAGGCACCCTCGGTCGAGGCGAAGACGAGGATCGCCACGACGGCGAGGAGCGGATCGACTCCGGCGGCCACCATCGAGAAGAGCGCGACCTGTCCGACGGCACTGAGAGTTGCCGACGACGACAGGGGGCCGGCCACCACGACGACGAGGACGCCGATGAGGGTGACGAGCAGCCACAGAGGAAGGTTCAGCATCTCGAGCAGCGCGGTGACATCGGAGTCGAGTCCCAGGGCTGCGAGCACTTCGGAGGCCATGATGGCGAAGAAGAGGATCGCTCCGATCGTGTAGAACCGCGGCACTGAACCGGCGAGGAAGTCCCACCACTGCCGCGGAGTCTTCGGCAGCTCCTTCCATGCGATCACAGCGCTGATGCCGATGATCAGGATGGGGATCCACATGATGAGGGAGATGTTCTCGAGGGATTCCCCGATCGAGGGAACGGATGAGAGAAGGTCTGCCAGCGGTCCGACGGTGATGAGGATCGGGATGATCGCGCCCGCGAAGACGAGCACCGAGGTCCAACCTCGGCGCAGCGACGAGGCAAGGGGAACATGGTCCGCTCCGGTCTCTGCGCGGATGCCGTCGCGATGAACGAACCACGCGGTGAGACCGATGCGCAGGAGCACTTGGTACGAGCCCGCGACGAGCAGCGCCAGGTACACCTGCGAGGTCGTGACCAGGGTCCCGGCGAAGCCGATCATGATGATCATCGATGCACTGGGCGGCAGGGCGGCACCGAGGCCGGCGTTTCCGGCGATGACAGTGGCGGCTCGTTCGCGCCTCCACCCGGTGCGCACCATCCAGGGGCCGGTGATCGATCCCGATGCGGCGGCGTTGCCGGTGTTCGAACCGCCGGCCAGGGCGCCCATGGCGGCTGAGGCGACAGTGTCGACGTAGGCCGGGCCTCCGGGCAGGCGCCCGAGGAGTGATGACAGGATGGCGATGAGCTTGTTCATCACCCCGGTCCGCTCGACGAAGTAGGTCATGAAGACGAAAGCGACGGCGGCGAAGAGCACTTCGTTCTCAGATGCCTCGACGAAGGCGTCGGCTGCGTACTGAGGGGCGTTCGCCCCGGCGAAGAGCAGCGTGACGATGAAGCCGAGCAGCATCGCTTCGGCCATATTGCGCTTGACGACGACGTTCCAGATGACGATAACGGTGATGAAGACTGCGAGGGCGATAAGGGCGAGAGGCATCGTTGTCCTCCCCTTTCTGATCAGATGACGGGACGCTGACTACGACCGGCTGACGGCCGACGCGCGGATGTCCGACTGCCGTCGCTGTTCGTCGGCGATGACAGCCCTGCCGGCCGCAAGGACCTGTTGGGCCGAGTCGGCCGGCACGACGAGGACGCCGTCAGCATCGGCGACGATGTAGTCACCGTGCCGACAGACGGCGCCGGCGACGGCGATCGTCGTGCGCAGACGACCGGGCCCCGATTTGAACGGGCCGGCCGGCGAGACGCCCTTCGCCCACACGGGGAAGCCGAGCTGCGCGATCTCGTTGACGTCGCGGATCGCTCCGTCGATGATCATGCCGGCGATGCCGCGCAGCTGCGCACGTTCGGCGATGAGCTCACCGATGAGCGCTCGATTCGTCTCTCCCCCACCGGCGACGACAAGGACGTCCCCGGGGCGCGTGAGCGGAAGCGCACGATGGATGGCTTGGTTGTCCCCGGGCCGGGTGAGGACGGTGAAGGCGGGTCCTGCGATGGGCGCGCTGGTCCACATCGGCTTGATGTCGGAGTCGAGGAATCCCAGACGGTCTCCGCCGTCTCCGAGCGCCGAGGTGGGCACGGCTGCGAGTGCGTCCGCCAGGTGTCCCGTTCCCTCCCTCGTCAGCTCGAGGTGGACCGAACGGGCCGCCTCTGCCATCGGCCAGGGCCGTTCGCGATCGGCGAGGAGGTCGAGACTGTCGCCCAGCTCGGCAGCGCGCCGAAGGGCATGGGTCCGCGTTCCTTTGAGCAAACGGTCGAGCGTGTCCTCTCCCTGGGCGAGCTCGCCGGCGATCTGAGCACGCACCCACTCGACCTCGCCGGTCTCCTCACCGGCGCGCATCGCTTCGGTGATGAGAGCGCCGAGGCCCTTCATGAAGACGCTGCGGAGGAGCTTCCGCTGGGAGGCGTCACCGATCCGTCCCTGAATCGGCTCCGCGCGGGCGCCGATCGTCCGCAGCAGATCAGCGGCCTCGTCGGAGTGCGGCCCGGAGAGGAGGACGTGAACCTGGGCACCGTAGCGCGGGACTGAGCCGATGACCGCACCATCGACGAATCGCGCCCGGCTGCCGAGCGCCTCGGCGACGTCCCGTTTCCTCAGCGGTGATGCCGCATTGAGATCGAGGTAGACCGCGCCGTCCCGAATCGCCTCGGCGGCTTCTTCGGCGACGGCCACCGATGGCTTCGCTGTCGTGAGGCTGAGGATGAGATCGGACTCCGCGACCGCCTCGGCGACACTGCCCGCCGTCGTCACGCCCGTGGGGACGTCCACCGTCCGCGGATCGAACCCGACGACGTCATTCCCCTCCTGGGCGAAGGCCTTCGCGTACAGGGATCCGGCTTCGCCGAGACCGAGAACTGCAACACGCATCGTTGCGCTCCTATCATTGAGTGATAGTATCTATCATTGTGTAGTAGGTGATGATCATTCTGCTCGGCCTCACGCGTCACGTCAAGGCCTTTGGGCCGATGCGAGTGTTCTGATTCCCTCTGCGAAGATGGATCCGGCAGCGCCGGTCATCCGAAGAACGTCATCGACAAGGGGAGGACGCACCATGGCAGCGACGAACAATCAGGGGCGCACGCTTGATCGTGCGCTCGATGTTCTGGAGTGCGTGACGAGCACGCATGAGCCGATCACCCTCACGGAGATCTCGCGTGCCACGGGCCTTCATCTCGCGACCACGCAGCGTGTCATCGGTCAGCTCGTCAAGCGCGACTATCTCAGGAACACGCCTCGCGGCTACACCCTCGGCCCGCAGGTGCTGCCGATGTCGCACTCCTTCGTGCTGCAGGATCGGCTTGCTCTCGTCAGTCCGAGCGTGCTGTCGGCGCTGACCGACCACACCTCGCTGACGTCGTCGGTGTTCGTCCGCGTCGCCGATCGGCGCGTGCTCGTGTCCCGCGTTGAAGCGCCCAACCCGTTGAGCTATCAGTTTCCCGTCGGACAGGTGCTCGGTCTGTTCGTCGGCGGCGGGAAGGTGATGCTCGCCCATGCCGATGAGGACGACCGCGAACGGCTCCTCGACAGCTACGAACCTGTGACCTTGGCGAACGGTCGCGTGCAGGATCTCGGTGCGCTGCGTGCCGATCTCGAACAGGTGCGCGAGGCAGGGTACTTCCTCGCGGAGTCCGAGCGCAGTCGCGACAGCCTCAGCTCCACCGCCCCCATCTGGTCTCCCGACGACCGGCTGCTGGGGACGATCAACGTCGTCGCCAACTCCGGCGACGTCGGACGGGCCGAACTCGAAGAGCACACGTCCACTCTTCTCCAAGCGAGTCGGCGGATCACCGCGCAGATGTGACCGAGCCGGCCGCATCGGCATACAAACCGGCAGCCCTGCGCACACACGAATCACCTGCCCTCGCAAGCAGACTCAACAGCGGTATGTTATCAATGACACTTGCCGTCAATATTCGCCGGAACAGCGATCCCAACTCATAGACTTGGGCCATGACTCAGAAGGAACAGCGCGAACGACTCGGCGACAACGACCTCGATCTCGAAGACGGTCTGGTCGAGGAAGCGGCTGCCACCGTCACCGAAGGCGCCGCGCGACTCAATCGGAAACTGCCCGAGCTGATCGTCACCGGCCTCTTCGGTGGTATCGACGTGGGCCTGGGAATCATGGCGATGATCCTCGTCAAGCAGGCCACCGGGTCGGACATCCTCGCCGGCATGGCCTTCGGCATCGGGCTGCTCGCGCTCAAGCTGGCGCATTCCGAGTTGTTCACCGAGGAGTTCCTCCTGCCGCTCAACGCCGTCCTCGCAGGCCAGGCGACCTGGCTTCAGATGGTGCGGCTGTGGGTGGTCAGCTTGGCGACCAACCTGGTGGGTGGCGTGGCCTTCGCCTGGCTGATCGTCATCGGTCTGCCCGACTACCACTCGGTACTCGTCGACACAGCCCTCGGCTACATCAATCAGTCCTCGCTCGTCGTCATGATCGCGCTTTCACTCCTCGCGGGAGCGACGATCACTCTGGCCACGCGCATGCAGCAGGGGACCACGAACCAGGTGGTCACGGCGATCGTCTGCATGGTCGCCGGCCTGCTCGTCATCGGTCTGGGCATGCTCCACGGGGCGATCAACGCGATCATCATCATCGCGGCCATGCTCGCCGGCGCGGACATCTCGCTCCTGCAGTTCGTGCAGTGGTTCGTCATCGTCATCGTCTTCAACATGATCGGCGGGCTGCTCGTCATCGCACTGCCGAGAGTCGTTCGGACGCACCGGGTGCTCAGGGCAGTGCGTCGAGGCGACATCAGCCTCGAAGAGCTCCAGGAGCAGGCCTCTTAGGAATGCGCTCCCCGGTAGACGGGAATGAGGGCATTGCTGTCGACGATCTGCTTGCCCAGGGGCATGAGCGAGACGGGGATGAGCTTGAGGTTCGCCCACCCCAAAGGGATGCCGATGATCGAGAGGAAAAGCGGGATCGACGTGACGACGTGCCCGATGGCCAGCCAGATGCCGGCGACGATGAGCCAGATGATGTTGCCGATGGTGGCGGCGATGCCGGCCGTGCCCGTGTCGACGACCTCACGACCGAACGGCCACAGCGCGTAGTTGCCGATTCTGAATGACGCGATGCCCCACGGGATCGTGACGATGAGGATGCAGCAGATGATGCCGGCGAGGTAGTAGCCGATGGCCAGCCACAGTCCGCTGAAGATCAGCCAGATGATGTTGAGCAGGGTCTTCATGGTCCACGTCTCCTTGGTCGCGAGACTCCATCGTCGTTCACCGGTGCACGACCTCGCAATACGGTTAGCCCCAAAGCACAGCGCCGGTCTCGTGGGCGGTGAGAACGCCAGGCCAGCGTCCAGCAGCACTCCGCGTCAACTCACAACCGTTCGTCGCCCAGGCCGGCGAGATCCCGGAACGATGGGAGGATGACAATCAGCGCGCCGAGCATCCCGGCGAAGAGCACCACGCCGCCCCACCCTCCTTCGTCACCGTCGGCATTGAGCGCCAGCCCGGTGAGCAGCAGCGGCACCACCGCACCGATCACCCCGAGAACGACGACGATCCGTGAGAAGGTCAGCAGCCGCGCGTTCGACTGTCCCGTCACCGCTGTCGGGAGGACGACGAGCAGGATGAGAGCGATGACGATCCCCAGACCGATGAACCCCACCAAAAGGACGGCCTCGACACCGGATGGGTCCTCGACGGGACCCCCAGAGGTGAACGGAAGCGACATCCCGTACGCGACGGTGGTGGCCACGGACCACGAGAGGTCGGAGCCGTTGATCTGCCCGTCGCGGTACATCGGCACGAACGTTCCGACGATGAGCAGCACGGCGGTGATCAGGCAGTGTCCGGTGACGATGATGCGCTCGATGCGCTCGACGCGCAGGCGCAGTTCGAACACCTCGGCGGATGACGACGACCGCACCGATCGACTGCGCGCATCGATCGGGTCACCGGTTCCAGAACCCTCGGTCACAGTCACATCACCCCTGACGGCAGCGTCATCGTGGGCTCAGCATAACCCCACCCCCGCCGAGGCGACCGCCGCCAACTGCTCAGACGCCGAGGTGGCGTTCCGCTTCCCTTCCCGGAGTGCGACAACGCCGCCCTGCGAACGGAGTCGCGGTGCGGCGCTGTCACTCGGTCAGGGCTGCCGGTCGATCAGCCGACGATGTCGACGGCTCCCAGGGTCTTCTTGCCGCGGCGGAGCAGGACGACTCCCCCACCGGCGGTGTCGAGGACGTCGTCGGAGGTCAGCGTCTGATCCTCACCGGACACCTTGACGTTGTTGACGTAGGCGCCGCCGTCCTTGATCGCACGACGGGCCTCGCCCTTCGACTTGACGATGCCGGCGGTGACGAAGGCATCGGCGACGGGCAGCCCTGTCCCCAGGGCGGCCGCGGGAACCTCGCCGCGCGGCAGCTCGGCCGTCGCCGCACCCAACGTCGCCGGGTCGAGAGCGGTGAGCTCTCCCCCGCCGAAGAGCGCGGCGGCCGCGGCGATCGCCTGGTCGTACTGTTCACGACCATGCACGAGGGTGGTGACATCCTCGGCGAGGACCTTCTGCGCCAGACGGGTGTGCGGGGCAGCTTCGAACTCCGCACCGATCGCCTCGAGCTCCTCGAGGGGACGGAACGAGAACACCTTGAGGTACTTCATGACGTCGCGGTCGTCGGCGTTGAGCCAGAACTGGCTGAACGCGTACGGGCTGGTCAGCGACGCGTCGAGCCACACAGTGCCCGATTCGGTCTTCCCGAATTTCGTGCCGTCGGCCTTCGTGATGAGCGGGGTCGCCATCGCGTGGACGTTGGCGGCTTCGACGCGGCGGATGAGGTCGACGCCCGAGGTGAGGTTGCCCCACTGGTCCGAGCCGCCGGTCTGCAGGGTGCAGCCGTAGCGGCGGTAGAGCTCGAGGTAGTCGTTGCCCTGGAGGACCTGGTAGGAGAACTCGGTGAACGACAGGCCGCTCTCGTTCTTCAGGCGCGCGGACACGGATTCCTTCGCGAGCATCCGGTTGACCGGGAAGTGCTTGCCGATGTCGCGGAGGAAGTCGATCGCCGAGATCTCCGACGTCCAGTCGTAGTTGTTGACGACCTGGGCGGCATTCGGCCCGGTGAAGTCGAGGAAGCGCTCGACCTGGGCGCGGATCTTGCCGACCCATTCCTCGACGATCTCGCGCGGGTTGAGGGTGCGCTCCCCCGACATCCGCGGATCGCCGATGAGGCCGGTGGCCCCGCCGACGAGCGCGAGCGGGTTGTGCCCGGCCTGCTGGAGCCGCGATGCGGTGATGAGCTGGACGAGGTTGCCCATGTGCAGGCTCGGGGCGGTCGGATCGAACCCGACGTAATAGGTCAGCGACTCCTGGTCCAGAGCTGTCTGGAGCACGGTCTCGTCGGTCGATACCGCCACGAGCCCGCGGGCTTTGAGGTCACTGAATACGTCGGTCACTTCGGTCCTTTCGCAACTGTGTGGACTTGCCGGCATCGAACCGGCAGGGTCAATTCTACGGCGTGCGGGACTTGGTTCCGTTTCCGTCCGGATCGCGATGGCCTCGCCGAGGCGGTCGACCGTGCCGTGCGAACGCAGTCCCCCTCACACGCTCCGGGGCGAGTCCGCGAAGGTCCGGAGGCGGGCCACCTCGGTGCGGGCGTTCTCAAGCTGCGACGCCACGGCCGAGCGCGCGGTCCCGCCCTTCGCATCGCGCGAGTCGATCGACCCGAGCGTTGTGAGGACCTCGCGGACCTCGGGGGTGAGGTGTTCGGAGATGCCGGCGTAGTCCTCGTCGGTGAGATCCCAGAGCTCGACGTCCCGGGATTCGGCGAGCTGCACGCACGCACCGGAGAGCTCATGGGCGACGCGGAACGGAACTCCTCGGCGGACGAGCCATTCAGCGATGTCGGTGGCGAGCGCGAACCCGCGCGGGGCGAGGTACGCCATCCGTTCGGTGTCGAACGTCAGCGTCGCGACCATCCCGGTGAACGCCGGCAGCAGGAGTTCGAGCGTGTCAGTGGCATCGAACACCGGCTCCTTGTCCTCCTGCAGATCCCGGTTGTAGGCCAGCGGCAGTGCCTTGAGCGTGGCGAGCAGCCCGGTGAGGTCCCCGATGAGGCGCCCGGCCTTGCCGCGGGTGAGCTCGGCGACGTCGGGGTTCTTCTTCTGCGGCATGATCGACGACCCCGTCGAATACGCGTCGTGGAGGGTGACGAACGAGAATTCCTTCGTCGCCCACGCGATGACCTCTTCACTCAGACGCGAGAGGTCGATGCCGATCATCGCGGTGATGAAGAGGTATTCGGCGAACACATCACGCGAGGCGGTGCCGTCGATCGAGTTCTCCACCGAATCGGCGAACCCGAGGTCCGCGGCCACCGCCTGCGGGTCGAGCCCCAGCGACGACCCAGCCAGGGCACCCGACCCGTACGCGGAGACACCGGCCCGATCGTCGAAGTCGACGAGTCGCTCGACATCGCGCAGCAGCGGCCACGCATGCGCGAGCAGGTGGTGAGCCAGGAGCACCGGCTGCGCATGCTGGAGATGCGTGCGCCCGGGCATCGGCGCCTCGGGGTGTGCCTCGGCCTGGGCGATGAGGACATCGACGGTGTCGAGGACGAGGCCCGCGATCTCGCGGGCGTGATCGCGCAGGTACATCCGTCCCATCGTCGCGATCTGGTCATTGCGCGACCGCCCGGCCCGCAGCTTCCCGCCGAGCTCGGGCCCGGCGATCTCGATGAGCCCCCGCTCGAGCGAGGAGTGGACGTCCTCGTCGGATTCCGCGGCGACGTACTCGCCCGAGGCGACCCGCCGGCCGAGTTCGTCTAGCGCTGCCAGCATGCCGGACAGTTCGTCCTCGGTGAGCAGTCCCGCACGGTGGAGGACGGCGGCGTGCGCCTTCGACCCGGCGATGTCGTACGTCGCCAGGCGCCAGTCGAAGTCCGTCGACTTGCTCAGCGCGGCCAGCGCATCCGCCGGTCCGTCCGAGAACCGTCCGCCCCACAGGCTCAGTCGTTCGCTCACTCGCAGTCCTTTCGTGCCGTCGCCACGGCGGCTTGTCCTGTGCCGTCCAGCGGCGTTTCGTCCCGCACGTCGGCGGGACACATCTTCGTTGCCATTGTCTCACCGCCGCCGAGGCGGTCAGACGGTTCTACTCCCCCGTACTACCAGCGGCGAGTTCGAGGAACGTCTCGGCCAGTGCTTGCCCGCCGACGGCGGCATCGGCGATGACGAGGACGGTGTCGTCTCCGGCGATCGTGCCGAAGATCCCCGTCATCGACGACCGGTCGATCGCCGAGGCGAGATACTGTGCGGCCCCGGGCGGGGTCCGCAGCACGACCGCATTGTCCTGCGCGGCGGCAGACACCAACAGCTCCTCGAGCAGCCGCGGCAGCTTCGCATCGAGGCTGTCACCCGTCGACTGCTGCAGGCTGCGGTCACCGCCCTCACCGGGAACGGCGTACACGGAACCCGAGGTCGACCGGATCTTCACGGCCCCCACCTCGGCGAGGTCCCGCGACAGCGTCGCCTGGGTCACGGAGATGCCCTGCGTCGCGAGCTCATCGGCGAGCTCGATCTGCGAGTGCACGGACCGGCGGGTGATGAGGTCGATGATCTTCTGCTGCCGGGCGGTCTTCGTCAGCGGCGCCGCGGTCGGGTTCTCGCTCATCGGGACTCCGAGCCGGATTCCAGGAGGAACGTCAGCAGGGCCTTCTGCGCGTGGAGGCGGTTCTCCGCTTCGTCGAAGACCGCCGAGGCGGGGCCGTCGATGACCTCGGCGGTGACCTCCTTGCCCCGGTAGGCGGGCAGGCAGTGGAGGAACATCGCGTCGTTGCCGGCGTTCATGAGCTCCTGTGTGACCTGGTACTTGACGAACGGGGAGTCCTCGTCGTCGCGGCCGGCCGCATCCTGGCCCATCGACACCCACGTGTCGGTGATGAGGACGTCGGCGCCGTAGGCGGCGGCGACGGGGTCGTCGGTGACGGTGAGCGATCCGCCGGTCTGTGCGGCCAGGTCGGTCGCCTCGGCGATGATCGCCTCATCGGGCTGGTGGCCGGCGGGGGCGGCGATGCGCACGTGCATCCCGGCGTTGACCCCGCCGAGGGCGTACGAGTTCGCCATGTTGTTCGCGCCGTCGCCGAAGTAGGCCATCGTCAGACCGGCGAGCTGCCCGCGCCGTTCGCGGATGGTGAGGAGGTCGGCGAGGATCTGGCACGGGTGGAAGTCATCGGAGAGCGCGTTGATGACCGGCACGGTCGAGTGCTCGGCCATCTCCTCGAGCCCGGCCTGGGCGTACGTGCGCCAGATGATCGCCGAGACCATCCGCGCCATGACCTGCGCGGTGTCGGCGATCGACTCCTTGTGCCCGAGCTGCGCCTCACCGGGGTTGATGATGAGCGGCTGCCCGCCGAGCGCGGCGATGCCGGCGGCGAACGACACGCGGGTCCGCGTCGAGGTCTTGTCGAAGATCACCGCAGCCGTCTGAGGGCCTTCCAGCGGGGTGCGCGAGTAGGGCGCGGCCTTGAGCTCGGCGGCGAGGTCGAGGACGTGCGTGAGCTCGGCCGGGCTGAGGTCGGTGTCCTTGAGGAAATGGCGGGTCATGGTGGTCCTAGTCAGAGTCGGGGGGACGGGCAGGTGGTGAGAGTGCGCCGAGGTGGTGCTGCAGGCTCAGTCCTCGGGTCGGAGGAGGCCGGGCAGGGCGGTGAGGAACGGGGCGATCTCCTCGTGTGTGATCGTCAGCGGCGGGGCCAGGCGCAGACGCTCGGGGGTGACGGGGTTGACGATGAACCCGGCCTCGAGCGCGCGGGCGGCGACGGCCTTCGCGTCGGGATGCTCACCGGAGAGTTCGACGCCGAGGAGGAGCCCCGCCCCGGACACTCCGCTGACCCCGGGAATCTGTTCGAGTTCCGCAGTCAGCTGGTCGCCGAGGCGGCGGGCATGGTCGAGCAGTCCCTCGGCCTCGATCGTGGTGAGGACGGCGAGCGCGGCGGCGCACGCGATGGGGTTGCCGCCGAACGTCGTCCCGTGCTGGCCGGGGCTGAGCAGCGCGGTGTTCGCCTCGCCGACGGTGATCGTCGCACCGATCGGCATGCCGCCGCCGAGGCCCTTCGCCGAGGTGATGATGTCGGGGACGACGCCTTCGCCGATGACCGGATCTTGGTGGGCGAACCACGACCCGGTCCGGCCGACGCCCGTCTGGACTTCGTCGAGGACGAGCAGCGCCCCGGCTGCCGTCGTCAGGTCACGGGCCGCGCGCAGGTATCCGGCGGGGTGCCGGCGCACACCGACCTCACCTTGGATGGGTTCGATGAACACGGCGGCGGTCGTGTCGTTGACCGCGGCGGCGAGCGCATCGACGTCGCCGTAGGGCACGTGGACGACACCGGGGACCCCGGGGGCGAAGGGTTCGCGGTAGGCGGCCTTCGCGGTGAGGGCGAGCGCGCCCATCGTCCGGCCGTGGAAGGCACCGTCGACGGCGATGATGATCGGCCGTCCCCCGCCGCCGGCCCGGCGGGCCATCTTCAGGGCCGCTTCGTTCGCCTCGGCGCCGGAGTTCGAGAGGAACACCGCGGATCCTTCGGGCAGGTCGAGGATCTCGTGGATCTTCTCAGCGAGCGCGATCTGCGGGGGTGAGGTGAAGAAGTTCGAGATGTGGCCGAGCGTCGCCGCCTGCTTACTCACTGCCTTGACCCATGCGGGGTGGCAGTGGCCGAGCGCGTTGACGGCGATGCCGGCGAGCAGGTCGAGGTACTGCTTGCCCGCGGCGTCCCAGACGTAGGAGCCCTGTCCGCGGACGAGGTCGAGCTGCGGGGTTCCGAAGACGGGTGAGAGGACGCGGGAGAAGTCCTCGCGCCACGTGGCGGCGGAGTCGCTGGTGCCGGCTGCGGTTGTCGGGTCGGTCATGCGTCCGCTCTTTCGTCATCAGCCGCCTCGGCGGCATTGCCGACCCCACCGTCACCGTCGACCCCAGCGCCGTCCGCGAATCCGCGGTGCCCGTCACCGAGCGGGGCGGGTTCGACGACGCCGTTCTCGACCATCGTCCCGATGCCCTCGGAGGTGAAGACCTCGAGGAGGAGCGAATGCGCCATCCGCCCGTCGATGATGTGGGCCTGCTTGACACCGTGCTCGATCGCTTCGAGGGCGGCGGTCATCTTCGGGATCATCCCCGCGTCGAGGCTCGGCAGCAGCTCCCGGAGCCGGTCGGGGCCGATCCGGGAGATCAGACTCGACGTGTCGGGCCAGTTCGCGTAGAGGCCGGGCACGTCGGTGAGCATGATGAGCTTCTCCGCGCCGAGGGCCTTCGCCACCGACGAGGCGGCGAGGTCGGCGTTGATGTTGAGCGGTTTGCCGGCCTCTCCCCCGATCTCGGAGGCGATCGAGCAGATGACGGGCACCCGTCCGGCGTCGAGGAGTTCCCCGAGCACGGTCGTGTTGACCTGGGCGATCTCGCCCACCCGGCCGAGGTCGACGGGCTGTCCGTCCACCTCGGCGACGGTCTTGTGCGCGAGCAGGAGGTCGGCGTCCTCACCGGAGAGGCCGATCGCGGCGTTGCCGTTCATGTTGATGCGGGAGACGATCTCCCGGTTGACCTGGCCGGCCAGCACCATGCGGATGACCTCGGCGGCTTCCTCGCTCGTCACCCGCTGCCCGGCCTTGAACTCGCTCTCGATGCCGAGCCGGGCGAGCATCGAGGTGATCTGCGGGCCGCCGCCGTGGACGACGACGGGGCGGATGCCGGCGAAGCGGAGGAAGGCGATGTCGTCGGCGAAGGACTGCTGGAGTTCCGGGGAGATCATCGCGTTGCCGCCGTACTTGATGACGATCGTCGCCCCGGCGAAGGTCTTGATCCACGGCAGCGCCTCGGTGAGCGCTTCGGCCTTGACCTGGGCGGCGGCGAGCCGGGCGGCGGTGGATTTCGTGGAGAAGTCGGGTTGGGTGCTCATGTGGAGTAGGCGCTGTTCTCTTCGACGTAGTCATGGGTGAGGTCGGAGGTCCAGATGGTGGCCTCGCTGTCACCGGCGTGGAGGTCGATGACGACGTCGACCTCACGGCCGAAGGTCACCTCGGCGGGGTCGGCGTAGGGTCCGGAGGCGCGGCAGACCTGCGTGCCGTTGATCGTCACGTCGATGGCCGTGGGGTCGAAGTCCGCCGAGGTGGTCCCCACCTGAGCGACGACGCGACCCCAGTTGGGGTCCTCCCCGAAGATCGCGGCCTTGAAGAGGTTCGACCGGCCCACCGCCCGGGAGACGGTGACGGCGTCGTCGATGGAGGCCGCACCCCGCGTGGTGATCGCGATGTCGTGGTGGGCGCCTTCGGCGTCGACGTGGAGCTGGCGCATGAGGTCGAGGCAGAGTTCGCCGAGGAGGCCCTCGAATTCGTCTGTGTCGACGGTCGTGTCCGCAGCTCCAGAGCTCATGAGGATGACGGTGTCGTTCGTCGACATGCACCCGTCGGTGTCGAGGCGGTCGAAGCTGACGTGCGTGGCCGTGCGCAGGGCCGCGTCGAGGGCGGGCTGGTCGAGCGGGGCGTCGGTGGTGAGGACGACGAGCATCGTCGCCAGGCCCGGGGCGAGCATGCCCGCGCCCTTGGCCATCCCGCCGATCGTGTAGCCCGGACCCTCCCGGGTTGCGGTCTTCGCGACGGTGTCGGTCGTCATGATCGCCTCGGCGGCGTCTTGGCCTCCGGTCACGGAGTCCTCGGCGGCGGCGACGAGCTGCGGGAGGTGGTCGAGGATGCCGGAGCGGAACTCCTCTCCCCCGACGCCGATGAGCCCGGTCGAGCAGATGAGGATCTCATCGGCCTGCGTCGGGGTGCCGGCATCGGTGAGGAGGGTCGCGGTCTCTTCGGCGGTGAGCTGGGTGGTCGCGAACCCGTAGTCGCCGGTGTAGCAGTTCGCGCCTCCGGAGTTGAGGACGACGGCGCGGGCGTGGCCGGTGGCTGAGACCTGCCGGGACCAGATGACGGGGTTGGCCTGGCAGCGGTTCGACGTGTAGACGGCGGCGACGGTGGTCGCGGGGCCGTTGTTGACGACGAGCGCGAGGTCCTTCGTTCCGCTGGGTTTGAGTCCGGCGGTGAGGCCTGCTGCGGTGAAGCCGAGCGGTGCGGTCACGCTCATGGGGCGACTCCTTCCAGGGGCAGGTGGGTGGTCTCCTCGAGGCCGAGGGCGAGGTGGATCGTTTGGAGGGCTTGGCCGGCGGTGCCGCGGACGAGGTTGTCCAGCGCCACGACGACGAGGACCTTCTCGGCCCGAGAGTCGTAGGTGAACTGGACCTGGGCGACGTTCGATCCGGTGGTCGCCGAGGTGCGCGGCCATTGGCCCTCGGGCAGGACGCGGACGAAGGGTTCGTCGGCGTAGGCGTCGGCGAAGGCGCTGGTCAGCTGGGCGGTCAGCGCCTCTGCGTCGATGGTGCCGTCGGCGGTCCGGGGTGCCTCATCCGAAGGGTCGGCGGTGAGGGTGGCGAGGATTCCGCGGGACATCGGCACGAGGGTCGGGGTGAAGGAGATCCGCACCGGTCCGTCGGCGGGGTCGGCGCCGAGGACGCCGTTGAGGTTCTGTTCGATCTCGGGGACGTGGCGGTGGGTGCCGCCGGTGCCGTAGGGGCTGGCGTCGCCGAGGATCTCGGCGGCGGTGAGGTGGGGCTTGAGGGCTTTGCCGGCGCCGGAGACCCCGTTGGCGAGGACGGCGTTGAGGCCCTGAGGTGCGATGAGTCCGGTGGCGAGCAGCGGCGCGAGGCCGAGGGTGACGGCGGTGACGTTGCAGCCGGGGACGGCGATGCGGTTCGTCTCGGTCAGTTGGGTGCGCTGTTTCTTACCGTCGGCGAGCAGCAGTTCGGGGAGGCCGTAGGTCCAGGTGCCCTGGTGGGCGGAGTGGTAGAACGCCTCCCACGCTTCGGGACTGATGAGCCGGTGGTCGGCGGCAAGGTCTACGATCAGGGTATCGGGGCTGGTCTCGGCCAGTTCCGCGGCGATCGCCCCGGATTTGCCGTGAGGCAGAGCGAGGACGACGACATCGTGGCCGGCGAGCACCTCGGCGGTCGAGTCTTCGATGACGAAGTCCGCGTACCTGGGAAGGTGGGGCTGGTGCCGGCCGAGCAGCTCCCCGACCGAGGAGTGACCGCACACGGTGGTCACGGTGAGGTGGGGGTGGGTGCTGAGCAGACGGAGGACTTCCCCGCCGGCATAGCCGGTGGCGCCGGAGACGGCGACCGTGAGAGCGTTCATATGAATAACCATACAGCATCAGTAAATAATATGCAGGAGGCGTGATGACCCAGGCAGTTCGTGCGATGCAGGCCGGTGGACCCGAGGTGCTCGAGTTCGGTGAGATCGAGACGCCGAGGCCGGGGCCGGGTGAGGTGCTCGTCGACGTCGAGGCGGCGGGGGTGAACTTCATCGACACGTACCGGCGATCGGGGGTCTATCCGATGGACTACCCGCATGTCGTCGGAGTCGAGGGCACGGGTCAGATCGCCGAGGTGGGCGATGGGGTCGAGACGTACAAGGTCGGCGATCGGGTGGCGTGGCATGAGGGGCCGGGGTCGTATGCCACGCAGGTGGTGGTGAAGGCGGATAACCTGCTGACCGTCCCGGAGAGCGTGAGCGCCGAGGTGGCTGCGGCGATGCCGCTGCAGGGACTGACGGCGCAGTACCTGGCGACGACGTCGCATGCGATCAAGCCGGGTGACACGGCGCTCGTTCACGCCGGTGCCGGTGGCGTCGGACTCATCCTCACGCAGATCATCAAGCATCTGGGCGGCAATGTCATCTCGACGGTGAGCACCGAAGAGAAAGCGGAGCTGTCCCGCAAGGCCGGTGCCGATGAGGTGTTCCTCTACGGCCCGGATGTCGATGTCGCGGCGAAGGTCCGTTCACTCACCGAGGGTGAGGGCGTCGAGGTGGCCTACGACGGGGTTGGCAAGGACACATTCGACGGGTCGCTGGCGTCGCTCAAGCCCTTGGGGTCAATGGTGCTCTTCGGCGGGGCGTCCGGTCAGGTGCCGCCGTTCGACATCCAGCGATTGAACTCCTCGGGCGGTATCTTCCTCTCCCGGCCGTCGCTCGCGTGGATGGTCGCGACTCCGGAGGCGTTGGCGAAGCGGTGGGCGATGGTCTCGAGCGGAGTAGAGAAGGGCTGGCTCGACTTCCGCATCGGCGAGACGTTCCCGCTGGCTGAAGCCGCCGAGGCACACCGTGCGCTGGAAGGGCGGAGGACGACGGGAAAGGTTGTGCTGAAAAGGTAGTTCGGTGAACTATCGCCAATTCCAGCATCAGTCCCGCCGATGGTGGCGGTCGCACCCATGAATGTTCGTCTTTGGCGGGTGTGACCGGCGGTAGAGCAGAGATCCAGGGAGCCGGAGTGTTGTGGCTGGAATCCAGCCATTGAGGTGGCTGGATTCCAGAGGCCAAACGGCCTAATTAAAGTTGATTACACGCAATCCCTCGGCCGGAACAGTTGAGCAACCACTCTCAGTCCGCATTTGCCGCTGGCGATGGCCTCCCCTTCTCATGGTTGCCGGTCCGATACGACTTGACATTGACTCTGGTGCCATTGCGCACCTGCGTGTACCCGCGCCGCTCATGCGGCCGCTGTCTGCGCCCCATTCCAGCCGACACCAGATGTGTGCTTGATGACAGTGTCCATGCCAACCCTTCGACAGTGCGATAGAGGCCGGTCGGGGAGATTTCCGCGAGCGGCGCGGCACCGCCGATGAGTTGCCGATCCCGCTTCGCACCGGTTTTCACCAGAGAATGGGTGTCCTCGAAGAGGATCGCGAGAAGCACGACGACGATCTTCTCAACACTCTGTTCAGCATAGGTATGGCGCCCGCTCAACGGGACCGTGACAGTGTCAAGTTGTCGACGGGATGACGCTGTCGTGATTGTCGCCTTGAGGCCAACTTCTGTGGTTTCGACAGTCATTCCGGTCAGATCGATTCGCCGCTCATCGACAGTGGTGACGACCGGCGTTTCGCACACCAGCGTCCACCGGTGGTGCACAGTCAGCTCAGACGCAAGGAAAGCGGTTTCTGCACTCACCTCATGACGTGTCGCTTTCGTCAGAGCACTATTGATGACCAAGCATGCGTCACGCCTCACTGCTACCGCAGACCACTTTGTCGACTCTCCCGGCGCTGGTAACGCCTCGGCCTGGGCTTCCAGTTTCAGCTGCTGAAATCGGGCGGAGAAAGCCGGAACTGCGGCGTGGGCTCCGATGGATCCGAGAGCGGTCAACCCATTTCGAATGACGCCTTTGACTTCTTTCGTGAGTGGACCCGGCAGGGCGATCTTCGCCAGCTGCTCGTACCTGCGAGCAGTGAGCGAACCCTCGCCGATCAAGCCGGATGCGTCCAACACCGTCGTATCCGTAAAGATGACAACGAGAGCACGGGCGCGCTCCGCGTCGGTTGCTGTCCGATACGCAAGGCGCATCACATTTCTGACGTACGACGGAATCGTCCAACTTCTTTGGTCGAACATTGTGCGCGCCCACAAGCCGACGTTGTCGCTGTGGCAGTGAACACGCAGGTGACGAACCACTTGGTTCCGCGTTGGGTTAGCGCCTTTATCGATTTGCTCTACCCAATCTTCCAACACCCTCGATGCGACAGGACTCCTCAGGAGAACCTGTCTGTGCTGTTCGGCGGTCGCTTCACCCTTACTCAACTTGAAAACAGGTGCCGCTGATTTCACTTGCCGCGGTGTGCTCGGTGACCGCCTCTCTGAGCGGGTCGGTCTACCCGGTTCGCCCCTCAGCTGCCGGAGCGCTTGGAACCGGTCAGAAACCTTGCCCGCCGCCTGTGCATGTCCCAGTTGGTTCAAGGCGGATATTCCTCGGAGAATCCAAGCGTAATGTTGCGACTCAAGCGAATCTGGGACTGCCGCCACAGCGAGCAATGACTCGACAGTCCCATGCGACTGTCCTGCATCGAGAGCGCGAGCCGGGATGTTGAGCTTCTGAACACCAGCTGCCTCGAACAGGCCTTGAATGCGCTGCCGTTCGTTTGCGGCGGTCTGAGCCGAGAGAATTCCGATCTCCACGAAACGCGGCACACTCATTCTGGAGTTGGTGAACAGGGCGTTGGCCCAAGCACCGAAGTTCTCGGCCGTGCAGTATCGACGAAAATGGCTCAAAGGGTGCCATTGCCCCCAGCGACCTGACTTAATGCCGTCATGCCAGAGCCGGGTGGCCTCCATTACGTTGATCGGCCCCTTGGCCAGGATGTTGACGTACTCTCCCGAGAAATAGGTGTCGTCATTCGCCGCCTTCGCTTGTGCTTCCCGGTTCCCCATCCCAGCTCCTGTTCAATCGTCAGTGACCCTCGACTCTGATGATGCCATGAACCCCTGACATACGTAGTCGACGCAGCCGTTCCTCGGCTACTCTGAGGACAGTGCTCTCCACGCCCCGCCCACCGAAAGACACCTGGGGCCAGACCGTCGCAGAAACTCGAACTCACCTGATGCAACAAGGACCGAGCGCTCGTTTCCACGAACACTGTCAAGTACGGCTACACGTGGGTCAGCCCGAAGGATCCTCGCTACTGCGAGACCCGCCGACTCATCATCGACGATGAATTCGCCGGCGAGCAGACACCGATAGATCCAACGCTCGCGCACGGCGATCGCATCAACCTCGAACCGCAGACTGACAACCTTCTCATCCACGGCGAATCCGCAGATGCTTTCGAAGCCCTGACTCGCGTCCCCGAACTGGCGGAGAAGTACGCCGGTCAAGTTAAGTGCATCTACAGCGACCTACCCTTCAACACCGGGGACGCCTTCGCTCACAACGAGGATAGCCTC
This sequence comes from Brevibacterium sanguinis, assembly GCF_039528855.1. NCBI lineage: Bacteria > Bacillati > Actinomycetota > Actinomycetes > Micrococcales > Brevibacteriaceae > Brevibacterium > Brevibacterium sanguinis. The sequence continues at coordinate 334,876 of NZ_BAAAMB010000016.1, read as the reverse complement.
GAGCACTCCGTGTGGCTGACGATGATGCGCGATCGTCTCGAGCACATGCAAACACTGCTCTGCGAAGACGGATCGATCTGGGTCCGCCTTCACGAGGCCGAGTCGCACCGGATGAGAGCCCTCCAATACGAGGAGTTTGGTCCGAGCAATTTCGTAGCTGAGATTGATTGGCATAAAACGTACTCACCGGGCAATCGCGCAGCGATCACACACATACAAGACACCATCCTCGCTTACGTGTAGAAGCAGCGAGACAGGTTCCAATCAGTCAGAAACCTATAGCCACGCACCGCTGTGCAAGACGTAGCGCATGCCGACCCTGACAACGATTCAGGCGGCAAATGGAAGACCAGAGACTTTTCCGCACATCTCAATGAAGCTCAGAAACCGCGTCTCAATCTGAGATACACACTGGTGACACCTGCGGAAATTAGTTCGATTTGTCTGGTTTCACGACATCGTTCACTGGTGTCTCGCGACATCGTTCATCACATGACTCACGACATCCTTCACACGATGTCCCACGACATCCTTCAGTCGATGTCTCGCGACATCGTTCACTCATGACCACCTCGAACAAGAACCGCACCATCGTCCTGGCCATCACCGAAGGCGGACTGAGCGTGCCCGAAGCCGCGACCCGCTTCAACGTCACCACCCGCTGGATCTACACCCTCCTGGCCCGCTACCGCACCGGCGGACTCGACGCCGTCGACCCCCGCCCACGCACACCCCACACCAACCCGAATGCCACTGACCCGGCCACCGCGGAGGCGATCCTCACCCTGCGCACCAACCTCACCGAAGAAGGCCTCGACGCCGGACCCGAATCGATCTGGGACCGCCTGCCCCCACAGACCCGCCCCAGCGTGTCCACGATCTGGCGGATCCTCAAACGCCACAACCAGGTCACCGCCCAACCCCAGAAACGCCCCCGCTCCTCCTGGCACCGCTTTCAAGCCGCGGCCCCCAACGAATGCTGGCAATCCGACTTCACCCATTGGCCCCTGGCCGATGGCACCGATATCGAGATCCTCTCCTGGCTCGATGACCACTCCCGCACACTCCTCCACACCAGCGCCCACCCAAGAGTCACCGGACCCATCGTCATCGACACCTTCATCACCACGATGGACGAGCACGGGCTGCCAGCAGCGACACTGACTGACAACGGGATGGTCTACACGACCCGGTTCGCGCAGGGAAAGGACGGACGGGCCCGGCAGCCCAACGGGTTCGAACAGCTCCTCGCCGATCTGCACATCGACCAACGCAACGGGGCACCGAACCATCCCACGACACAGGACAAGATCGAACGCTTCCACCAGACCCTCAAACGCTGGCTGGCCGCAGCCGGCCCCGCCGAGACCCTCACCGACCTGACCACTCAACTGCAGCGTTTCACCCACGTCTACAACACTCAGCGACCCCACCGGGCGATCGGGCGGTCCACTCCCGCCGAGGTGTACTCCGCAACCCCGAAGGCAGCACCGACGGTCGGGGCCGGGGAACAGGCGTGGAGGATCCGCTATGACCTGGTCGGGGCGACGGGAACGATCAGCTTCCGCTACGCCGGGAAGCTGCGTCACTGAGGGGTGGGGCGGGCGTATGCCGGGCGCCGGGTGATCGTGTTAGCGGTGGGCGCTGAGACCATGATCGTGGATCGACAGGCCGGAGAGATCATCGCCGAACACGTTATCGATGCCACGAAGAACTACCAGGCGAAGCGGTGAACGATGACGTGAGACATCGACTGAACGATGTCGTGAGACATCCGGTGAAAAACCGGAACGATGTCGTGAGACATACCCGGGTCAGAAAAGAGAAATGTGCCGCGACATCGAGTGAACGATGTCGCGACACATCACAGCGCCCTTTGGCGCCGGACATGCGTCATGCGCACTCATAATGGATCTGTGGCCGTTGAATCAGAAAGTTCCAGCTCGGGTCCCAATCCCCACGTGTTCGTCACGAGGGGCGATCTCACACATGTCGCCTGCGACGCATGGATGGTGCCGACGGACATGACGCTCAACGTCCTCCCTCACTGGACTGACGGCAACGAGGCGCTGCAGAACGCTATCGCAGAATTCAAGGACGACCGGTTTCTCAATGGCGAAGTTCATGCGTCCGCACCGGCCTCATGGGCGTCCCCTGCTCCCCTGCCCGTCTTCACAGCGGTGCCGTTCTTCGGTTTCGCCGACACCTCTGAATTCGCTGCGATCATTGACGATTTCGCGCGGGTTTCTGTCCACTCGTTAGCCGGCGCCGGGAGCACCTCGACGCGCCCGTTGCGCCTTCTTGCCATGCCGATCATCGGCTCAGGTGGAGGAGGCGGCGCCGATGTCATTGGAGACCTCCTCCGCGTTGTGCTCTCTGCAACTGAGGAAGCTGCTGAGCGGCACGGTGCTGACATCGTCGTTGTCGTGCGCGATGCCGCACAGATGGGCCTTGCGCAGCGAATTCGTCGTGATCGGGGCCATAGCCCTTGGAGAGAACTCTCGTCCGAAGTGAAAGCCGCGGGGCAAAAGCTGGCCAACGACTGCATTGCCGGTAATGTCGTCCCCTTCCTCGGCGCCGGAATCAGCATCTCCGCTGGAGCACCGTCGTGGAACGACCTCGTCGCGGAACTCTCGCGAACCGTCGCCGACCGACTGACAGAAGCGGAGGCAGCAAGGCTGGAAAAGAAGAACGTGCTCGATCAGGCCGAGATTCTCAAGAATCTCTTTGACAGCCCCGACGAGTTCAACGCTGCAGTTGCGAAACTCGTCAACAGACGAGCCTATGGCCTTGCACCGTCGCTCATCGCCAACCTTCCGCTCGACCAAGCCATCACTCTCAACTACGACGAACTGTTCGAGATCGCGAGCGAGGACGCAGGGTATCAGTGTGCGGTCATCCCCGGCGCAGAGGTGCCCAACGCTTCGCGGTGGCTGTTGAAAATGCACGGCAACATCGCCGACGACTCCACAATCGTCCTCACTCGGAGCGATTACCTCGGCTTCGACGCCAATCGAAATGTGCTTGCTGCCCTCGTCAAAGCGAGCCTTGTCACCAAGCGGCTCGTGTTCATCGGGTTCGGCCTCGGGGACGACCACTTCCACCAGATCCTCCACGACGTCCGCGAAATCTCTCCCCAGAACATCGCTCGCCGAGCTATGGCACTGACATTGAATGAGGACTCACTGGAACAGAAGGCGTGGAAAAACAAGATCACTCTCCTGCCGATGACACCCCACGGCACCACCATTGCGACTGCAGGACGCGTCCTCGAAATCTTCCTCGACTACGTCCTCATGCTGGCCACCGACAGCCGCGAATACCTGATGGATCCCGCTTTCGAATCGCAGCTCACCGCGCCCGAACGGCGCCTCAAGGCACTCGTCACCGAGCTCCACCAACTGCAGAGCTCAGAGTCCGACCCATCGATCGATGCAGCGATCACCGCGATCCGCGGGTTCGGTGAGCATCGGTGAAACCGATTCACTGAGCCCGCCGATACAGCCTCGCCGGCTTTCCGACCGTTCCGGTTTCGAGCCGGTCACTGGCCACGAGCAGCGGCATCATGGCACGGCGAAACGTGTCCTTCTGGGCTGTGTCCGGATCGATTGCGCTGTGAAGTCGGTGGAGCTCAAGCACTGTGAAACGCTCCCCCAGTAACCTCTCGGGATCCGGATGCTCTGCGTACGCACGCCGCAGCGCCGCAACCGCCTCGGCGACGATGAAGTCGTGATCGAAGGCCAGACCGTGAACATCAGCGACCGGAACGAGGCCGACCTCGGTAAGGTCAGAACTCGGCAGGGCGATCATATGCGCGACCGACAGCACCCGCCCTCTGTCGTCTCTGTCCACCGCGTCAAACGTTCGCAACTGGCGAGGAAAGACGCCGCGCAGACCGACTCGCTCTCGCAGTGATCGCTCCACCGCCTCGGCGAGCAGCTCACCCTCGTGAAGGAACGTCCCCGGCAGGCGCTTAATGCCGTCGCGTTCGACTGTGGCGACGCAGAGTTCCGAATCATGGACGGTGAGAACTGCCGTGTCGACGGCGACAGAAGGCCGCGGATAGTCGATCAATCGCTTGCCCAGTGCATCAGTCCACATTGCCACGTTTACATTAAAGCAGATTCGCGCTAACCTGTCTTCCGTTAGAGCACTTCTGCTTTAATCGACTGACGCAAGCATCGCGACAATGACCACGGAGGACTGAAAATGAAGCCTGGGCACCTGGACAGAGCAGCCGGAGTGATGGTCGGCCTCGCGTGTGGAGACGCGTTGGGCGCGGCCTATGAGTTCGGCGGTCCCTACTCCGCTGATATGCGAGTCGATATGACGGGCGGCGGCGCGTTCGATTGGGACCCAGGCGAATGGACTGACGACACATCAATGGCGATTCCGCTCTTGGAGGTCATCGAAACCGGTGATCGAACGCGCGATGACAATCTCCGATCCGCGGTGACACGGTGGATCGAATGGATGGAGGACGCGAAGGACGTCGGAAATCAGACGTCCGCCGTCCTCGGAGAGGCAGAACGGATCGCGCAAAGCGAACTCTGCACTATGAATTTGGCTGCTGTGAGAGCTGCTCAAGAGTTTCAGGAGCAGTTTCCCGACGCTGCCGGCAATGGTTCGCTCATGCGCACAGCACCCTACGGCCTCGTTGGGCAGGATCTCGGCTATGTCGCGAAGACTGCCGCGGGTCAGAGCGAACTCACCCACCACCATGAGGATGCAGTCACCGCCTGCGCGATCTGGTCAGCCACAATCAGACATGCCGTTGAAACCGGAGAACTCGACGTTCGAGTCGGGCTGCGAGCTAGCGTCTCCGAAGCCAGAGAACCAGCGCGTTTCAGTCTCTGGCAGACACGGATCGACGAGGCGGAGCACCATCTCCCCGACTACTTCACAGAGAACGGCTGGGTCGTACACGCATTTCAGGGCGCGTGGTCGTCGATCGTGCACACCGGACATCGATCCGACAATGACCCTGATCACCTGCGCCGAGCCCTCGAGATGGCCGTGCGCGGTGGCGGAGACACCGACACTGTCGCAGCCATCGCCGGCGGACTCATCGGCGGCGCCTACGGAGTGAGTGCGATTCCGCTGGAGTGGAAGCGAAAGATCCACGGGTTGCCCGGATGGCATGCTGAGGAGCTCGTGGAGCACGCAGTCATCGCTCACCGCACCTGGACGGAATCGCGGCCAACCGATCCACGCGAGTGGCCGTCGGCCGATCACGTCGACTATTCGAGCTGGGGACAGACCGACACGTGTGTGCAGCATCCACACGATCGCGGCGTCTACCTGGGTGGGATCGATGCGCTCGACGAAATCCCCGACGATGTCAACGCCGTTGTCTCTCTGTGTCGCATCGGTCGGAAGGACGTGCCTGATTCCATTCCTCGTGAAGATCGAGTTGCCGTCTGGTTGGTCGATTCGGACGACCCAGCGGACAACCAACACCTCGACTATGTGCTCGCCGAGGCGGCCGACATGGTCGCGCGCATGCGTGTTGAGGGGAAGACCGTGCTGGTTCACTGCGTGCAGGCACACAGTCGCACCCCAACCGTCGCAGCGCTCTACTCCGCGCGACATCTTGGAGTCGATGCCGAAACTGCGCTGCGGGATATCACTGCAGTCCTGCCGGATGCACACCCCAACCCCGCGTTCAGGTCAGCGGTCCGTCGCATCGCAGGAGGAGGTCACTCCCGTGTCAGATGACCACCTCAATGATGACGTCGAACGTTTCATCATCACCAATCTCACCTCGAAGTATGATCTCGACTCGGCCTTCCGGACTGACGACGACTACCTCGCGCGAGGCCCCTTCAAGATCCACTCCCCCGACACGAAATCGTGGCGCTGGGGTTACCGGCTCGAACAGGTCGGCGACCACCTGGTATTTCAGGACGGCAGCAGTTTCGGTCGAACCATCATGAGCGATGCTGTCAGCATTCGCGCCAGCGACAACGGTTCGATCATCTGGTTGTTCGGATTCGAAGGCAGCAAGCTCACCGTGTTCACTCTCACTGCGGCGACACTCGAGGATTACCGTCAATCGATCCCCACGGGCATCGCCGTGACGTCTTTCGACGACGGGGCACGGGTTGTGATGGCTGAACTCGAGACGAAACGGCGGGCGCAGTTCGGACTGGACTTCGACCCTGTGCTCACCGGTCGACTCGGCTTGGTATTCCGGGACGACTCCGAAACGACGACGATCGGGCTCTACCGTTTCGAACCCAACGATCGGACTCTGCGACGAGCTGACGACAAATGGCTCGAGTGCGACTTCGACGCGGACACCCGCAACATCGGTGAGAACGTCGATGTCTTCCTAGCGCCGTTCCTTGACTCCGGCGTGGCTTCCTTCGATGCGGCATCTGAGCATGGCCATTCCGCCGTGCCGCTCCACAAACTCAACCAGTTCGTCTTCCCTCAGTTCGATATCGACGGGCCTGAAGACTGGAACGAGCTCTTCAACGAATGGGACATCGTCAGCTGACGTCGCAGACGAATGACATATCTTTGGGACAACTCGCCTCTCCGGCCCGAACGGACCCGACCGTGGCCGCCAATGCTGCGCTCGGCACGATCATCGATCTGCTCTCGTCGGGCCCCGGTTCCGCATCGAAACGACCCCCAGTCTGCTCCTCAGGGGAATCGAGTGTCCGGTTCAGTATGCCGAACTTGATCGAGCCGACGGCACGAGAGGGCGCTTCTCAAGCACTTGGATAATGGGTAAGACATGGCCGAAGCCTCGGCTCACCCGAGGGTTGACGCAGAGACCGAGTGGACCCGCTGCCATGATCGTCAAAATGCCGCGGGCGGAGGAGAAGAATGCACGACGAAATCGAACCTGACTACGAGGACACCGATGCAGAGGGCTGCATCGTCACCCCCCTTGACTCCGCGTTGGACCTCGCCCTAGGTGTACGTTCATCTGATCAATACGATGCCTGTGGTCCGTTCAAGGTGCGGTCCCCCGCTGCGCATGCGAAGCAGTGGGTCGGCCGACTGGAACAGATCGGTCGACGCCCTGTGTTCCAGGATGGTCCGGCGGGGACGATTCTGAACACCGGGCTGACAATTCAGCTCTTATTGTCCGTTGACTCTCGACGAAAGGCGAGAATATGAACCTCCAGGACCGCCTGGTCTACCTGCAATCCTGGTGGGTGGCCTCCGAACTCCTGCGTCGCCACCCCGAGTTGGAACTCATCGAGACTCATCCAGGCGGGGGCCTCTATGACTGCCTGACGATCGTCAGCCGCGAACCGACAAGAAACCCTGTGCACATTGATCTCAACCGCACAGGTCGCATGGGCCGCCCCCGTTGTTAGGTCCGGTCTCTGTGTGAGTCGTCGGGTTCCATTTCGTGGGTGCAGTGGCGAGCATAGTCGGCCGGGGTGAGGTAGCCCAGCGCCGAGTGGCGTCGCACGGTGTTGTACTCGACCTTCCAGTCGCCGATGACGACCTGGGCGTGCAGCAGTGAGTAGAAGCTGTTGATGTTCAAGCACTCGTCGCGCAGGCGGGAGTTGAACGACTCGACGTAGCCGTTGAGCCACGGCGAGCCGGGCGGGATGTACGACAAGCCGGTGCGGGTGCCGGCCCAGTCGGCGATCGCCTGGCTGATGAACTCGGGCCCGTTGTCGCTTCTGAGGACCGCGGGCGGTCCGTGCAGCTTAACGAGGTCGTCGAGATGGTCGGTGAGACGGTCGGCGGTGATGGAGCGTTCCACGAGGCCGCCGAGGCAGACCCGGGTGTGCTCGTCCACGATCGACGCGATTTTGATCGGACGCCCGGCCTCGTCGACGTCGAACTGGAAGTCGATGGCCCACACCACGTTCGGGGCGCACGCCTTGGGGGCGTCCGTGGTCGAGGAGCCGATGCGCTTACGGCGACGTCGCTGGGGCACGCGTAGGCCTTCCTCGCGCCATAGCCGCTGGATCTTCTTGTGGTTGACCTGCCAGCCCTCGCCGCGGGCGTCGTGGCACGCGCGCCGGTAGCCCCAGCGGGGGTGCTTCTTCGCGTAACCGCGCAGCCATTCACGCAAGGCGGCGTCGGGGTCGGCGACGGTATCGGCCTTGAGGGTGCGCCGGTAGGCGGACCTGGATAGCCCGGTCAGCCGGCACGCCATCCGCTCGCTCACCCGCATCTTCGCGATGAGGTGAGCGACAGCGGCGCGCCTCCTGCCCGGGCCTAGAAGTTTCCCTCTGCCAGCTCCTTCAGCGCCGCCTTCTCCAGCTCTGCTTCAGCGAGCAGACGCTTGAGGGTGGCGTTCTGCTTCTCGAGCTCCTTGAGGCGCTTGGCGTCGTCGGCCTTGAGCCCGCCGTACTGGTTGCGCCACCGGTAGTACGTCTGTTCCGACACGCCCAGCTCGCGGCACACCGCCGCGACGTCCGCGCCATCGGCCAGCATCCGGTCGGCCTGTCCGAGCTTGCGCACGACCTGCTCAGGCGTGTGCCGCTTCCTCGTGTTCGTCATGATGAGACCAGTCTTCCTGCCCGCAGCAGCGAGCATCAAGACGACTCACACAACGACTGGACCTACATCCCGGGGTCAGCCCACGCATGCACATCCATAGTGCAGTTTCACCGAAACTCGACCGACACACGTGGGACATCGCAGTTCCGGTCGAATGGTCCGATGAGCACCTGCAGGACGATCGACGTAAGGTTCCGCGAGTCCTCGAGGCAGCCGTGGACCTGCAAGCACCGACGCAGACTCCGATGACCACTGAGAAGACCCTCGTGTTTCGCGTGATCTACCAACTCCTCTTGTTCGCCTTGAACGAGACACGAGATTGGGAGGCTCGTAATGCACTCTTCGACTCCGCCGGAATCGACGCAGAATGGGACCCGAACTATTTCGCTGACATCAGCTCTGCCAGAGACGCAATGGCCGACAGTTCAAAACAAGCGAATCGGCAGTCGGGTTTCTGGGCGATGCTGAGAGACGGCCGGTGTCTGGCTCTGCTGCAAGAAGACGGCACCCTCCATCGACCCGGTGCCGAACCAGAGAACATGATGCGTCTGTACGATGCCGCACACCGCGACATTCTGGGGGCTTCTCTCAAGGTGAGACAGCTCATCATTGCGCAAGCGTGACCTGGGGAAGCACACTCACCTCCACCACCGCGCCCAACAGTGGCAGGTGGACCAAGGTCTGTACCGGCTGTGAGCCCGTGATTGCCTTCAGCGCCTGCCCGTAGACGCCCAGCTGGCCCCGATAGTGCTCCCGTATATAGCCGACAGGGTCAGTGCCCGGGTACGACTTGTGGTCGACGAGGATGTGCTCTCCGGACGGCAGCATCAACCTGGTGTCGATCCAGCCCTCCATCACCTGGTCCACGTCATTGCGCCAGGCGATCGGCTGCTCGGGGAGCACCTCGGCGCCGGGATAGATGGCTGCCCCTTCCGCAGTCCGTTTGATCATGACAGTAGTAGCGGAGCGGTGGCTCCGCCAAGCGTCGGCCTCAGGCCGATCGTGGTCGAAACACCACTCTCAACGTCACGCGATCACTACCGATGTCAGCGCGTCATAGTAGTGTTCACGACACTGAACAATCACGACATGGAGAGAACGATGACTGTCACCGAGCACGAAATCAGCACCTTGGTGAAATACTGCGAGGACAACCTCGGTGATCCGACATTGTGGACCACTCCTGAAGGCTATCCGAACAGTTTGGCGCTGTGCATCATCGATTCCCTCTACTCGACGGGTTCGCACTACTCCTCGGTCGTTCGCGTCATCAATCGGTACAAGGACAAGCACGGCTCCACGGACGGCGCGCAGGCGCTCCTCGCGTCGATCAATACTGCCGGTAGCGCACAGGCGTGGGCGACCACCGTTGCTGAGAACCTCAAGCCCGCCCATACCAAACCAGGCGCTCCGCTCAAGGCGGAGATCATCGAACAGGCCGCCCAGCTCATGGTTCGCAATGGGATTGACACGGTGCCCGAACTGGTGGCCTGTGTGAGCAAGAACGACGACCCCCTCGAAAATGACGTGCACAGGGCCTGGAAGCACCTTCCCAGCCAGAGCTCAGGAGTCACCTACAACTATCTGCTGATCCTGGCCGGATTGCCCTCGGTGAAACCGGATCGGATGATCTTCCGTTTCCTGGCTCAGGCTCTCGGCGAAGCGACAGAGCTTGATCACTCGCGGGCTCGAGAACTCATCATGCGGACTGCCGAGAAAATGCAGGTCGACCCGCGAGCCCTCGACCATATTGCATGGAGAGCCGCATCCGGGCGTGAGCTCGTGGACTGAGTTCACCGTCGGGTTCGGGCCATGCTCGGCACCTGTACCCACTGCCCGTTCTGTCCTCAGCAGCAGCCCCTCGTCACTGTCAACGTGGAAAGGTCACACCAGTGAAGACCGATGTCGTCAAACCGAAAGACATCTTCTACAATCCCATTCGATTCGTCGTGCCGTTGTTCCAGCGTCCGTACGTGTGGTCAAAGGAGACTCAGTGGCTTCCGCTGTGGAACGACATCACCCGGCTCATCGAGGTCATCAACCATCACAACAAGTCAGCAACGCACTTCCTCGGTGCCATCGTGATCCAGTCGGTTCCGACTGGACTCGCAGACCTTCCGACGTGGAATGTCATAGACGGACAACAACGACTCACCACTCTCCAACTGTTTCTCGACGCATTGCATACCGAACTCAGCGACAGGTCCTGGTCGCAGCTCGCTGGCCGAGTCTTGGCCTTGGTGGAGAACCCCAGTGACTTCCGCAACGCCGACATCGATCAGTTCAAACTCTGGCCGACGAATCGTGATCGAGCAGACTTCGCTTCCGTCATGTCTGCCCCTGCACCTGTAGATTATTCTGTCCACGGCCGATCTCGCCTCGGCGAAGCGCATAGGTTCTTTGCCGACTCAATAAAAGTATGGCTTGGCGACGATGAGGACAGCGAGAAGCGGGGCCGGATGCTTGTCGCCACCGTCATGGACCGTCTTGAGGTCGCCAGCATCCGGCTCGATGAAGACGAAGACGCCCAAGCGATATTCGAGACTCTCAATGCGCGAGGGACGCCGCTCTCCGCTGCCGACCTCATCAAGAACTTCGTCTTCCAGAATTTCACCGGTCAGCCCGAGGAAGCAGAGTACGCGTATCACAGCTATTGGGCTGAGTTCGAAACTCCGTGGTGGGAGCAACTGATCACTTCTGGGCGCATCAAGAACACCCGCTCGTCATTGTTCCTGTGGCAGTGGCTCACTGCGCGGACGCTCGATGACTTTCCCATTCGCGAAGTGTTCACACAATTCAAGCACTATGTGAACACGTCATCGACGGACGTCAGTGCACTGCTCCCCCAGATAAAGAGGGCTGCCGATCGTTATCGGGGGATCATCGACCGCTCCCATGATCCGAACGGGACCCTTTCCAGAATCGAACTGTTCAGTTACCGGGTTGGTCTCCTCGATTCTGAGATCGCCCGGCCACTCCTCATCTGGCTAGACGAGCCTGAACAGGAATCAATCACGCTCACAGACCGTGAACAAATCCTGTCGATGCTGGAGAGCTGGTTCGTTCGCCGCGCACTGGTCAAAGCGTCGTCCCAAGGAACCAACCGATTCATCATTGACCTTCTTCGCCGACTGAGCTCCCAGCCGAAGCACCAACTTGTTCAGGCAACGCGCGATTATCTCGCGTCAAGTCACGTGGTGAATGGCTATTGGCCTGATGATGGAGAAGTCAGGAACGCCTTGGTGGATGCGCCGGCGTATACGAAGTATCGTCGCGATCGCCTTCGCATGGTGTTCGAAGCTCTTGAAGACTTCAAGCGTGGGTACCCCTCCGGAAGCCAGCTTGCGATGGGGCCGATTGTTCGCGGCAAGGGAACAATCGAACACCTTATGCCTCAAAAATGGCGGGAGCACTGGTCGGCAGAACTGACTCACGACCAAGAGATCGAACGCAATCGCGTTCTCCAGCGATTAGGGAACCTGACCCTTGTCACGCAGAAGCTCAACAGCAAAATCAGCAACGGATCGTGGGAGGCAAAGCGGAAGCACTTCCTCAGCTACGACGATGTCCTGCTGACGAAAGACGCACTCAACATCGGCGCATCGGCGTGGGACGAAACGACAATCGACTTGCGCACCACTCTCTTGATCGACGAAATCCTCAAAGTGTGGCCGGTCCCGCCTGATCATGTCGGACTCACCATCGAGGTGCCGTCTCAACTGATAACCGCCACAGTGGATGTCGCGCAGCTGGTCGCTTCCGGATGGATAGAAGCCGGAACCGAGCTCGTGCCCCGGAATCGCAAGTATGCAGATACGTCTGCAACAGTTGCACAAGATGGCCGGCTGTACATTGGCGATACCCCGTTCCAAACTCCAACCGCCGCTTCTTTTTCCGTCTACGGAGCTGCCAACAACGGATGGTGGTGGTGGACCGTCAGATCAACCGGCAAATCGCTTCACGACGTGAGGGCTGAGTTTGTTGCCAGCCTCGGCGAGGATGAGATCAGCATGGAAGAACCGGTTGACGACGCCGTCGTCGAATGAGCCGGCCGCGGTGACGTCTCCGGGACTCCAGCCACCATGATCGGCCGTCAGACGCCCCCGCATTCTCGTCAGAACATTCGGTGTCAGTACCGACTCGTAGTGTTGTGGTCAGGAACTCGCAGAGAGGCAGCATGATGAAAACCCGAGTGGACGAGCAGTCGCCGACGTCGACGTCTGATGAGTCGTTGCCGATTGACCAATCGAGCGAAGTCACGTCCACTTCAGCAGGCGGTCGCCTCGCGACTGCGCAGCATGAAAATGTCGATGTGCTCGCAGGACCTCGAGATCCATTCGTCTCATCCCTTGAGTCATGGTCAAGTCTGGAGGTCAACCCTTACCTCTGGCAGTGGCAGGCGGAGTCACTCGATGCTTGGCATAGTGCCGGTTGCAGAGGCGTCATAGAGGCAGTGACCGGCTCGGGTAAGACGATGATCGGCATCACTGCCGCGTTCGAGGCCTTTCGTCAGGGCATCAAGGTCCTCGTGTTGGTCCCGACGGCAGAGTTGCAGGCTCAATGGCAACGACGCTTGCTCGAGACGCTTCCCCAGGCAACCGTCGGCACCCTGGGAAACGGTCGACGCGATTCGCTGGGTTCGTGCGACATCCTCGTAGCGATCATCAATTCTGCGACGCGAGAGACACTGCTCAATGTTCACTCCGAAGGTCTGCTCATCGCAGATGAGTGCCACCGATATGCTGCTCCGACCTTCGCGAAGGCTCTCCACGCCGATTTCAAGTACAGGCTGGGGCTGACCGCGACATACCGACGCCCAGACAACGCAAGTGCGGCAGTGCTCGACCCGTATTTCGGTGGAGTCGTTTTCCAGTTGTGGTATGACCGGGCACTCTCGGACGGGGTGATCGCTGAGTTCGATGTGGCGTTCGTCGGGGTGACGCTGACGGACGACGAAAGAGCAGCCTACCAGTTGGCCAGTGCAGCGGTGAGCAAACTGGGGATGTCGTTGAAGAACAAGCTTGAACTTCAGCATGCTCCCTACGAAAAGTTCGCTCGAGCAGTTCAAAGTCTGGCCGCACGCAAGAACGACCAGTCACCCATTGCGTTTATGGCCAGGAAGTATCTCGAAGCCGTGGTCAAACGCCAAAAGGTGCTGACTAATGCGAAGCACAAGATGGAGGTCCTGCGGGGCATCGCCCCTGTGATCGCCGAATCACGAGGGACCATCGTATTCTCTCAGACGGTCGATTCCTCGACTCGTGCCACCCATCTCCTCATGCGTGAGGGTATTGAGACTCGCGCCGTCTCATCAGAGTCAAAGCCATACGAGCGACGTGGGGCGTTGCAGCTGTTTGCCAATGGAATCGCGAAAGCACTGTGCGCACCGCGGATCCTCGACGAGGGCATCGATGTCCCGGATTCCGATCTGGCTGTGGTGCTGTCTGGCAGCAAGCAGCCAAGACAGACGATTCAACGTCTCGGCCGTGTGATTCGACGGAAGTCCGATGGTCGCCACGGTCGCTTCGTCGTTCTCTATGCGAAGAACACGATTGAGGACGAGGAGCGGAATCGAGACCAACAGTTCGGCCCCATGCTGCCGTTCGCACGGCGTCAAGCTGACTTCCATCAATCTCAGCAGAGGGAACTGCGCAAGTTCTTGCGCGCTCGAATCAACGACGTTCCGAACGTTGAGGACGAGAGTGGAACCGGCGAAGTCGCTTCCATCCCACAGCTGCTTGCCGCGATCGAGAGCGCTGGACCCGATCAGGCAAGCGGTGGTTCAGTCCCCAGGGAGATTCCTCGAACCATTCCCCGTGATCAAAAGACGATCATCCTTCGAAAGGACGAGGATGATGAGCCGATTGAGCAGCTCGGCGCAATTCCGGATACAGAAGATCTCGTCGGTGTCTACCTCACGCAGATTGGGGGTCATCCGCTGCTCAACGCGGAACAGGAAGTCGAATGCGCCAAACGCGTTGAAGCAGGCCTGTACGCCAGTCACGTGCTGAGCAAGGGTGAGTACTCGACACGCAGAGAACGTCTCGATCTCGAATGGGTCGTCGCTGATGGTGAGGTTGCCTTCGACCAAATGATCCGCTCTAACCTCCGTCTCGTCGTATCGATTGCCAAGCGCTACGCCGGGCGCAAGATGGCGTTTCTCGATCTGATCCAGGATGGCAACCTGGGACTCATCAGAGCAGTGCAGAAGTTCGACTACACGAAGGGCACCAAGTTCTCGACCTACGCGACGTGGTGGATTCGTCAAGGCATCACGCGCGGATTGGGCGACTTCTCGAATACGATTCGCTTACCCATCCATTTGCTCGAAAAACTGCCAGAGTATTGGAAGTGCAACGCAACGGAGGAGTCACGCGAAGCGTGCGCTCACGATCACTCCGCGGCTGAATCTGCCCTGCGTATACAGCCACTCTCGCTCGATGGCTACCTGGAAATGCAGTGGGACAGGCACTACCGCGAAAGCAGTTCAGCATTCGATGATCGGATCGTCGACCCCAGCGTGTTCACCGACGACCCAGAGGATGTTGTCCTTGAAGCTGAATTGGCAGCGAAGGTCAACGAGCTGGTCGATACATTGCCCGTACGAGAGGCGGAGATCATCCGGCGCCGATTCGGCTGGTATGACGACGCGCCGCAAACTCTTGACACGATCGGCCAGCATTTCGAGGTGACCCGCGAACGGATTCGCCAACTTGAAAAGATATCTCTTGAGCAACTGCGCGAAGCAGTCCATACCTCGTCGAATTCGACCGTGGCGACGAGTCGTGACGGTGACGATCTCAAGCCCAGCCGAATAGCAGACAATTGAATCAGGGCATTTGTCCGGAACAGAATCGCTGGTTTGCGACACTCTTCCCTTCACAAGAGCTCGTCTCAGCGTCAATGCTTGTCTGCATGCACCTTGGTCGGTTCCAGAAGGACTCGGAAGGACTCCTGCAGTTCCACATTCACCAGGTCTCACCGAGTGTAGTCAGGCGCGCCGAGCCCAGTCCGCTCCGGGTTCTGGAGCACCCATGACACTGCTGTTTCAGTGAGCACGTCGACAGCCGCCGGGTCGCATCGACCGCCGCTGACCTCTTTGATCGCCCGATCCACCTTCCGCAGAGCCTGCCCTTTTAGCGGCACACCGGTGCGCACGTATCGCGCATATGCCTGCACCATCGCGTCGAAATCGTCGTCCCAGTTCGCTCCGCCATTGTTGAGCAACTCGTAGCCGACGCGACCCGCGATGCGAATGACTTCGCCCTGCACGCTCTCGGCTGGACCGTTCCCCGGCACAAGCATGTCCCAGAGCTCCGAGAACTGCTTCTTCCACCCGGTCGCTGTCACAGTGATGGGCTCGCCCCTGGCGAGTGAGCGCGGGCGCGATGGCTGCTCGATGTCGAACATCTTCAGCAGTGCGATCATCGCATCAACGGTCTCAGGCCGCGCGTTTCCTGCCGCTTCGAAGCGGCGAAGTTCCTTCATCGCTTTCGACAGGTACGGTCGCGCGTCCTTGCTCAGTTCTCCTCCGCGCTCGACGAGGAGCTCGACGACCGGCAGACCCTGTTCGACCTTGAAGGGGTCGCAGCGAATGGCCGCAAGGTCGAGGGCGGTCCACCCCATCGTGTCCTCCTCGTGAAGCGCCGAAATCGCGCCGGCGTCGAAGAGAAGTCTGACGATGCCAAGACGGTGTTTCTCGGCCGCCGCGGCCAGTGGCGTGTGCGTGCTTCCGGAGCGGATCGGATCGGCACCCCGTTCCACCAGTTCACGGACGACCTCGACGTCCCCGGCTCGGGCACGCGTAACCAGCGGCGAGTTCCCGAAGCGGCTTTCTGCCTCGATATCGGCTCCCTGGTCAAGCAACCAGCGCACGCCGTCAACGTCCACGGTGCTGAAGGCGAGCGCCGTCTGCTTGTCATACCCACCCCGGGCATCGACTGACCGTCGTTCGAAGATCTCCTGCAGTTCAATGAGCGTGTACGGTTCTCCGAACTCGCGGAAGTCCTTCGGTAAGGTCACGAGCTTCTTCGCCATGGCTCTCCTTCATCCACCGTGAAGTGCGGCTACCCTCAGTACTCTCAGGCTATCCGGTGCCTCAGTGCCGGAGCCAGGATTAATGCGGCAATGACTCCGCCAACCAACAACACCCATGTCCCGACACGCATGAAGATCTTGAACTACAGGGCCCGTGGCACTACCCCACCGACCTGTACGAAACCCATCCCCGCACCTGGTCCTCGAGGACCGTGAGCGGCACGCTGCCCAGGCTGAGCACGAAGTCGTGGAAGTCCCTGATCGAGAATGACTCCCCCAGCGCATCCTCGGCCTCGGCGCGCAGCTTCTCGATCGTCAGCTGCCCCAGGTAGTACGCCGTCGCCTGTCCGGGCCACGAGATGTATCGGTCGATCTCGGTGATGATCTCGTGTTCGGCGATCGCCGTGTTGGCCCGCAGGAAGTCCTGCGCCTGTTCGCGACTCCACCCCAGTGCATGCATGCCGGGATCGACGACGAGGCGCACCGCCCGCCACATCTGGAACGACAGCATCCCGAGGCGCTCATACGGCGTCTCATACATCCCCATCTCATCGCCGAGACGCTCACAATAGAGCCCCCACCCCTCCCCGAACGCAGAGATGTAGAGCTTGCGGAACTCGGGGAGATCAAGCTCTTCGGCCTGCGACAGCTGGAACGAATGCCCCGGCGCCGATTCGTGAAGCGTGAGCGCCGGCAGCGAATAGAGCGGCCGCGCAGGCAGGTTGTACGTGTTGACCAAATACCGGTCCGGCGCCCCACGACCGAACGTGTCGAAGGGCGCGATCTCACTCGGCGTCTCCATGATCGCGAAACGCTGTCGAGGCAGCCGCCCGAAGTACTGGTGCACGACCCGGTCGAAGGCCTTGCACGTGTAGGCCGCCTCGGCGAGAAGCTGTCGCGGAGTCGTCGCATAGAACTGCGGATCGGTGCGCAGATGCTCGAACAGCCCCGGCAGATCACCGGCATACCCGACCTCGGCCGCGATCTCCTCCATCTCCGCACGGATCTTCCTCACCTCGGACTGCCCGAGGTCGAAGATCTCCTCCGGGGTGAGATCCGTCGTCGCATACTCCCTGATCTGCGACCGATAGAACTCAAGGCCCCCGGGCTGATCGGCAGCCGCGATCGACTCCGGAAGATGCGGCAGATACTCCTCGGTGAGAAACGCCAGCAGCTCCCGATACGCCGGAACCACCTCGGCGCCGAGCACCCGGACCGCCTCCTCCCGCAGATCCTCGCGAACGTCGACCGGCATCACCGCCGGCAGCCGATCGAACGGCCCGAAGAACGCGAGCTCGGTAACATCAGCCGCCTCGGCGACAGCCCTGACCGGCACCTCCCGCCCGACCATGCTCACCCGCGCCGGACCGAAGCCCCGGGCGACACCGGCGCGCATGTTCTCGATCTGCTGGGCGAAGTGCCGCGGAATGTCCCGCAGCATGCTCAGGTAGTCCCGCGCCGCCTCGGCGTCCTCCAGGACGAGCCGATAGCCGACGAAGGCGAGATTGCGCCAGAACGCCGAATCCGCCGTCGCCGGACGCTCCCACATCCGATGCCGCTGCGCCTCGACAAGCGCCTCGACCTGCTGGCGGTAGACGAGGAAATCGACCGTCTCCTCCGCGGAGAGCTGCGCGACATCGATCGCCTCGAGGGCGACGAGAGTCTCCTCCCACCGCTCCTGCCGACGCCGCTGCGCTTCCTCACCGACGTCGGGCAGGAAGTCGACGACCGTGGCCATGTGCGTGAGCGGACCGAACTCCGCCTCCCGCCACGACCACTCCGCCTCGATGATCTCCACAAGAACAGCACCCTCGGCTGTCCTCTCCGCTGCCGACTCACTCACGTCGGTCCATTCCCTTCCCATTCCACTGTCCTCGCGCGTCCGGCCCGCTCCCGTCGACCGTGCTCAGAGCACTGTCCAGAGCACAGTCCAGCGCACGGTCGAACGGGACACACCGTCACACCGGCTGATTCGACTCCGGCTTCTGTCCACCGAGGGCGGCCCACGCCACGAAATCCTCGATGTCCGCAAGCTGATCGACGCGCACCTGCTGATTGACGTACATCATGTGCCCGGCCGGGTAGTAGCGCCGCACGATCTGATCGTGGCCCTCCGCGGAGATCCGCAGATGAGCGAGCACATGCTCCGAGGCGGCGAACGGCGTCGCGGCATCGTGGTACCCGAAGCCGACATGCACCTTGAGATCCGGGTTCATCCGCATCGCCGACGCCAGATCCTCCGCGGTGTTGACGAGCGCGTTCTCGAACTCCTTGAACGACCACGGATGAACGCGACCGGTGAGCACCTCATAGGTCAGGTCGGTCTCGTACCCGAGCTCGGCACGGAGCAGCTGGTTGATGCCCACGGTGTACGGGTACTGGATGATCGGGTAGGCCGGATCATCACCAAGGGTCCCCGCCGAGACTTTGCCCGGATGCGCGGTGAACCGCGCATCGAGCCGCCCGACCCGCAGATGCTCATCGCGGAGGAGCTCCGCGAAGAACGTGACATCGTCGATCCGCAGATCAGCGAGCCGCACGAAGTCCTCGCTGACTCCGATCAGCTCGGCCAGCCGCCGTCCGACGTCTGCGCGTTCGGTCTCGCCGAGGCGGTGGCCCCGCTCGAGGGCGCGACTGTAGTCCCCGTAGGCGAACTCGGTGGCCTCGGCGACGACCTCCTCGACGCTGCGGCCGGGATGTTTGCCGTGGTAGTGCGCCGCGGCGGAGAATGTCGGCAGGAAATGGGCGTAGGGTGCCTCATTGCCCTCGTTGAAGATCAGCGTGCCGAAGTCGAGGACGGCCGAGATGAGGATGATCCCGTTGAGCGCGATGCCGTGGCGGGTGGCGAGATGGCCGGCCAGGGCCGCCGCCCGCGTCGTCCCGTACGATTCGCCGGCGAGGAACTTCGGTGAGATCCACCGGTTGTTCCGGCTCAGCCACAGTCGGATCACCTCGCCGACGACGTCCCGGTCACCGGTGAAGCTGTGGAAGTCCGCCGGCTTCTCCCCCTCCGCGGTCCGCGAATAGCCGGTGGTCACAGGGTCGATGAAGACGAGATCGGCGTAGGCGAGGGTCGTCTCGAGGTTGTCGACGAGCCCGTAGGGCGGCGGGGTGCGATCGCCGACGTCGTTGGTCACGACCCGGCGGGGGCCGAAGAGGCCGATGTGCAGCCACGCCGAGGAGGATCCGGGCCCGCCGTTGAAGACGAAGATCACCGGCCGGGCGGGATCCTGACCGCCGTCGTCGGCGACCGCGGTGTAGGACGTGAGGAAGATCTGCGCCTTGGGCTTGAGGCCTTCGAAGACTCCGTCCTCGACGACCTCGGCGCCGACGACCATCCGTCCCGTCTGCGCCCGGTACCTCAGTGTCCCGGTCGGCAGGGCGAGCTCATGGTCGGTGACGACGAAGTCATCGACCGGATCCGGCTTCTGCGGTGCGGCATCCGCAGGCTGGGTCTGCGTGGGTGTATCCGACATCATGTCCTTTCGCCGAGGCGGTCAGTGGGTGCGGGAGATCGTGGGCACGGCGGCGAGCAGTGCCTTCGTGTAGTCGTGCTGGGGTGCGTCGAAGATCTGGTCCCTGGCGCCCTGTTCGACGATGCGACCAGCCTTCATCACCGCGACCTGGTGGGCGACCTGCCGGACGACGGCGAGATCGTGGGCGATGAAGATGAAGGAGAGGTCCCGTTCTCTCTGCAGGTCGACGAGGAGGTCGAGCACCTGCGCCTGGACCGAGACGTCGAGGGCCGAGACCGCCTCGTCGCAGATGACGAGCTTCGGGTCGACGACGAGAGCCCGGGCGATGCCGATGCGCTGCGCCTGTCCCCCGGAGAACTGCCTGGGGTAGCGACGAGCGTGGTCCGGGTTGAGTCCGACGCGCTCCATCGCGGCTCCGACGAGCTGTCGGTAGCCGCCGGCGACGCGGCGCTTCTGGTAGCGCAGGGGTGCGGAGATCACCTCCTCGACGGTGTGACGCGGATTGAGCGAGGAGTAGGGGTCCTGGAACACCACTTGGACTCCGCTGCGGAAGTCCCGCAGCGCCGCCCCCGAGCGTCCGGTGACCTCGACTCCGTCGAACTCCATTGTCCCCGAGGTGGGGTCGATGAGCCGGGCGATCATCCGGGCCGTCGTCGACTTCCCGGAACCGGACTCACCGACGATGCCGAGGGTCTCGCGCCGGTGGACCCGGAACGAGACATCATCGACGGCGGTGACCGTCTGCCGGCGCCCGGTGCGGAACTCCTTGCGCAGATTCGTCGCCGCGAGGAGCGGGGTGGTCGTCGGGGTCATGACTGGGTCCTCTCTGCACCGGTGAGGATCGGCTCGGGCAGGTCGATGGCATCGTCGAGGCGCGGGGTCGCTGCGAGCAGCGCGCGCGTGTACTCATGGGACGGTGCGGCGAAGACCTCGGCGGCGGTGCCCTGTTCGACGGTGACGCCGGCGCGCATGACGGTCACGTGATCGGCGATCTGACTGACGACGGCGAGATCGTGGGTGATGAAGAGCATCGCGGCACGGGTCGTCTCCTGCACCTCGGCGAGGAGATCGAGGATCTGCGCCTGCACGGTCACGTCGAGGGCCGTCGTCGGTTCGTCGGCGATGATGAGCTCGGGTTCGCACACGAGCGCCATCGCGATCATCACCCGCTGACGCATCCCCCCGGAGAACTGATGGGGGTAGTGACTGACCCGGTTGCCCGCGTCGGGGATGCTCACACGGTCCATCGCCTCGGCGGCCCTTACCATCGCGGCCGCCTTCGACCCTCCCTTGTGGGTCCGGTACGCCTCGGCGATCTGGAAGCCGACCGTGTAATAGGGGTTGAGGGAGGACAGCGGATCCTGGAAGATCATCGCGATCCGATCCCCGCGGAGGCGGCGCAGGGACGACTCCGACCGGTCGAGCAGCTCGTCACCGCGGAAGCGCACCGACCCCGAGGTGGTCGCCTCCTTCGGCAGGAGTCCCATGATCGCCAGCGACGTCATCGACTTGCCCGATCCGGACTCGCCGACGAGTCCCATCGTCTGCCCGCGCTCGATCGAGAACGAGGACCCGTCGACGACGGTGCCGAGCGGAAACGCGATGCGCAGGTCGGTCACCGACAGCACCGGGCCGTCCGGTCCGGCGGCAGGGGGCAGGGCGGTCATGCGGCACTCACTCTCACTCGCGGGTCGAGGACCCGGTACAGCAGATCGACGACGAGGTTGGCGATGATCACCGCGAAGGCGGCCAGGAGCGTCACGCCCATGATCACCGGCTGGTCGTTGACGGCCAGCGCGTCGTAGGCATACCGACCGACGCCGTTGAGACCGAAGACGGTCTCGATGATGAGCGAGCCCCCGAGCAGGGTCGCGAAGTCGACCCCGAGGAGGGTGACGATCGGGGTGAGCGACGGACGCAGGCCGTGGCGGGTGAGCACCGTCGCAGGCCGCAGTCCCTTGGCCCGGGCGGTGCGCATGAAGTTCTCGCCGAGGGTGTCGATGACGTTGGTGCGCGTCAGCCGCGCATACATCGCCGCATACATCAGCGCGAGCACCATCCACGGCATGAGGTAGGCCTGGAACCACTGGACGGGGTCCTCGGTGAACGGCACGACCGACGGGAACGGCAGCCACTGGAGTTCGACGACGAGGAGGTATTGGAGGACCAGGGCGACGAAGTAGCTCGGCAGCGACAGGCCGGCCAGGGCGAGCATCATCGCGCCCCTGTCCCACCACGTGCCCTCCTTGACCGCACTGATCACCCCGGCGGCGACACCGGTGAGCAGCCACAGCACGGCCGCACCCGCGGCGACGGTCACCGAGACCGGAAGCCGGTCGAGGATCCCCTGCAGCACATCCTGGTTGGACTGGAAGGAGTAGCCGATGCACGGGGCGTCGCAGTGGATGACGGAGCCGCCGGTGCCGTAGTCACGGCCGACGACGAGCCCGGCGAGGAACGTGAGGAACTGGGTGAGGAACGGTTCGTTGAGGCCGAGCTGGTTGCGGATGGCCTCGATCCGGTCCGGGGTGCAGGTCTGCCCGCAGATGCTCGCGGCCGGGTCCGGCGAGAGCTGGAAGAAGATGAGGAACGTGAAGAAGACGACGCAGAGCATGACGATCACCGCCGCCACCAGTCGCTTGGCTATGTAGGAGATCATCGCAGGCCACCCGCCCAAATCTTCTGGAGGTTGTCACCGAGCACCGTGAAGGAGAGCACGGTGAGGAAGAGGAACATGCCGGGGATGACGAAGAACATCGGGGCCGTCGAGTACCACGGCACCGCGGCGGAGATCATCTGCCCCCACGACGGGTCGGGCGGGGTGACTCCGACGCCGAGGAAGGACAGCCCTGCCTCGGTGGCGATGAACATCGGCACGGCCAGGGTCGCCATGACGATGATCGTGCCCGACAGGTTGGGCAGGACCTCCCGGAACACCAGAGGCGCCCAGCCGGCCCCGGACGTCTTCGCCGCCTCGATGAACTCACGGTTCTTCAGCGCCAGCGTCTGTCCGCGGATGACTCGCGCGGTGCCCGGCCACGAGAACAGGCTGAGCACGATGACGAGCAGCAGCGGACGGTTGCCCTGGGGCAGCGCCGAGAGGATCGCGATCATGAAGATCAGGGCGGGGAACGCCATGAGGAAGTCCATGAGGCGGGAGATGACGGCGTCGACGATGCCCCCGAGGAAGCCGGCGAGCACACCCATGACGACGCCGATGAGGATCGTGATCGCGGCCGCGCCGATGCCGATGAGCATCGAGATCCGGGCCCCGTAGGCGATCCGGGCGAAGATGTCCCGCCCGGTCTGGGGTTCGACTCCGAACCAGTGGTCGCCGCTGATGCCCCCGAACGCGCCCCGCGGGACCCCGCCGAGCGCCGGATCGACCGCGGACTCGTCGTATTCGAAGGGACTGTAGCCGGAGAGCTGCGTGATGAACGGGGCGAAGGCGGCGAGCACGACGATGACGCCGAGGAAGCCGAGGGAGAGGATGACCGATGGTCTGCGGAGGATCCGGCGCAGCGCCTGTCGCTCCGGGGAGAACGTTTCCCCCGGGCCGGGCTGCCCGAACTCCTGTGCGGTGGTCGTTTGCGATGTGGTCACGGCGCGGTCATCCTTCCGGGTCGAGCAGACCCAGCTGCGCGTAGTCGATCGACCCGGTCCGCGGCGGGCTGGCGAAGGCACCGCCGACGTTGGTGCCCACGAGCTGCAGCGGCTGGGGTCGGACGAGCGGGACGACGGGGGCGAGTTCGAGCACGCGCTCGCTGATCGCGGTGTAGGCGGCGTTCTTCTCGTCGACGTCGGGAATGACGGCCGCCTCGTCGATCGCCTCGTTGAGTGCGGGGTCGTCGACCTGCGACATGTTGGCATTGCCGGTCTCGGCGATGCGGTCGCCGTCGAAGAGCGGCGCGACCGTCTCACCGGAGAACCACCCGGTCGTGCACCATCCGGCGATCGTCAGCTCGTTCTGCTGGCTCGGCGTGGTGATGACCTCGTAGTAGGTGGCCTGGTCGATGACGTTGAGGGTGACGTCGATGCCGGCCTTCCGCAGCGACTGCTGCAGGGCTTCGGCCTGCGCCTGGCCCATCGGCGAGGACCTCACGTCCATGGTCACTTCGAGGTTCTCGACCCCGGCGTCCTCGAGCATCTGCGCGGCCCTCTCCGGGTCGCCCCGGTCCTCGGGCGTGCCGTAGGGATCGGCGTCGCTGAAGTCCGGCATGTTCGGCAGCGACAGGTTGGGTGAGACGTTCGCCAGGTTCGGGCCGCCGCTGGCGTTGACGACACTCGCCTTGTCGACGGCCCAGTTGATCGCCCGCCGGACCTGCAGGTCGTCGAACGGCTCCTTGCTCGTGTTCATCACCATGTAGTAGTTGCACGCCGGGATGTTCTGCACGGTTCGCGCGGACAGGCTCGGGTCGCCGATGATCCGCGCGAGACTGGCCGCCCCGGCGGCGTTCGTCGCCGCGGAGACGGCGTTGGAATCGGCGCCCAGGCCGGACATCAGCCGCTGGTCGATGGTGTTCTGGTCGAGGCTGAGCGTGAACTCGTAGCCGTCGGGATAGGCCGGGCGGATGTCGTCGGTCTCGGGGTTCCAGTTCTCGTTCCGCGCCAGTGTCAGCGTCTCGCCGGGTTCGTAGGACTCGACGACGTAGGGCCCCGAGGAGATCGGATCGTTCTGGATCTGATCGACGGCGGTGACCTGGTCCTTGGGGAACGGTGTCGCCGGTGCCGTGGCGACGACGTCGGGGAAGTCCGCCATCGGCTCATTCGTCTCGATGGTGATCGTCCGGTCGTCGATGACCCGGATCGAGTCGAGGCCGGCGGGGTCCTGGAACACGCCGGCGTAGTCGGACGCGCCCTTGACGTAGTTCTGCAGGTATTCGAGTCCGATGGCCAGGGACGGGTCGAAGGAGCGTTCGAAGCCGAACTTCACATCCTCGGCGGTGATCGGGGTTCCGTCCTCGAACGTCACGCCCTCTTTGAGGGTGAAGGTCCATTCGGTCGCATCCTCGTTCGGCGTGCCCGTGTCCTCGGCGAGATCGCCGACGAGCTCGACCTCCCCGGTCTCCGGGTCGTGCTGGTACTGGGTGAGCGTGCGGTAGAGGAGGTTGTAGAGGTTGAGGACGTTGCCGTCGTTGCCCATCGCCGGGTCGAGGTAGGAGAAGTCGACGCCTCCGAGGATCTCGACGACCCCGCCTCGCTGGGGCTGTCCGGTGTGGGCGGCGAAACCGGTCTGCTCATCGATGATCGCCTGCGATGCGCTGTCGGTTCCGGTGCTGCCGGTGGCGCAGGCACTGGCGAACAGCGTGGTCGCCGCCGCGAGTGCGGCGATCGACACAGCTCGGTTCTTCACTCGTCGTCTCCTTCGACTGTACTGTCGTGGAACATGGGCTCGATGTAGATGTCGGGGCAGACACAACCGGGATTGCAACATATACTGCAGTCAAGCCGGTGGCGTCAGTTCCCGTGATTAAGAGGGTTTCCTTGACGCTTCCGCGAAGCTTCAGCGTCATGTGTAACCCGAGCCACACTTATCAATATAAGTCAGTGCAACATTTATTGCAAAGGGAGTGTCCGATGGGGATCATCGCAACGTGGGTGGACAGCCTGATGGCGCAGCGGAAGCTGTCACCGGGGTCGACGGCCGTGCTCCGGACGATCGCCGATGATCCGGAGACGGCGTCCTATTCGAGTGCGGCGGCGCTGGCCGACGCCGCGGGAGTCAATGTCGCAACCGTCGTGCGCGCGGCGCAGGCGATCGGCTTCTCCGGCTGGTCGGAGCTGTCGACGGAGGTGCGCAATCGCTTCCTGTCATCGCTCGATGCCGACAAGCACTTCGCCCGCAACGCCGAGGCGGGGGCCGGGCAGCCGTTGAAATCGCTGGTCAAGGATCTTGAGCTCATCGAGCTCCTCGCCGAGACGCTGACCGAGGAGGCGATCGACAACGTCGCCTACCTCATCGCCGCCGCGCAGGCGACGACGGTCGTGGCCACCGGCTCGTTCCTGGCCCCGGGTGCCGTGCTCGCCCACAACGGGCAGGCCCTCGGCTACCGGATCACCCTCAGCGACGGCCCGATGACGAGCATGATCAACGACGTCCGCATGCTCCAGCCCGGAGACTGCCTGCTCACCTTCTCGATCTGGAAGACCAGCGCGAGCATCCTCCCGCTGTGCGAATACGCCAAGACCCAGGGCATCAGGCTCATCGTCATCGCCGATCAGCGCTCGCAGCTCGCCGAGCTCGCCGATGAGCTGATCCTCGTGCCGTCCGAGGGCACCGGGCCCACGGCGTCGGCGACGGGCGCGGTCGTCGTCGCCCAATGCATCATCAGCGCCCTGGCGAACCTCGATCCCGAACGGTCGCGGGCCACCCTCGAAGAGCTGCAGAAGGTGTGGTCCCTCACCGGCGCCGTCGCCAGCGACTGAGGCCGTCGGGCTGAGTCCGGCTATCCCAGACTGTCCCAGGCCATCCGCTGCCTCAGCGCCGGCGCCAGCACGAGCGCCGCGAGGACACTGCCGGCCAAGAGCACCCACGCCCCGAAGTACGTGAAGAGCTTGAGCTCAGGCGCCAAGGGCGGCCCGAAGTCGGCGGCCATGAGGATCACTCCGCCGAGGATGAGCGCCGTCGAGACGATCACCTGGATGAACTGCTCGACCGTGGACTTGAGCAGGTTCTTGATCATCGAAATGTTCAACCCGCTCGTGCCGACATCGAGAGTGCCGTCCTGCAGGTGTCCGGCGATGCGGGCGACCTGGGCCGGCAGCTCCGCCATCTGCGGCAGCGTCGCCGCGAAGTAGAGGGTGATCTCCTGCCGGTCGATGCCCAGACCACCGACCTGCCGGAGCAGGTCCTTCCCGTTCTGCGTCACGAGGGTGAGCAGATTGAGCCGCGGGTCGAGCTTCATGATCGAGCCCTCGAGCGTGCTGATCGCCCGGAACGCCGTGGCGACCGACGTCGGCATCGGGAACCCGTAGTCGACGACGAAGTCGATGAGCTCGCCGAAGAGCGCCGCCGACGTCGACCCGGGCCGACCGTCGCCGTACTTGAGCATGATCTGCCCGATCTCGCGCTGGAGCTCGCGCAGATCGACATCGCTCGGCGCCCCGAGCAGTTCGAGGATCGCCGCGGTCGCCGCCTGCGAGTTCTGCGAATCGAACGCCATGAGCAGGAGCGCGATCGCCCGCCGATCCCGCTTGTCGATGAATCCGACCGCCCCGAAGTCGACGAGTCCCGCCCGTCCGGCGGAGGAGACGACGATGTTGCCCGGGTGGAGGTCGGCGTGGAAGATCCCTTTGCCGAGCACCTGCCGGACGACCATGAGGAAGAGGTCCTGAGCGATCTCGGCCCGGGCGATCTGCGACAGCTCGGAGACCACCTCGGTGGCATGCGACAGGGGAACGCCCTCGACGAGGTCCATGACGATGACGTACTCCCCCGACAGCTCGGGGTAGACATTGGGAATGTGGACGACCGAGGGCCGCGAGGAGTTCTGCCGCCCTACCTCGTCGGCCTCCCGCAGCGCTTCGATGTGGGCGAGCTCGCCCCGGTAGTCGAGCTCCCCCATGAGCGAATCGACGAAGCTGTTGGCGAGTTTGACGACCCCGACTTTCTTCGCCCAGTCAGTCGACCGCTCGAGCCGAACGGCCAGGGTGAGGACGATGTCGGCATCGGCCTTGACCTGCTTGCGGATCTTCGGCCGCTGCACCTTGACGGCGACGACCTGACCCTCCCACGTCACGGCACGGTGGACCTGGGCGACCGACGCGGCCGCGAAGGGGACCTCGTCGAACTCAGCGAACACCTCGGCGACGGGACGGCCCCACAGGGCCTCCAACTGGCCTTTCACCTCGGCGAAGGGAACCGGGGGCACCCCGGCCTGGAGTTTGGAGAACTCCTCGACGAACTCGTGCGGGATCATGTCACCGCGGGTCGCGATGAACTGTCCGAGCTTGACGAACGTCACCCCGGCGGCGGCCAGGGCGTCACGGGTCGTCGCCGCGATCTCGCGCAGGGACACCCGGAGCGTCGGGATACGGGGTTTGAGGTACCGACCGAGGCCGAAGCGGATGAGGATCTTCTGGACCTGGGCGAGCCGGTTGACGCGGCGATACCAGGTGGGCACCTTCGGCACGGAGCGCAGCACCGATGACATCGTGCCGGTCGGCATGACGAGTTCGATGGCGAGGAGGATGAACATCTGGATGACGATGAACCACGCGAAGAGGAGGAGGAAGACCATGATCGCGGGGAAGCTCATGTCGAGGCCGGGGTAGGCGTTGTCCTCGGAGATGCCGAGCAGCCGGTACGCCTGCAGGGTGATCGGCCAGATCGAGAGGCCCATGATGAGGGAGACGACGATGTTGCGGGCGGCGCCGGTGCCGACCGGCATCATCCGCCTGACGAGGAATCCGACGATGACAGCGTTGATGAGACCCAATCCGATGGAGTAGAGGATCGTCATCCGCACTCCCCTTTCGTCGCCCTAATCCTCGTTGCCGTCGTCACCAGCCTAATTGATCACCTCTGATGAACCTGTGGATCGTCATTGAGAGTTCGCAGTGCATCGAGGAGGTCGGTGATCTCGCCGGCGGTAGCCAGCTCGGTGGGGACAAGGGCACTGATGCGGCGAGTGCCGACCTCGGGGATCGAGATCGCCGCAATGCCCTCGACCGCGGTCGTTCGTCGGGCGCTCTGCGGGAGCAGGGCCACGCCGAGGCTGTTCGACACGAGCGCTTGGATTGCTCCGGGATTGTCGGTGATATGCCGGGTGCGGGGTTCGAAACCGGCCCGACGGCACAGGCGTTCCGCGGTCGAACGGCAGCGTTCGCACCCCATGATCCACGGCAGCTCGGCGACGTCGGTGAGCGCGTGGATCTGGCCGGCCCGGTTCCAGCGTTCCGGGACGAGGAGGTCGAGTCGATCCTCGCCGAGGTCGACGACCGTGGCGTTGTCGAGCTGAGGTGGGTCTTCGTCCTCGTGGTGGAAGACGAAGGCGACGTCGATCGCGCCGTTCTCGAGCAGGGTGAGCGCTTCGGGCGGTTCGGCTTCGACGACTTCGTAGGAGTGGCGGGTGACGTTGTCCGGGCGGGTGTCATCGCCAGTCTCGAGAGTGCCGAGGGCGGCGGCCAGCGGTCCGATGACGAAGCTCGGGAAGCCGGCGAGCCGGACGTTGCGTCCGCCGAGGCCGAAGGCCGTGGCGAGGTCGCGGCGCAATCCCGTCACCGAGGCGGCGACCTCGGTCGCGCGGATGAGGGCAAGCTGACCCGCCGTGGTGAGCACGATGCCGCGCGGGGTCCGGTCGAACAGCGAGACGCCGAGGTCCTTCTCGAGGGCGCTCATGTGCTGGGAGAGCGCCGGCTGCGACCACCCGATCTCCCGTGCGGCGGCCCCGAGGCTGCCGGCCTGGGCGACAGCGCCGAAGAGGAGGAGTCGTTTGGGGTCGCCGGTGGTGAGCGCGTGGTCGAACTGCTGAGACATAAGTCCAGCTTATGGCAAGTCAGCGCGAACTGGGTCTACTCGGGATGTTCGTGGTGCGGGAGACTGGAAGACATAAGGAATGCGGATCATGCGGCCGGTCGCTTTCGGCGCGGATCGCGTGCGGGAACGGGTATCGAAGGAGATTGACGATGCGGAGAATCGGATTGCTCGGCGGAATGAGCTGGCACTCGAGCATTGAGTACTACACGAAGATCAATGCGGCGGTCGCCGAGCGCCTCGGCGGTCATCATTCGGCGCAGATCCTCCTCGACTCGTGCGACTTCTCCGGGATCCGTGACCTCCAGATCGCCGAGAACTGGGAGGGCGCCTCAGCTGCTTTGGCTGCGACCGGTCAGCGTCTCGTCGACGGCGGCGCCGAGGCGGTGGCCATCGCGACGAACCTCATGCACAAGACGGCGCCGACGGTCGAGGCCTCCGTCGACGTCCCGCTCATCCACATCGTCGATTCGATCGCGGCGATGGCGAAGGACCGCGGGTATTCGACGCTGGCGGTGCTCGGAACCAAATGGACGATGCTCGACGGCTTCTACACCGAGCGCCTCGAGGCGCAGGGCATTGCCACGCTCATCCCTGATGAGGAGACGTGCCTCGAGGTCGATCAGATCATCTGGGACGAGCTCACTCAGGGCAGCTTCACCGAGGCCTCCCGTGCCCGCTACATCGAGATCATGCAGTCGCTGGCCGATCGCGGTGCCGATGCCGTGGCGCTCTCCTGCACGGAGATCGGTCTCCTTGTCCCGCCGGACGTCGCTCCCCTGCCGGCGATCGATTCCGTCGACGCCCATGTCGCGGCGATCGTCGAGTGGATGATGGCGGACGAACTCGTCTCGGCGTGAGGTCGGCGCTGATCCGCTGAGGATTGCGGCCCTCTGACGACCGATGCCCCAAAAGCAATCAAGCTTGTATCCAAAGATTCATTCCGGTAGGTTTCCCGCGTAGGACATCCCACGTTTTATGTTCACTTCGGGACCCGAGGATTGAGGCGTCCCGATCGACCTTCATCGGAGGAGGAGCATGGACGCTCCAGGTCTTGGCGGGCTCAATTGGGCCGTGATCATCATCTATCTCTTGGCGACGCTGGCCATCGGCGTGTGGTTCACTCGCAAGGCTGGTGAGAGCACGGATGCGTTCTTCAGAGCTGATGGGCGCATCCCCGTGTGGGCGGCCGGGTTCAGCATCTACGCCACGACGCTGTCGGCGATCACGTTCATGTCGACTCCTGAGCAGTCGTTCCTCAATGACTGGTCCTATGCGGCCGGCAACATTGCGATCTTCCTCCTTGTGCCCGTGCTCGTCGCGTTCTACATTCCGTTCTTCCGCAAGCTCGACGTCACGACGGCGTACGAGTATCTGGAGGCGCGTTTTGGGCCGAGCATCCGAGTCCTCGGGTCGGTGCTCTTCGTGCTCTTCCACATCGGGCGGGTCGCGATCGTCGTTTATCTGCCGACGTTGGCGATCAGTTCGGTCACCGATATCAGCCCGGCACTCATTGCCGCGGCCGTCGGTGTGCTCTCGGTGATCTACACGTTCCTCGGTGGGATGGAGGGCGTCATCTGGTCGGACGTTGCTCAGGCCATCATTCTTCTCGTCGGGGCAGGGGTCATCCTCGTCTTCGGCATCGCTGCCATCGACGGCGGCATGGCGACTGTTGCCTCTGATGCGGCGAATGACGGCAAGTTCATCACGGCTGACAATTGGACGATCGGCGGGGCGGCAGCGGCGATTCCGATCATCTTCCTCGGATCGGTGTTCAACAACCTGCATCAGTACACGGCGAGCCAGGACGTCGTGCAGCGGTATCAGACCACGGATTCTCCGAAGGCGGCGGCGAGGTCGCTCATGGTCAACGGGTTCCTCGCGCTGCTGACGATTCCGCTCTTCTATGGGATCGGCACGGTGCTCTACAGCTATTACCGGCATGCAGGGTCGCTTCCCGAGGATTTCAACACCTCGGCGCTCGTCCCGTACTTCGCGGTCAACGTGCTGCCGGCGGGAATCTCGGGACTGCTCATCGCGGCGATCTTCGCGGCCGCGCAGTCGACGATCTCGTCGAGCCTCAACTCCATTTCGGCGTGCGTCACCGTCGATCTGCGCGATCGGTTCTTCCCACCGCGCGATGGTGTTGCCCGCTCAGGTGTGGGGTTCTCTCGGATGGTCATCGTCGTGGTCGGTGCCGCGTCGGTCGCCGTGGCGCTCTATCTCGTCGCCACCGATCAGGCCGAGACGTGGGATCTGTTCCTCAGCATCACCGGGCTCTTCGGTGTTCCACTGGCCGGGGTTTTCGCGCTTGGGATCTTCACCAAGCGCGCCAACACGTTCGGGGTGCTCAGCGGTCTGCTGCTCGGTGCCGGGCTGGCCTGGTACGTCCAGAACATCATCGGCCTCAACCCGTTCGCGATCTCGATCGTCGCGTTCGTGGCGTCGGTAGTCCTGGGATATGTGATCTCTCTGCTGACAGGGTCGCTCGCAGGTCGCACGGATCGCGACGTCCTGCCGTTGACGATCTACGGGAAGCGGGAGACTTATGTGCCACCTAGCGACCGAGGGTTCTCAGAAGCAGAAAGCCGTAGCTAGTCGGCTCATGCCTGTGCAGAAACAGGAATCTCCTCAAGCCCGTTCTTATCACGCATCCACCGCAGTCCATATGAGTCAGTGAACTTCAGTGTCACCACCCGCCAGTTCCTATTCTTCGTAATCGGGCGAACAATCCCGTCGATGTCTTCTCGCTGGTCGGGGAAAGTCCAACCGTACTTTGGGTGCTCTCCGGCGACAAAATCACCGGGAGGCAACACCTCCATAGTGAATGGTGCTAGTTTGACAGGATCACTTCCCTTGGACACCGAGTAGATGCTGGTGACCTCTACGTCGTACACGGGAGAATCGGTACTATTGTGCACTAGGATTCCGTTGCTCAGGGCCGAGCCATCGTGAGGAATGATCCTGACACACCACGATGCTATGCCGCTCGCCTGGATCCTCTTCTCCCGCTCTCTCGATTTTTCATCTCGTTTGGACTCAACCTTATAGAGGTCTCTTGAGGTCTCATACAGGTTTCTTGAGGTCCGAGCCGCCCATACAGCAGCAATGAGTGCGCATAAAGCGACAACCGCCGAGACCCACTCTGCAACGTTACCCACTTTTCTACTCCTAGCTATGTCAATGCGTCGGCGCCTTGGATTCAACTAGCCGTGGATCCGTGATCCTGACCTCCCATCGTGATCCCCACGGCCAGTTTTCCAGGCCATCCAGCGCGCATCATCATGCACTTCATCGCCACCTAGTCCCGCTTCATCTATAGAGCAACAAGCACGAACAATGTCTGTTGTTATCAATCTACACTCTCTATAGGCTCTGAGTGAGTGTCATATTCTCACAAACAAGGGTTACAGCGAAGGAACCACAGAGGTTGCTTAGTGATTGAAAGTCGTATTCGTTGGTCTGAAGACCGGCGCTCAGCTGGAGAGGGGAAGCTTTCCAGTCGAACTTCGCAATCCATGCCCCGAGGCCCGAGACTGCAGGGAGCTTGCTGGTTCAACCTTCTCGTTAAAAGTTCGAAGCAATGGTCTCGATTTCACGATGGTTTCTCGGTGCTCCTCCGAAGGACTCGACAGCGCGACTATGGCCCCGCCTACTCCGTACGACATCGACTGCTCAAAGGCGATCGCTGTGCGGATGAGGACGCTGAGGTCGACGGCACCGTTGAGGGAGAAGTATCCGATAGTTCCGCTGTAGACGCCGCGGGGGCCGCTCTCAAGTTCGTCGATGATCGACATTGTGCGATGCTTCGGGGCTCCCGTCATCGAGCCCGGCGGGAAGGCTGCTCGAACACAGTCAACGGGAGTCGCTCCCCTGCCCAGGTGCGAGCGCACCGTTGACACCAGCTGATGGACCGTCGCATAAGTCTCGACGTCGAAGAGCTTGGGAACCTCGACCGATCCCAGCTCGGCAGTGATGCCGAGATCGTGACGAACCAGATCGACGATCATGAGATTCTCGGAACGGTCCTTGACCGACGACCGCAGATCGTCCTTGAGAGCCTCGTCTTCCTCAGCTCCGCTCCCCCGCGGTCGAGTTCCCTTGATCGGCTTCGACTCCGCCTCGCCACCAGCCGAGATCCGCAGGAAGCGTTCCGGCGACGTGCTCAGCACGCTCACCTCGGGCGATCGCAGGAATGCACCGAACGGCGTCGGATTATCTCGCCTCAGATCGACATACGTCTCCAGGGAGTCGCGCGTCCACTGCGTCTCGAGCATGTTCGTCAGGCAGACCTCGTAGGTCTCCCCGTCATTGATAAGTCGCTGTGCCTCGGCGATGAGCTCAAGATACTCCGCTTTCGAATGTCGGGCGCTGAGACCAGGGATGCCGGCGAAATCCTCCGCAGCGACGCTTCGATGCTCGTGTCCTTCTGGAGCTGCGGCCTGCATCTCGACGTCGGCAGGCTCATCCACCGATCGCGCAGCGGTCACTGATACATCATCGAGTGACGGCATGCCGATCACTTCGGCAACCACATCGAGCCACCCTTCACACTGGGCGCTATCAACTCCGTCCCCGCTGAGCGCCAGCAGATAGAGCGTGCTCGTCTCGTTGTCGATGACGACGGCGCGATCGAGGAACATCATGAGAGCGTCCGGGGTGTCGGCCTCGCGCTTGAGCGGCGAACCGACTTCAGCCTTGAGCTCGTAGCCCAGATACCCGACCCATCCGAGGCGGAACGCGAACGGCAGATCGCCTCCGTCATCGGCGTAGGTGAGGTCGACCGAGCCGATATCGTTCTTGAGCCAATCGAAGAATCCCGATTCAATGGTTTCAGTGCCGTTTCCCGACCGCACTTCGAGCGTCCCGGTGGGGACGTCTGCTCTCACCGACCGACTCAAAGGCCCCGTCGGGGCGCCCATGATCGAGAACCTCGAATCGGGATGACCGGGCATGTTGCCGTCGAGCCACACTGCTTCGGGCTCGTCGCCGTAGAGCGCGCTGAACACGTTCAATGCGGTGCCGCGAAGTGGCAGCTGACGCACATGCACGGCGAGTTCCCGACGCGACACATCTTCATTCGCGAGCTGATCACCCTCGACCGCTTCATTGCGAAGGAAGCGCGCAGGCGACGTCCCCTCGCCGGCCACCGAATCAGCCGTCGAAGGAGACACCTCGTGCCCCGTCCGCGCCCACCATTCCTCGGTCAGTCGCCGGAAGTTCCGCAACAGGTCAGCCGCGTGCTCGGTGACGATCGACTCCGGGTGGAACTGCACACCCCACTGTGGTCGCGTCGTGTGCGCCAGCCCCATGAGCACACCGTCATCCGACCATGCCGTGGGCACAAGGCTCGACGGCAACTCGGTCACTGCGAGCGAGTGATACCGCGCCGCCTCAAACGGCGACGGCAGCCCGGCAAACAGATCCGTACCCGAATGCTGAATCTCGGACACGCGCCCATGCCGCGGCTCCGGCGCGTGCGCCACCGTTCCGCCGTGAACGTAGGCGATCCCCTGGTGCCCGAGGCACACGCCGAGCACCGGAATCTCCGCATGTGCAATGACGTCGGCACAGATCCCGAAGTCAGCGGGAACCTCGGGCGTCCCCGGCCCCGGTGAGATGACGACATTGTCGAATTCCTCAAGCACGGCCAGCGAGTACTCTGCCCAATCGTTGGGCACGACGACCGGCTCGCAGCCATTCACCTCGGCGAGGAGATGGAAGAGATTGAACGTGAACGAGTCGGCATTGTCGATGAGCAGCGTTCGCACCCGATTCGAGCCACCGTCAGGGCGCTGAGCACCGTGGCGCTGGGTTGCCGAGCGACCGGAAGGTGGCTGAGACGCACCCCGAGAAGCCGACCCTGGCACGGTCACTGCGGTCACGGGTGGACCCAGGTCAGCCGAGCACCAGGCGACGGGTCGAGTCGGAGAGACCGCCGGCCGCCTCGGCGAGGAGGGACTGCTCCGTATCGGCACCTGCGCGGACATACCGCCCGGTGAACGCATCGAGCGAGCCCGAGGCCAGAGCCAACGCGAGGTCGGTGACCTGCTGCGGGGTCGTCCAATCACCGGTGGTGCGGTGATCGTGGACGGGCATCGACTTCGTCATCGACGTCTCGACGACACCGGGCGCCATCTCGAAGATCCGCAGACCCTTCTCATGCCCGAAGTGGACAACCGAATCGGCGATCCGGAACAGCGACGCCTTCGACGCCGAGTACACCGAATACGCCGGCGTCCCCGTCGCCCCCGACCCCGAGTTGAGATCGATGATCGCACTCGTCCGACCGGTCGCCACGGCGGCATCGATGAGCACGGGCGCGAACGCGTTGACCATGAGCGCGACCCCGAGGACGTTCGCTTCGACGACGAGGGCCAGGCTCTGAGGATCGGCGTCCCAGAGCGGACCTTCCGTCGATTCGATCCGCCCGGCATTGTTGACGAGCACCTGCAGACGCTGCCCGGTCTCCTTCTCCAGGCTCGTCACCTGGGATTTGAGCTCGGCGACCGAATCGACGTCGTCGACCGTGAGTCCGAAGCCGGTGGCCTCTCCCCCGGTCGCGAGCGCCACTTCGGCAGCCGCCTCCCGGGCCTTCGTCGCCGAGGTGGCCGTGAGGACGACGCGGTAGCCGGCCTTCGCGAACGCCTCGGAGAGGTGACGCCCGATGCCGCGGGCACCCCCGGTGATGAGCGCGATCGTCTCACGCGGCACCGCGGTGGCCCCGCCACCGGCCTGCTGGCCGGGCAGCTTCGTCCCGTACGGAAGGTTCTCACTCATGGGTCGGTCTCCTCACTCGTCGACTGGTGATCAGACGGATCAGCTGCGCACCGTGTCAGCTGCGCACCTGGGCACCGTGGCGCTCGGTCGCGAGCGCCGTCGCGGCCTCCCGCATCGCCGAGGCCTCATCGGCCTTGAGCGTGCGATCCGGGGCCCGGAACGTCAACCGGAACGCCAGCGACTTCTTGCCCTCGGGCAGCTGGTCGCCGGTGTAGAGGTCGAAGATCTCGAGCGCCTCGAGGTCGTCGCCGGCCCCTTCGGTCAGCGTCGCCGCGAGGGTCTGCGCGGGCAGGTCGGCATCGACGACGAGCGCGACGTCCTGCCGGGACACCGGGTACGTCGAGAGTGCGCCGTCCCACGTCCGCAGGTCCGCCTGCGCCAGCAGCGCATCGAGGTCGATCTCGAAGGCGACGGTGCGCGCCGGCAGGCCGAGGTTCTCGATGACCTTCGGATGCAGCTCACCGGCGTATCCGAGCACGCCGCCGCCGGCGAGTGTGAACTTCGCGGCCCGGCCCGGGTGCCAGGGGGCTCCGCGTTCGGCCTCGACGCTGACCTCGTCACCGCTGACTGCGGCGATCCGGCGGACGATGTCGATGACATCGGCGGCGTCGGCCCGCCGGCCCTTGCCCCACACTCCTGGGAACTCCGCATGTCCGGCGACGACTCCCGCGTAGTGGTAGGGCTGTGCCGGCACCGAGGCGTAGATCTCCTCGAGCTGCTCAGCCGTCGGGTGGTAGCCGGGCAGGAAGCGCGGTCCCGGTGTGGTCGGCAGGTCCGCTGCCGAGGAGACGAGTCCGGCTTCGAAAAGCGCGACGTCCTTGGCCCCGCGACCGAAGTTGCGGGTCGCGACGTCGAGCAGCGTCGAGAGCAAGGTGGTGCGCAGCAGCGGCAGGTCCTCGGACATCGGGTTGGCCAACCGGATGTGGAGGCGCCGGGGATCGTCGGCCTCGAGCCGCATCTCGTCATCGCGCTTCGCCGAGGTGAACGGGTAGCTGAGGACTTCCGTGAACCCGTCCGCGGTGAGCAGATTGGAGATCCGACGGCGTGCCCGCTGGGCGTCGGTCAGTCCCGCACCGGCACGTGCGGCCGGCTGGACCGAGGGAATCCTGTCGTAGCCGCCGGTGCGCGCGACCTCCTCGACGAGGTCGATGTCGGCGGTGATGTCCGAACGCCAGCTCGGCACGGTCACCCGCAGCAGTCCGTCGCCGCGGTCCTCGACACCGGCGCCGATGCCCTCGAGCAGGGAGATCGCCTCGGCGGCGGAGTAGTCGACGCCGACGACGGAGGAGACCCGGTCGACGGCGAGGTCGATGACGGTGGGCTCCGGTGCGTCGCCGATCTGCGCCGTCGCGGCGCTGAGCGTGCCCCCGGCGAGCTCGACGAGGAGGTCGGCGCAGCGCCGGGCGGCCACCGGTCCCAGCCGCGGGTCGACACCGCGTTCGAAGCGACGCGAGGCCTCGGAGGAGAGCTTGTGCCGCCGCGAGGTCCGGGCGATCGAGATCGGGTCGAAGTGCGCGGCCTCGATGACGACGTCGGTCGTCGCGTCATTCACCTCAACGGCCGCACCGCCCATGACCCCGGCGAGGCCGATGATCTTCGACGAGCCGTCGGCGCTGCGATCGGTGATGAGAAGGTCCTCGGCATCGAGGGTGCGCTCGACGTCGTCGAGCGTCGTGAACTTCTCCCCCGCCTCGGCGCGTCGGACGACGATCTCCTCGCCCAGCAGTGCGGTGTCGTACGCGTGTAGCGGCTGCCCGAGTTCGAGCATGACGTAGTTCGTGATGTCAACGACGAGGCTGATCGGGCGCATGCCCGCCTCGATGAGGCGACGGCGCATCCAGTACGGCGTCGTCTTCGTCGGGTCGATGCCCGTGACCTGCAGGGCGGTGAAGACATCGGATCCGGGCACGCCGTCGATGGGACGGGCGTCGTCGATGACGACCGGGAAGCCGTCAGCGGTGGGGGCGTTGACCGCGGCGACCTCGGGGCTGCCGATGTCGGTGAACGACTGCCCCTTCATCTGCGCGTACTCCCGCGCGATGCCGCGCATCGACAGCTGGTACCCGCGGTCGGGGGTGACGTTGACGTCGAGGGTGACATCGTCGAGGCCGAGGAGGGCGATCGCGTCGTCGCCCGGTTCGCCGCTCAGTCCGAGGTCGGTGAGCACGATGATGCCGTCATGATCCTCGCCGAGGCCGAGCTCGGCGGCCGAACAGATCATCCCGTCCGAGGTGTGACCGTAGGTCTTGCGGGCAGCGATCCGGAAGTCACCGGGGAGGACGACGCCGGGCAGGCTGACGACGACGAGGTCGCCGGGCACGAAGTTGTGGGCACCGCAGATGATGCCGCGGCTCGGACGCTCCTCGCCGGGCTGCGGGTCCTTCGGATCGTCGGCGGCCTCGTTGTGCTCGGGACCGACGTCGACCCGGCACCAGTTCACGGTCTTGCCGTTCTTGTGCTCCTCTTTGACGAGGTCGAGGACACGACCGACGACGAGGGGTCCGGTCACCTCGGCGCCGAAGTAGTCCTCCTCTTCGAGCCCGATCGCGGCGAACTCCGCGGCGAGGGCGTGGGCATCAGTGTCGGCCGGGTAGTCGACGTAGTCGGCCAGCCAGGAAAGTGGGACGCGCATCTCTCAAGCCTTCATTCCGAAACGGGCCGAGAAGCGCACATCGCCTTCGACCATGTCGTGCATATCGTTGATTCCCTCCCGGAGCATGAGCGTGCGCTCGATGCCCATGCCGAACGCGAAGCCCTGGTAGACCTCGGGGTCGATGCCGGCGGCGCGGAGCACATTGGGGTGGACCATGCCGCAGCCGCCCCATTCGATCCAGCCGGGACCGCCGACTTTGTTGGGGAACCAGAAGTCCATCTCCGCGCTCGGTTCGGTGAACGGGAAGAAGCTCGGGCGCAGTCGGGTCATCGACTCCGGGCCGAACATCTCCCGGGCGAAGCCGTCGAGGGTGCCCTTGAGGTTCGCCATCGTCAGACCCTTGTCGATCGCGATGCCCTCGATCTGGTGGAAGACCGGGGTGTGGGTGGCGTCGAGCTCATCGGTGCGGAACGTCTTGCCCGGGCACACGACGTAGAGCGGGACTCCGCGTTCGAGCAGGGACCGCGACTGCACCGGCGAGGTGTGGGTGCGCAGGACGAGACCGGCCTCGGGCGGGTCGACGAAGAACGTGTCCTGCATCTGGCGGGCCGGGTGGTCGGGACCGAAGTTGAGGGCGTCGAAGTTGAGCCATTCCGCTTCGATCTCAGGTCCCTCGGCGACCTCCCAGCCGAGGCCGACGAAGTAGTCCGCGGCCTGTTCCTGGATGAGGGAGAGCGGGTGGCGAGCGCCGAGCCCGCGCCGATCGCTCGGCAGGGTGACGTCGATGGCCTCGTCGACGAGGACCGCGGCGTCGCGTTCGGCCTCGAGCTCGGCCAGGCGGTCGTCGTGGGCCTTCTTCACCCGTCCGCGGGACTGTCCGACGACCTTGCCGGCGGTGGCCTTGTCGGCCTTGTCGAGTCCGCCGATCGCGCGGTTCGCCAGTGCCAAGGGAGACTTGTCGCCCATGAAGTCGATCTTCGCCTGCTTGAGGTCATCAAGGGTGGCGGCGTCAGCGAATGCGGTCAGTGCCGTGTCCACGGCGGCCTGCACGGCTGACTCGTCCAAGGGGTCCAAGTGGTCTGTCATCGATGTCCTTTGCGCGTGTGCCTATGCCGCAGAACAGTCTATCCCTTCGCCCCCCCTCCCCCGACGGTCGGCGTCCGGGTGCTGACCACGTTCCGGCGCCGAGGCAGTCCTCCGTGTCCGATTCATCACCCACCCGTGCTCTGCGGGTCCAGTCGCGCTAGTGTCGAGACATGACGACGAATCCAGTCAAAGCCTCCGATGTCATGGTCCAGGCGCTCGAGAACGAAGGCGTCGAGAGGATCTTCGGGATCCCCGGGGAGGAGAACCTCGACTTCGTCGAGTCCCTGCGCGAGTCCTCGATCGAACTCATCATCACTCGTCATGAACAGGCCGCCGCTTTCATGGCCGCGACCTACGGCCGGCTCACCGGCAAGCCCGGCGTGTGCCTGACGACGCTCGGGCCGGGGGCACTCAACCTCGCGACCGGGGCCGCGTACGCCAACCTCGGCGGGATGCCCGTCGTCATGATCACCGGTCAGAAGGGCATTCGGACCGCGGAGCAGGCGCGCTTCCAGATCGTCAACACGGTCGCCGCGATGGGCCCGCTGACGAAGTCGACGCATCAGATCACCTCGGCGACGATGATCCCCACCATGGTCAGGGAGGCGTTCCGGGTCGCGCAGGACGAACGTCCGGGGCCCGTCCACCTCGAACTGCCCGAGGACATCGCCGCCACCCCGGTCTACAACTTTGAGCTCATCCCGCCGCACCGGATGATCCAGCCGGTCGCCCCGGACGCTTCGCTCGAAGCGGCCGCGAAGATCATCCGGGAAGCCGAGCGTCCCCTGCTCATGCTCGGCGCCGATGCCTCTCGCGCCGGCTGCCGACTCCCCCTGGCCGAGTTCGTGCCCCGCGTCGGGATCCCCTACTTCACGACGCAGATGGGCAAGGGGTCGGTGTCGGGGTCGAGCGAGCTCTACATGGGCACGGCGGCGCTGACCGAACGCGACTACGTCCACGATGCGATCGAGAGCGCCGATGTCATCGTCACGATCGGCCACGACACGACGGAGAAGCCGCCGTTCACGATGGACGAGGACGGTCCGACCGTCGTCCACCTCAACTTCCGCGCCGCAGTCGTCGAACAGGTGTACTTCCCGCAGCTCGAGGTCGTCGGGGATCTCGGTCCCACTCTCAACCGGCTCGCCGACCTGCTCGAGGGGCAGGTGCCCAATGCGCAGGCGCTGCTGCCGATGCGCTCGGGGATCCTCGCGAAGATCGAGGAGGGCTCGACCGAGCACCGGTTCACTCCGCAGCGGATCATCCACGATGTCCGCGCCGTCATGCCCGTCGACGGCATCGTGGCGCTTGACAACGGGATGTACAAGATCTGG
Source organism: Brevibacterium sanguinis (assembly GCF_039528855.1). Classification (NCBI taxonomy): domain Bacteria; kingdom Bacillati; phylum Actinomycetota; class Actinomycetes; order Micrococcales; family Brevibacteriaceae; genus Brevibacterium; species Brevibacterium sanguinis. The sequence goes on along the minus strand of NZ_BAAAMB010000016.1, from coordinate 293,614 downwards.
TTCGCCCGCAACTACCGCACCACCAGGGCGAACACTCTGCTGCTCGACAATGCGCTGGCGACGATGGGGGCCGGGCTGCCCTCGGCGATCGCCGCGAAGCTCACGCATCCCGAGTGCCGGGTCATGGCGGTCGCCGGCGACGGCGGGTTCATGATGAACAGCCAGGAGATGGAGACCGCGGTGCGCCTCGGCCTCGATCTCGTCGTCCTCATCCTCGAGGACAGCGGCTACGGGATGATCCAGTGGAAACAGGCCGTCGACGGGTTCCCGGACTTCGGACTGCAGTTCGGCAACCCCGACTTCGTCACGTACGCCGAATCGTACGGGGCGAAGGGGCGTCGCCTCGACAACGTCGATGACCTCCAGGGTGCGCTCGAGACGGCGTTCGAGGAGGGCGGCGTCCAGCTCATCGTCATCCCCATCGACTACTCGGAGAACCAGCGGGTGCTCACCGAGGAGCTGCGGAACCGGTGATCACCGGCGCGTGAACCGCGTGAGCTTGGGGCTCTGCGTGGCCGTGGGCGCCGGGGTGTCGATGTCCGTCGCCGAGGCGGCTGATCCGTCGGCGCGCACGCTCGCTCGACGATGATCCCGAGTTCGCGGGCGAAGAGTTCGGCGAAGACCATGAGCTGCTGGTCGTCGATCGTCGCTCCGCGCAGCGCCTGGATGCCGGTGATCCTGTGTGGGGCGAGTCCCCGCAGGTCGACGCTGCGCAGCGTCGAGCCGGCGAGCTGGAGGCTTCCGACCGTCGAGCCCGGGAATGCGACGCGGGTGGCCGTCGCCATGTCGAGGTCGAGTTCGTCGATCGCGCAGCCCCGGAACTCGACATCGGTGAGCTTCGCCGAACGCAGGTTGAGGTAGGAGATCCGGCAGTTGTCGATGACGACCTTCTCCCACACGCTGTCGTAGCAGACACCGGCACCGATCCGGCACCCGGAGACCTCCGTGTGGACGAGATTCGCCCGCGGCATCATCAGCGTGTCCGCGCGGGAGTCCGTGAGCCGCACCCCGGACAGACGCGCGCCGGTGAGGTCGGCGTGCCCGTCCGACCCGCCGAACGTCACCCGGGTGAGCGCGGAGTCGAGGAACGTCGCTCCCTTGGCATCCGCCTCGGCGAGGTCGAGGTCGGTGAAATCGAGCCCTTCGAGGAACTCGTCGGACCCGATATCGCCGAGGAGGCCCTGAGCGAGTTGTCCATGCGTGATCGTCGGTGGCTTCGGTGCGGCAGTCGTCATGGGTGCAGACTATCGGCGAGCGGTGACACGGCTGCCCCTGCCCAACCGTGTTCGTCCCCACTAGACTGCAGGCATGAAGCCACTGACGACGATCCTGTCATTGCCCGTCGCCGACCCTCAGGCCACCGCGAACTTCTACGTCGATGGACTCGGACTCGAAACCGACGGAGTCGAGGACGGTATCGTCGCCTTCGAACTGCCCAATCTTTCGATCTTCTTCATCGCCGCAGACGAATACGGCCAGTACCTCGAGCTCTCAGGCCAGCCCGGTTCGAAGAACCCTGTCCCGGGCGCCAGCATCATCTCCTGTGCCTTCGCCACCCGAGCTGAGGTCGATGAGGTGCTCGACCGTGCTGTCGCCGCTGGCGGGTCAGCCGATGGGGGTCAGGACGTCGATGGTTCGTACATGGGCTACTTCGCCGACATCGACGGCTACATCTGGGAACTCGTCGCCAACTATCAGACCGCCAAGGCCGCAGATGCGGCGGAATAGTTTCGCAACTGGCGGCCGGTCTCGGAGGGCTTTCGCGCACGATGAACGCACAGTCGTCCGCGATTCAGTGTCGGTAGGAAGCTGAGGCGTCCGCCATAGCCGCCTTCGGAACATCGATGATCCCCAGTCTCTTCACTGCTGCGGCGTAGACGAAATCTTCCTTGAGAAGTGTCGTCGTCATGGGTGCAGACTATCGGCGGGCGGTGACATGGCCGTCACGGACGGCGAGCAAGTGGTGGGCTGGTTCAACAGGTGGCGTGAATATCGACGGTTCGGCGACGAGGTCGCCGCTCGTTCAACAGGTGGCGTGAAAATGTCGTCCCCAAAGCCCACATATTCACGCCAAGTGTTGAACGAGCGAGAACTCGCCATGAGCGTGCGTGAGACCCCTGTCCAGGACGCTGCAGCTGCGGCCCAGAAGGCTGAAGCCGCGGCCCGCTCGCCCGGTCGCGGCCCCGAAACGCCTCTGCTGACCGCCTGCTCAGCCGCGGCCGCCGACCCGCACGGCGGCCACGCCTTCACATCCGCTGGTTGCGGGCGGATTCGAAGATGCAGATGCCGGCGGCGGTTGCGAGGTTGAGGCTCTCGGCCTGACCGTAGATCGGCACGGCCACGGCGGCGTCGGTGACCTCGAGGTCTTCGGGCCGCATCCCCCACGCCTCGTTGCCGAAGACCCACGCGGTGCGTGCGGAGAGGTCGAGGCCCGACTCCCACGGGTGGTGGAGGTCGTGCGCGGCGTCGTTGCCGTCAGCGGCGAGGACCTGCAGGCCACGGGCACGGGCGAGTTCGGTCACTTCGGGGAGGCCGACACCCGTGACGACGGGGACGTGGAAGATCGACCCGGCGGTGGCGCGGACGGTCTTGTCGTTGTAGACGTCGACGCTCGAGGACGTGAGCACGACGGCGTCGGCCCCGGCGGCATCGGCGAGCCGGATGATCGTGCCCGCGTTGCCCGGGTCGCGCACCTGGGAGAGGACGACGATGAGCTGCGCGTCCTTGTCGACGACGGAGGTGAGCTCGACGTCGAGTGCCCGGCACACGGCGACGACGCCCTGCGAGTTCACGGTCGAGGCGAGCTCGGTGAGCACCTCCTCGGTGACGGTGGAGAGGAAGATCCTCGACCCGGCCGCCGCCTCGGCGAACTCCGGATGGCGCTCAGCGGCCGCCTCGGTGATGAAGAGCTCGTCGACGGCACCGTCGGTGGCCAGGGCTTCGCGGACGGCCTGCGGACCTTCGGCGAGGAACCGGCCGGCGGCCTTGCGCCCACGGCGGCTGAGCAGCTTCGCGGCGTTCTTGATCCGCTTCGACTGCGGCGAGGAGATGACATCGGGCAGCTTCATGGCGCACCTTCGTGATCGGGGTGGGAGAAAACAGGGTGGGAGAACAGACCAACGGCCCCGAACGCAGGGGTTCGGGGCCGTTGGGACAGCGTCAGCGCGCATTCACTGCGTCAGCGGGCTGTCCAAGCGTCAGTCCGGGCGGGACGTCAGGCTGCCGGGGTCTTCGCGGCGTTGACGTCGGCCGGGAGGGCGTCCTTGGCCACCTTGACGAGGTGGGCGAAGGTCGGTGCGTCGTTGACGGCGAGCTCGGCGAGCATGCGGCGGTCGACCTCGACACCAGCGGCCTTGAGGCCCTGGATGAAGCGGTTGTACGTCATGCCGTTGGCGCGGGCGCCGGCGTTGATGCGCTGGATCCAGAGGCGACGGAAGTCACCCTTGCGAGCGCGGCGGTCACGGTAGCTGTAGACCAGCGAGTGGATGACCTGTTCCTTGGCCTTGCGGTACAGGCGCGAGCGCTGTCCGCGGTAGCCGCTTGCCCGGTCGAGGATGACCCGGCGCTTCTTGTGGGCGTTGACTGCCCTCTTCACACGTGCCACGTGTTACTCCTTTGATTCGTTGCGTCCGGATCTCAGTCCGGAGTCTGGTTCAAGCTGTGGGGATCGGTCCGCAGCGGACCGTTCGGCCTCAGAGCGGCCGAGTCACTTGCCCTTGAGCTTGCCCAGAAGCTTGCGGGCCTTGGCGCGATCGCCGCCGGTGAGGACCTGGTCCGTACCGACACGGCGCTTGCGGCTCGAGGACTTGCCCTCGAACTTGTGCTGGTTGTTCACGCCTTCGCGCATGATCTTGCCACTGCCAGTCACGCGCATGCGCTTCTTGGCGCCGCTGTTCGTCTTCTGCTTCGGCATCGTGCCGTTCTCCTTTGCATTTCGTTGTGGGCAAGGGGGCGCCCACAACTACTTCACCCACCGGACACAGGTGTCCGGCAATTCGTTACCTGTTGCTCACGCCTCGGGCGCTGCGTTCTTCTCCGCAGCGACCCGATCGCGTCGGGACTTGACCTCGGCGTTGCGGCCCTTGGCATCAGAGGATGCCTTGCGGGCTTCGGCCTTGGCGTCGGATTTGGACTTGTGAGGAGCGATGACCATCACCATGTTGCGTCCGTCGACCCGCGGGGCGGATTCGACGGTGCCGAGTTCCGACACATCTTCGGCCAACCGGTTGAGCAGCTTGATGCCCATCTCGGGACGGGACTGCTCGCGCCCGCGGAACATGATCATGACCTTGACCTTGTCGCCGCCGGACAGGAACCGCGTCACGTGACCCTTCTTCGTCTCGTAATCGTGTTCGTCGATCTTGAGACGGAAGCGGATCTCCTTCAGCGCGGTGTTCGCCTGGTTCTTCCGGGCTTCCCTGGCCTTCTGGGCAGATTCGTACTTGTACTTCCCGTAGTCCATGAGTTTGGCCACGGGGGGCTTCGCCTGCGGGGCGACCTCGACGAGATCGAGATCTGCCTCTCGGGCGAGATCGAGTGCCTTGCGAATGGCAACGATACCGACCTGTTCACCATTGGGTCCGACCAACCGGACCTCGGGAACCCGAATCCGGTCATTGATGCGCGTCTCGCTGATGTGTTCACTCCTTTTTAGCTCAAATGGTGTCGTGGCAATGAAAAAGGCTCCCATCGACACGAATGCCAAGGGAGCCTGCACACACGATCACCGGGGTCTGAGACCACAGGATCTTTCCGTGAATACACCTCGACCCGCTGCCTTCATCCCCGATTTCCAACGAGGGGAAGAACATCAGATCTTCGGACCCGATCGCTCGTCGCGATCCAGGTGGGAGTCAGACTCCGCTTCGCACCGTATCCAGTGTACTACGGTTCATGACTCTTCGCACATCGCCACCCCTCCCGGCCACCCGGGACGTGGGAATGTGCCAAGCTTGACCCATGACCTCTCAAGACCCCAATACCGCCGAGGCGGTCGGCGACGTCACCCGCGACATCGCCGAGGTGCCCGCCGTCGAAATCATCACGTCTACGGCCGTCCATCTCATGTCCGCCGCCGCCGTGAAGACCGGCCTGGCCGAGGACACCCCCGGCCAGTCCGCCGCCGACCTCATCGACCTCGATGAGGCTCGCAAGCTCATCACCGCACTCGCCGGCCTCGTCACCGGTGCCGCCACCGTCATCGGCGACCATCACGCCCGCCCGCTGCGCGACGGCCTCCGCAGCCTGCAGCTGGCCTTCCGCGAGGCCTCGACGATTCCCGACGAGCCCGGCCAGGGTCCCGGAGAGAAGTTCACCGGCCCCGTCCGCTGATCGAGTCGAGGCTCGCTCCTTTGGGGCTTGGCTCTTCGCAGCTCGTCGCCTGACGCTTTTTTGTCCCTGACGGCTCCCGTTCACTGAGCGGGGGCCGTCAGTGCATTCACGGTCTCACCGCGTGCGTGGTCTCACCGCGTGCACGGTCTCACCGCGTGCACGGGCTCACCGGGTTCGCGGGCTTACCGCGTGCACAGTCTCACCACCCGAGTTCGGCGATGACCGCGGTCATGAGGTCGTCTTCGACGTCATCGAAGCCGGGACCGAACTGCCCGAACCGCAGCGAGCTGATGAGTCCGATGATCGCCACCCACGCGGTGACTGCCCGAAGCGTCGTGGCGGCATCGACGTCGATGCCGAGAGTGGCGAGTTCGGCGGCGACGCGCTCGACACCCGGGTTCGGCTGCGCGCAGGCAACCTGCCCGCGCACGGCATCCGCTGCGCCCGCATCTGCGGTGCCAGCTGCACCCGACCCTGGTGCGCCTGCAGTGCCCACCTCTGGGGCGTCCCCCGAGTCCGCAGCGCCCGCCTCGTCGACGAGGGTGACAAGCGTGGCCATGACGCGCGTGCCCAGCTCGACCGTCACTTCGCGCGGCGCCGCATACGCGGCGATCGGCGTGCCGTAGATGAGTGCCCAGCGCCGTGGGAACCTCCGCGACCACGCGAGCATCGCCAGCCCCAGCGTCGGCACCGACCTGTCGCGTTCGAGGGCGGCATCGACCGCCTCGGCGATCGAGGTGAAGGCGTCGGCGATGAGGATCGTGAGGAGTTCGTCGCGGGTCTTCACGTAACGGTAGACAGCGCTCGAGACGATGCCGAGCTCACGCGCGATCGCCCGCAGCGAGAGCGCCTCCGCCCCCTCGGCGTCGAGCATCCGATTGCCGATCTCGACGATGCGCGCTTCGGTCTCCGCACGCGCCTTCTCTCGCGGAGTCCGCTTCTTCTCCATTCCCTCACTCTACGGTGAGAGAGCACCGGAATTGAATGTGAGCACTGCTCTTGTTTTATCGCTGCGACGGGTCTACGCTCATATCGTCACCAACAGAGAGCAGTGCTCACATCTCGTGGCTGCTCGCCAGACGAAGGGAACACCGCCATGCGCTCAGCACTCGTCCTCGGCCTCGGTCAGATCGGCGCCCAGATCGCCCGCGACCTTGCCGCCGCCGGCACCGATGCCCGTGTCATGACCCGCTCGGCGCCGCCCGCCGAGGCTCTCGCCGTTCCCGCCAGCACCATGGGGTCGATCACGTGGACGCAGGGCGATGCGTCGAACGCCGCAGCTGTCCGTTCCGCCGCCGAGGAGGCGAATGCCGAAGCGATCTTCGCGTGTGTCCACGCCGCGTACGACTCGCGCGTGTGGGCGACGACCCTGCCCGGCCTTGAGGCGGCGATCATGGATGCGGCGGCCGAGCTCGGCATCCCCGTCGTCTTTCCCGAATCGGTCTACGCGTTCGCCGGGCTGGACACCCCGATCACCGCCGACTCACCGTTCTCCCCGGTCGACGACAAGGGCCGCATCCGCCGGCAGCTCATCGACGCCAGCGAGGCTCACCCGGCGCAGGTCGCGAGCGTGCTCGCCGGCGACCTCATCGGAGCGACGGCCACGCCGACGAGTTCGGTCGTGCGCCTCTGCATCACCGACCGCATCGCCGCCGGCCGTCGGGCAGTCGTGCTCGCGCGCACCGATGTTCCCCACGGGATCACCGTCATCGGCGACATGGCTCGGACGATGATCGACGCGGCTGCCGATCTCGCCGACACCGCCGACGCGGTGGTCGCCGGCCAGATTGACGCGGCGGCGGAGATTGCCGATCCCGCGACCACCGTTGCCGGTCCCACGACAGCCGTAGCCGGTCCCGCCACCACCGTGACCGACCCCGCCGATCAGGCAACCATCGCCGACACGGGCCGACAGCACCCAGCCACCGCCGACGTTCCCCGGCAACGCACTGTCACGGCCGGCGCGGGACGTCACCGTCTCGTCATCGCTCCGAGCGCCAATCCCACGCTCGCCGACATCGCCGCGTACACCCACGAAGCCATCGGCTCACGCCCCAGACAACCCGGCGCCATCCCCCACGCCGTCGTCCGAGCCGCCGGATGGTTCGACCGGACGATGTTCGAACTCGCCGAACTCGCCCCGATCTGGCGCCGCCCCTGCCTCATCGAGTCGGGTACGGTCGGCGACTGGCGCCGCGGAATCGACGAGATGGTCGCCTGAGGACGGGGCACCTCGGCGCGGTCCCCCACTGACCGCGGAACCACCTCGGCGCGGTTCGTCACCGCCTGCGGAACCACCACCCCACCGCGGATGGGCACTCACCACAGCCCCACCTCGGCGGGGATCGATCTCAGTTCTGCCCGAGGAAGATCCCGTTGCCGGGTCCGAGCGGCAGGTCGAAGAAGTACCAGATCGCCAGCAGGCCCGCCCACGCGAGCCAGAACGGGATGACGAACGGGAACATCCGGGAGATCACGGTGCCGAGGCCGGCGTTCGGCTCGTAGCGGCGGACGAGGCCGAGGAGGACGATCATGTACGGGTTGAGCGGGGTGATGACCTGTGTGGCGGAGTCGCCGACACGGAACGCGGCCTGGATGAACGCGGGCTCGTAGCCGAGCAGGGCGAAGAGCGGGACGAAGACCGCAGCCATGAGCGTCCACATCGACGATCCGGAGACGATGAAGAGGTTGAGCACGCTCGCGAGCAGCATGAATCCGATGATCGCGGCAAAGCCGGTGAGGCCGATCGACTCGAGCCCGGACGCGCCGGCCACGGCGATCCACGAGCCGATGCCCGACCAGTTGAAGAGGGCGATGAACTGGCCGAGGATGAACGCGAGGATGAGGAACGACATCATGTCGACGAACGACTGCCCCATCATCTTGACGATGTCGTTCATCGACCGGATCGTGCCGACGACGAGACCGTAGACGACGCCCATGAGCATGAAGTACGCGAAGACGATGAAGACGATCGAGGACAGCAGCGGGGACCGCGGCAGGAAGCCGCCCTCCTCGTTGCGCCACGGGGAGTCGGGGATGAGGACCGCGAAGAGGATGACCGCGGTGAGGGCGAGCGCGGCGAGGACAGCCCAGCGCAGACCCCGCTTCTCCGCCGGCTCGAGCGTCGGGCTCATCGCCGTCTGCGCGGCCTCCATCTCCTGCGCCGACACGGAGTTCTCCGCATACTCCGAGCCTGACGCCTGGTACTTCTTGTCGAGTCCCTGCGTCGTCGCATCGACGTAGTCGCGCGGCACGCCCTTGCGGACCATGTTCGGTTCGATGAGCTTGTCGATGATGAGCCCGGCGATGAGGGCGAGGACGATCGAGGCGACGATGTTGAAGTAGTAGTTCGAGACCGGGTTGACCGCTTGGTACTCGACCCCGGGCAGCGTCTCCATCACCGAGGTGGTGATGCCGGCGAAGAGTGCGTCGAGGCTCGTCGGCACGATCGACGTCGAGTATCCGGCGCCGGTCGCGGCGAACCCGCCGATGAGACCGGCCATCGGGTGCCGTCCCGCGGCCTTGAAGACGAGCGCGGCGAGCGGCGGGATGATGATGAATGCCGAGTCGGCCATGATCGACCCGACGACGCCGACGAACCCGACGGCGTAGGGCAGCAGCCAGCGCGGGCTCTTGCCGAAGGCGACGCGGACGGCCGCGGCGAGCATCCCCGACTTCTCGGCGACGCCGACGGCGAGCAGGATCGGCAGCACCGTCGCCAGCGGCGGGAACCCGATGTAGTTCTCGCCCATCGTCGTCGTCAGCCACGCCAGGCCCTCCCCGGTGAAGAGGCCCCTGATCGCGACGACTTCGTCGCTGCCGGGGATCGTCACCGACACCCCGGCGAGCGCCATCGCCGTTGAGATCGCCCCGGTGAGGAGGAAGAGACCGAGGAAGAGCGTGAAGGGCTCGGGCAGTCTGTTGCCGATCCGCTCGATCCCGTCGAGCATCCGCTGCCCGATTCCGACTTTCCCTGACGCCTGCGTTGACATGGCTCTCTCCTATGAACGCGCTGAGTTCGGGAGGAAACCGGTGAAGGGCCCGAACCGCCGAGGTGGTGCTCACTGAACTCGCGACTGCCCTGTCCGCCGGAATTGTCCGACGATCACAGTGCTGTCGTGGAACAGTCTGGCACACCTCGGTGTCCGAGCTCACATGCGCGGATGCGTGCGCGGGACTCTGCGCGGGTTCGTCCTCAGACGCGGTTGATCCGGCGCACGGCGAGTTCGGCGAGCAGGGCAGCCCCGTCGGGGAGGACGGAGTCGTCGAAGCGGGCGAGCGGCGAATGGTTGCTCGGGGCCGTCGCCGGGTCCCCCGTCGCACACGCTCCGAGGAAGAGGTACGTCCCGGGCACCTCGTCGAGGACGAAGGAGAAGTCCTCAGCCCCGGCGTCGGGCGTGGGCTTGAGGGCGAAGCGGTCCTCACCGAAGACGTCGGCGACGGTCTCGGCCATGAACGCATGCTCATCGGGGTTGTTGACCGTGAGCGGGTAGACGTTGCGCATCGTCACCTCCGACTCCAGTCCGTGCGCCGCGGCGACGCCCTCCATGAGCGGGACGACGAGTTCGGCGAGCAGGGCGCGCGATTCCCGGCTGAACGAGCGGATCGTCGCATTGAACTCCGCGGAGTCCGGGATGATGTTCTCCTTCGTGCCCCCGGCGATCCGCCCGACGGTGACGACGACGGGGTCCCAGATGTTGAAGCGCCGCGTCACCATCGTCTGGAGTGCGGTCACCGCTTCGCAGAGCGCGGGGATCGGATCCATCGTCGTGTGCGGCGCCGACCCGTGACCGCCCGCCCCGTTGAACCGCACGGTCAGCGAATCGGGCGCCGACATCAGGGTGCCGGGGCGGCCGGTGAAGACCCCGCGGGGGATCTCGTGGGCGAGCACGTGGAGACCGTAGGCGGCGTCGGCGCGCTTGCCGGCGGCGTCGAGGACGCCCTCGGCGATCATCTGCTCCGCCCCGCCGTCCATCTCCTCGGCGGGCTGGAACATGAAGACGACGTCTCCGTCGAGCTCCTCGCGCATCGCGTGGAGGATCCGCGCCGCGCCGACGAGTCCGGCGGTGTGGAGGTCGTGCCCGCAGGCGTGCATCGTCTCCCCCGTCGTCGATGCGAAGTCCTCACCGCTCTCCTCGACGACGGGCAGCCCGTCCATGTCACCGCGCAGGAGGACCACCGGCCGGTCCGCACCGGTGCGGCCTCCGGGCTTCGTCCCGCGCAGCACCGCGGTGATGCTCGTCAGCTCCTCGCCGAGGCTGATCTCGAGGTCGAGTCCCTCGAGCGCGGTGAGCACCCGCTGCTGTGTTCGGGGCAGTTGGCGACCGAGCTCGGGCTCCCGGTGGAGGTCGCGGCGCAGGGCGATGAGGTCCTCGGCGAAGCTCTGCGCAAGCTCCCGAGTCCGGGATGCCTGTGGCGCGGCGGTCGTGGTCGGCTGGGTGTCCGTGGGCGATTCTGTGGGTGTCATGGGCAATAACGTAGGGTCGGCGGCTGCGGACCGGCAACGGTTCGCGAGCCGCTCGGCGAAGGTCTCGACAACTGTCGTCTCCGCGCCCGCCAACACGCGACAATCCGTCATTGTTCCGGTCAGAGGCGAGGCGCAAGGATTGAGACACTCATCACACACCAGGTCGCACAGGGAGGCAATGATGCAGACCAAGGCCACAGACTCACCGGACTCACCTCCGAAGAAATCGTCACCGCTCCCGCTCATCGCGGGCACCACGGTCGGCAACTTCGTCGAGTGGTTCGACTTCGCCCTCTACGGGTTCGCGGCGACGATCATCGCCGCGACGTTCTTCCCGCCCGACGGCGGTGCCGGTGCCCTGGCGGCGACGTTCGCCGTCTACGCCGCGGCGTTCGTCATCCGTCCCGTCGGCGGGTACGTCCTCGGTCGCATCGGGGACCGCTACGGCCGCCGCCGCGCCCTGTCGATCTCCGTCATCATCATGGGCCTGGCCACCGCCGCAATCGGGCTCATCCCCAGCTTCTCCGCGATCGGCTGGTGGGCACCGGCGCTGCTGCTCGTCTTCCGCTGCCTCCAGGGGTTCTCCGCCGCCGGCGAGTTCGTCGGGGCGACGACGTTCCTCATGGAGCACGCCCCGCAGGGCCGTCGCGGCCTGTGGTGCAGCTTCGTCACCACCTCGACGTGGCTCGGCACCGTCGGCGCCACCGCCCTCATCCTCGTCCTCCAGGCGAGCTTCGGCCCCGTCTACCAGGAATGGGTGTGGCGCGTGCCGTTCGTCTTCGGCGGACTCATCGCAATGGTCGGCCTCTACGTGCGCCTCCGCCTCGCCGAGACCCCCGTCTTCATCAAGACCGAGGAGAAGATCGACGACGCTCCCCGCCTGCGCGACCTCTGGGCCAAGCACAAGGGCATCATCATGATCGTCTTCGTCTACAACGTCTTCCTCGGCATCCTCACCTCCTCCGTCGTCGGCTACCTGCCGAGCTACCTCATCTCCGAGCTCCGGTTCGCTCCGCTCCAGGCCACGATCACCGTCACCGGCATGCTCATCGTCGCCGCGATCACCAGCCCGATGATCGGGGCACTGGCCGACAAATACGGTCGCCGCCGTCTCCTCATCCCCAGCGTCGCGATCGCCGCCATCGCCGTCGTCCCCGCCTACGGCCTCCTCGGCGTGGCGGCACTGGCCTGGCTCGGCATGATCGTCATGGTCGTCGCGACGAACTTCGTCGGCGTCGTCGGCAGCATCAGCGTTCCCGAGCTCCTGCCCCCGCAGTTCCGCTTCGTCGGTCTCGCCCTGCCCACGGCGATCGCCTACGCGATCTTCAGCGGCACCGCTCCCCTCGTCAACTCGAGTCTCATCTCCGCCTTCGGCACCGCCCTGGCGCCCGGGTTCTACACCCTGGCGATCGGTGCGATCGCGTTCCTCGTCCTCGCCCGGTGGCTGCCGGAGACTAGGGACTCCTCGATCGCCCACGGTGCGCAGCTGCGCACCCGCTGAGACGACATGGGCTGGGCCGCGTCCGCGTCCTCTACTCTTGGAGGCATGCAAGATGAGGTCCAGTCCATCGTCGATGCCCTGAGCACGGCGCTGGGGCGCACCGTCTCGGTCAGCGACTACTCGATCCGCCACATCGCCCACTCGAGGCAGATGGGAGCCGTCGACCAGGCCCGCATCGACTCGGTGCTCCGTCGCCGCGTCTCACCCCAGCTCCAGGAGTTCATCTACTCCCAGGGCGCCCGTCACGCCACCGGGCTCTTCGAGGTCGCAGCAAACGAGAGCCTCGACGCCCGCATCGCCCGCTACGGCCACCCCATCAGCGCCGATGGTCGGACCCTGGGCTTCATCTGGCTCCTCCGCAGCGAAGGCCCGCTCGGTGCGGAGGAGGAGAAGACCGTCGCCGAGGCGGCCGCCTCGATCAGCCGGGAGCTGCGGAGACAGGCCCACGCCGGCCGTGCCCGGGACACCGCCCTCAAACAGCACCTCGCCGATGCCCTCTCCCCCGACGCGGAGGAGCGGACCAAGGGCGCTGAGGCACTCGCCCAGGAGAGGCTCTTCGGCGCCCAGGCCTCGACCCTGCTCGTCCTCGACTTCACCGCCACCGCCTCGGCGAGCACCGCCCAGACGGGGATGAGCGCCGCGCTCATGCTCGAACGCTTCACCGACTGGTTCTCCCTGGCTCCGGGCCTCTTCCACGACTTCGCCGACCACAGCGTCGTCCTCCTCGGCGCGGAGTTCCCCGACGATTCGGTGCGGCAGTGGTGGCGGGGCGAGCTCACCGACCAGGACGTCATCGCCCGGGTCGGCATCGGCCTCGGCGACGCCCTCGACGACCTCCGCGACGCCGAGGCGACGTTCGCCGCCTACCGTCACGCCCGGACGGCCGCGCGCATCGCCCTGACCACCGACACCGCCCCGGTCGCCCTGCGCCGCTTCGCCGAGCTCGGCTACTACGGACTCCTGCCCGAGGCGAGCCCGGAGACCCTGGCGACCCCGGTCGCCGCAGTCATCGCCGCCCTCGTCACCGATCATCCCGAGCTCGCCGAGACGCTCGAGCGCTACCTCGACGCCGCCGGCGACGTCCGCGCCACCGCCTCGGCGATGTACCTCCACCGGGGCAGCCTCTACAACCGGCTCAAGCGGATCGAACAGCTCACCGACCTCGACCTCGGCAGCGGCGGTGACCGGCTGAGCGCCCATCTCGGCCTAAAACTGCTCCGCACGACTGGACAGCTGTCGTGGCCGGAGACCGTCGAACACGACAGTCAGCGATAGTCGCACGGGCCGCACCTCGAGATAATCGAGACACGACCACCGTTTCAACGACGAGATCAGAGGTAACCATGGCGATCTGGCTGGCCAACCCCACTGTGATTCCCTGCACCGGCGACGAGACCGACAAGGGTCCGGGCACCGCACCGCGGGAGGTCACGGGAATCCGCATCGACGATGGCCTCATCGATCGCATCGGAGGGTCCGCCGAGGCGGGGGACGAGGTCATCGACGCCGCCGGCCTGACGCTCACCCCGGGGCTCATCGACGGACACACGCATGCGGGCATGGCGAGTCCCGTCGATGCGAGCCTGCGCCACGATCTGCCCGTCGCCGTCCTCGCCGCCGACATCTTCCACGTCTGCGGTGAGGCCCTCGACGCGGGGTTCACGACGCTGCGCGACTGCGGCGGCCTCGACCTCGGCGTCCCCCAGGCGATCGCGAGCGGCCGCGTCCGGGGCCCGCGGATCGTCCAGTCCGGTCCGATCCAGGCCCAGACCGGCGGGCACGGCCACTACTCGAGCGAATGGGAGCCGACCGAGTACTTCGACACCCATGCGATCCCGGGGCTGCGGACGATCGCCCTGCTCGCCGACAGTCCCGACGAGGTCCGCAGGAACGTCCGTGAGTCCTTCCGCCGCGGAGCCGACTTCATCAAGATGTGCGTGACCGGCGGAGTGCTCGGCTTCCGCAACAACGTCGAGGCCACCCAGTTCACGTTCGACGAGATCGCTGCGGCCGTCCACGAGGCGACCGCCCGCGGCACGTACGTCACGGTCCACGCCCACAACGCGACGGGCATCCGCACCGCCATCGAGGCCGGGGTCAAGTGCGTCGAGCACGGCACCGGCATCGACGCGGAGACCGCGCAGCTCATGGTCGAGAACGGCGTCTCCCTCGTTCCGACGTTCGCCACCGCCTACGTCTACCTCACCGGGTCGAGCGCCTCCGGGGTCGAACACGACTTCTCCGCGCAGATCGACGGGGTGATCGCCGGGATGGAGTCGTCCCTGCGCGAAGCCAGGAAGGCCGGGGTGCGCATCGGTCTCGGCTCGGATCTCACGGGACTCAACCAGGTCAACCGGGCCGAGGAGATGAAGCTGCGCTCGCAGCTCGAGTCCCCGGAGGCCGCGCTCATCGCCGCGACCCGGATCAACGCGGAGCTCTGCGACCTCGGCGAGGTCACCGGCACGATCGAGGAGGGCAAGCGCGCCGACCTCGTCGCGTGGACGGCGTCGCCGCTCGAGGATCCCACCCGCTTCACCGACCGGTCGACGATCGCACACGTCTTCCTCGACGGCAGGCGCGTGGCGGGATCGGCTGCCGGGTGATCGTCGGCCTGTTGCGCTGAACCCGTTCAGTCGAAGTAGTGCTCGACGTCGATGGCGCCGCCGGCGCGGGTGAACTCCGCGTCGACTTCGGCGGCGAGAGCATCGTCGACGAGGTAGTCGAGCGCCGTGCACGCCAGCCCGTAGGCGGCGTCGCGGGCCGCGGCCTCGGCGGCCGGGGTGATCGCGGCAGCGGCGAACTCCCGGGTATGCAGGGCCACCTCGGCGTCGGCGGTCCTGATGAGCGGATGGATGCCGGGGATCCGGTAGGAGACGTTGCCGAAGTCCGTCGAGGCCGCGATCGACTCGTCGAGGACGCCCGCCGGCAGCGGTGAGCGTCCGCGCTCCTCCTCGTGGAGGGCCCAGCGCGTCGTCAGCGCCGCATTGCCGCGCACCGGCAGCGACGGCGGGTGCTCATCCCACGTCACCTCGACCCCGGTGCCGGTCATCAGCGCCGCCCCCATCGCCGCCTCCTCGACCCGCTGCGAGAGCTCCTTGAGCGTCTCCGGGTACTTCGAGCGGACGTAGCACTGTACGGTCGCCGATTCCGTGATGATCGAGGGCCTCGTCCCGCCGTCGGCGATGACGGCGTGGAGGCGGGAGATCGGCGGCATCTGCTGCCGGAGCAGGCCGAGGCCCTGATAGAAGAGGGTCGCGGCGTCGAGTGCGTTGCGTCCCATGAAGGGCTGCGCCGAGGCGTGTGCGGCGACTCCCGTATACGTGACCTCGAGGAGGCGACGGCCGAGCCACACCTGGTCGGCGCAGTCGTAGCCGTACCCGTGGACCATGATCGCCGCGTCGATGCCGTCGAAGGCACCGGCTCGGGCCATGACCTCCTTGCCAGAATGCCCCTCCTCGGCGGGGGTGCCGAGGAGGACGACGGTGCCGGGCACGGCCGCAGGATCCCTCTTGGCGAGGTCGTCGAGTGCGAGGAACGCCCCGACTGCGGCGGCGGCGATGAGGTTGTGGCCGCACGCGTGGCCGATCTCCGGCAGCGCATCGTATTCGGCGAGGATGGCGATCGTCCTGCCCTCACCGGAGCCGGTCGTCGCGCGCAGGGTCGTGTCGACGCCGTAGCGCCCGGTCTCGACGGCGATGCCGCGGGAGGCGAGGACGGCGGCGATCGCGGCGACGGATTCGTGCTCCTCGTACGCGGTCTCGGCGAGGCCGTGGATGGTGCGGAGGAGTTCGGTGATGTCGGCGCCGACGGTCTCGAGTCCCTCCGCGATCGCCTCGGTGCTCGTCGTCGGGGCGCCGGTGAAGGTGTCGGTCCACTCCCCTGCCGCGCCGGCGCGGGCCTGCGTCTCGGCGGAGATGTGGTCGAGGTAGGACTCGTCGGGAACGGCGGGGCGGCTGAGATCGCGCAGGGGGCTCATGTCACTCAAGCATAGGAGACCCGAAGCCCACAGCCAGGCGCTAGGCCGCGGTGAGCTGGAGGGCGAGGGAGTCGACGCGGTCGATGATGAGCGCATCGACGGCCAGCGCATGCTGGAACCGGTCGAGTTCGCTGTCGTCGACGTCACCGCGGACGCCGAGGCGGATGCCGAGTTCCGGTCCTTCGACGTGGACGCGGGCGCTGCCGGGGCTGAGACTGATCGTCGCCAGCCATGGGAAGGCCTCGGCGATCGTCGCGATCGCCTGTCCCACCTCGGCGTCGGCCCACGACGGCGTCCACGGACGGCCCTGCGCGAACGCGAACAGCGCGGGACGCCGCAACAGGAACGACCGTGCGGTTCCGGGGTCGAGGACGACGAGCTGGGATTCGGCTTCGACGGCGCCGAGGACGAGGCGCTCGGCTTCGATCGGCACGGGTCGGGCCTCGGGGTGCCAGGCCGTCAGCGGGGGGATCGCGGAGAACCCGGGCGTGCATTCGCGACCGTCGGCGGCTTGGAGGCGGACCATCGCCATGTCCGAGGAGTTGTCGACCATGAGCCCGTTCTCCCCGACGCCGTGGTCGATGGCCAGGGGCACGATCGGCGCGTAGAGGCGGGTGCCGGACAGGGCCGTGACGACGCCGCGGTGGGCCTCGGGGTCGAGCGGTGCCCCGGCCACGGTCTCGAGGGCCGTGAGCAGGGCCGCGTCGGCCTCACCGGTGTCCCCGGAAAACGGGTTCGGGGCGAGGCTGCGGCCCTCCCACGGCTGGCCGGCCGAATCGGTCGACACGGTCTCAGCGTCCCGCGACGTCGAGGGCCTCTTCGAGCGTGAACTGCCCGGCGTAGAGGGCCTTGCCGACGATCGCGGAGTCGACGCCGGCGGGGACGAGACTGCGGAGGCTGCGGAGGTCATCGAGGCTCGAGACGCCGCCGGAGGCGGTGATCGGCTTGTCGGTGCGCGTCGACATCGATTCGAGCAGGTCGAGGTTGGGTCCCTGGAGGGTGCCGTCCTTGCGGACGTCGGTGACGACGTAGCGGGCGCAGCCGGCTTCCTCGAGGCCGGTGAGCACCTCGAAGAGGTCCCCGCCGTCCTTCGTCCATCCGCGGGCGGCGAGCGTCTGCCCGCGGACGTCGAGGCCGATGGCGACCTGGTCGCCGAAGCGGGAGATCATCTCGGCCGTCCACTCGGGGTTCTCGAGCGCCGCGGTGCCGATGTTGACGCGTTCGGCCCCGGTGTCAAGCGCCCTCTCGAGGCTTTCGGTGTCGCGGATGCCGCCGGAGAGTTCGACCTTGATGCCCACGGCCTTGACGACCTGGTTGAGGAGATCGGAGTTCGATCCCCGACCGAACGCCGCGTCGAGGTCGACGAGGTGGATCCATTCGGCGCCGCGCTCCTCGAAGTCGTGGGCGGCGTCGATCGGTGAGCCGTAGTCGGTTTCCGTGCCCGCTTCGCCCTGGACGAGGCGGACGGCTTTGCCGTCAGCGACGTCGACGGCGGGGAGGAGAACGAGCTTGTCAGTCATGGTGGCCTTTCCTGGGTCGCAGTCGGTGGTGCGGTGGTGGATGCGACGCTGAGTCAGTGATTCCGGGACCGGGCCGGTCCCGGGGCGTGCGGGTCAGTCGTTCGGCGCGGATGCTCCTGGCGAACCGGGGCTGTCGGGCGACCCTGGATTGTCGGGCGACTCGGGATCGCTGGGCGTTGCGGAGAACGTCGCGATCCAGTTGCGCAGGAGTCCGGCACCTGCGGTCGCGGACTTCTCCGGATGGAACTGGGCGGCCCACGTCGTCCCGTCCTCGACGGCGGCGACGAAGTCCCCGCCGTGGGTCGCGGTCGTCACGAGCGTCCCGGGCGGGTGCTCAGTGGCGGCGTAGGAGTGGACGAAGTAGAACTTCTCGTCCTCGATGCCGGCGAACATCTGCGAACCGGGGGGCGCTGTCACGCCCGTCCACCCCATGTGGGGCACGACCGGCGCGTCGAGCGCGGTGACCTCACCGGGCCACAGGCCGATGCCTTCGGTCTCCTCCCCGTGCTCGCGTCCGCGGGAGAAGAAGACCTGGAGGCCGACGCAGATGCCGAGCAGGGGACGACCGGCGGCGTGCCGGTCGCGGATGAGATCGACGGCGCCGACGGATTCGAGCCCGCGCATCACGGCGGAGTACGCGCCGACTCCGGGCACGAGCAGGCCGTCGGCGGCGTCGATGACCGCGTGGTCGGCGGTGAGGGTGACGTCGGCACCGGCGGCCTCGGCGGCGCGCACGGCGGAGCGGACGTTGCCGGCGCCGTAGTCGAGCACGGCGATCGTCGTCATCAGCGCTGCCCTCCTGAGAGGACGCGGGAGATCCGCCACAGCGAGAACCCGAGGACGATCGCCCCGACTACGGCGACGATCCAGGCGACAGCGTTGCCGCCGAGGCCGACGGTGACGCCGAAGGCGAGGACGAGACCGGCGAGGACGGCGACGACGATCCACATGAGCGCGGTGCGTGCGAGCGCGGCCCGTCCCGGCGTCATCGTCGCCGCGCTCGCCTGGAGCTTCGACATCGACGAGGTCGGGATATTGCCCTCGACCTCCTCAGGCGTGACGGTTTCGAGGAGGATCTGCTCGGTGACGTCGGGGAGGTTGCGCAGTGCGAGTCCGGCCGGGACATCGGATTCGCGTGCCCCGTGCCGGAAGTGGCCGGCGTCGATCTGCTCGTCGCTGCGGACGAGGAGGAGGACCTCGTGTTTGCCGGCGAGCTTCGAGATCGCAGCGGCCGCCTCGTTGCCGGCTTCGACACCGGTGTCGGAGAGCACGATACCGGTGAAGTCGCCGATGGGCACGATGGTGCCGGAGATGTTCGAGAGCACGCACGCGGCGGCGAGCTGGTCGGGGACGCCGAACGGGGTGACGACGACGGTGGTGCTCACAGGACTCCCTTGGTGCTCGGGACAGCGGTGGTGCGGCCGTCGGGTTCGACGGCTTCGCGCAGGGCGCGGGCGAAAGCCTTGAACTGGGCTTCGACGATGTGGTGCGGGTCGCGACCGCGCAGCAGGTCGAGGTGGACGGTGAGTCCGGCGTGGAACGCGATCGACTCGAGGGCGTGGGAGGTCATCGAGCCCGTGAAGTGCCCGCCGATGAGGTGGTACTGCTGCCCGTCGGGTTCGCCCTGGTGGACGAAGTAGGGGCGGCCGGAGATGTCGATGACGCAGCGGGCCAGCGATTCGTCGAGCGGGACGAAGGCGGCACCGTAGCGGCGGATGCCGGCCTTGTCGCCGAGTGCTTCGGCGATGGTCTGCCCGATGACGATCGCGGTGTCCTCGACGGTGTGGTGGACGTCGATGTCGGTGTCGCCGGAGGCGCTGATGTCCATGTCGATGAGCGAGTGCTTCGCCAGTGCGGTGAGCATATGGTCGAAGAACGGCACCGTCGTCGAGATGTCTGCTCTGCCGGTGCCGTCGAGATCGAGGGCGACGGACACGGTCGACTCGGATGTCGATCGGTCGCGTTGGGCCTTCCTCATAGTGAGCCTTTCTTCGCTCTGGTCATCACGCGGCGCATGGGTGCGCCGCTGTCCATTGTCTCAGTCCCCGTCCGCATCGTGCACAGCGGTCTCGCCACAGAGCATCGGCGGTCTCGTCGCCGAGGCGGTGGTGGCGGTCTCCGATGGGCGTCAGCGATGGCTGAGCAGCGTGTCCGGTGCGGTCGCGACGATGTCGTCGAGGGCGGCGAGGAACGCGTTCGTCTCCGCTTCGGTGCCGGCGTTGACCCGGGCGTGGTGGGGAATGCCGATGTCGCGGATGAGGATTCCGCGGTCGAGGAGCTGCTGCCACAGGTCGGCCGGTGAGGCGATGTTGCCGAAGAGGACGAAGTTCGAATCGCTCGGGTAGACGGTGAATCCGAGGGTGGCGAGGCGCTCAGCGATGGCCGTGCGCGAGTCGATGAGCCGGTCGACGTTGCCGAGCAGCAGATCGGCGTGATCGAGCGCCGTGCACGCGAGGACCTGGGTGATGTCGGAGAGGTGGTAGGGCAGCCGGACGAGGCGGAGCGCGTCGATGACTTCGGGGGCCGCGATCGCGTAGCCGAGCCGCAGTCCCGCGCAGGCGAAGGCCTTGCTCATCGTCCGGGAGACGACGAGGCGCGGTCGCCCCTCGAGCAGGGTCATCGCCGAGGGCAGGGCGGGTCGGGAGAACTCGGCGTACGCCTCGTCGACGATGACGATTCCACGGCAGTTCTCGTATGCGGCGGCGATGACGTCGAGGCCGATCGAGGTGCCGGTCGGATTGTTCGGGGTGCAGAGGAAGACGATGTCGGGATCGACGCGGGCCACCTCGGCGGCGACGGATGCGGCGTCGAGTTCGAACTCCTCGTCACGGGAGGCCGCCACCCAGGTCGCGCCGGTGCCGGTCGTGATGAGCGGGTGCATCGAGTAGCTCGGGGTGAAGCCGAGAGCGGTGCGTCCGGGTCCGCCGAAGGCCTGGACGATGTGGGAGAGGACCTCGTTCGAGCCGTTGGCCGCCCAGATCATCTCCGGGACGAGGTCGACCGAGCCAACCGCCCGTTCGTTGACGCCGTCGAGGTAGGTGACGAGGTGCTCACGCAGCGCCGTGAATTCCCTGTCGGGGTAGCGGTTGAGTCCGGCGAGGTGGCCGTCGACGGCCCGGCGCATCGCCTCGGTGACGACCTCGGGGATCGGATAGGCGTTCTCGTTGACGTTGAGCTGCACCGGAACGTTGAGGTGCGGAGCGCCGTAGGGCTGCTGACCGACGAGGTCGGAGCGGACCGGCAGAGAGTCGATGTTTCCCACACACCGATTTTAGCGCTGGGGAACGTCGAGACTCTGCCCGGGGTGGACGACGGGGCTGTCGAGGTGGTTGAGCTCGACGATGTCGGCGACGACCTCACGGGTGTCGCGGTCGAGGCCGAGGTTCGAGGCCACGGTCCACAGCGACTCGCCCTCGCCGACGACGACGGCGTCAGCGGCGACTCCGACGACCTCTCCCTCAGCGACCGCCTCGGCGGTGAACGTCTGGGTGGAGATGAAGAGCGTTCCGCCGATGATGGCGAGAGCGCACAGGGCGGTGCGGAGCAGGCGCACGGCGCGGCGGCCGCGGACGGTCAGACGCATTTCGTGATTCTTCTCAGACATCGCTTTACCTCTTTCTTCGTACGATTCCACCCGCAATGGGTAGAACGTCTGTTCTATTCAACATGCCAATCGAACAAATGTCCAGTCCATCTCGAACATTTATGAGACAATGAGCGAGAACCAGCGTTGTTGATCGATCTCGAACAACCATCCCAGGCGGCACTGACACGAGATCTCTCGAAGCGCTTCGACCGGTGGGATTAGAACGAAGGGGAAGAGGCAATGGTGCAGAACAAACGAGGCAGAGGCAGGCCGCGCAACGAGGATGTGGCCAGCGAGATCGCGGCTGCGCGCAGCGAAGAGGACGAGGTCGAGATCCCCGACGGGCCGACCGGAGCCGGCGACTTCCGGCTCTCCCCCCGGCAGCGGCTCGTCCTCGAGACGATCGAACGCGCCGTCGTCACCAACGGCTACCCGCCGAGCATGCGCGAGATCGGCGAGGCCGCGGGGCTCGCATCGCTCTCGAGCGTGGCGCATCAGCTCTCGCAGCTCGAGCGGCTCGGCTATGTCCGTCGCGACCCCAAGCGCCCCCGGGCGATCGAGGTCGTCAATCCCTTCGAAGAGGAGGAGGCGGAGCGCGCGAAGTACGAAGAGCTTGCCAACAACACCGTCCAGGTTCCGGTCGTCGGCCGCATCGCCGCCGGTGGTCCGATCCTCGCCGAGCAGGAGGTCGACGACGTCTTCTCCCTGCCGACGCAGGTCGTCGGCTCCGGCGAGATGTTCCTCCTCAAGGTCGTCGGCGATTCGATGATCGAGGCGGCCATCTGCCACGATGACTGGGTGGTCGTGCGCAAGCAGCACACCGCTGACAACGGGCAGATCGTCGCCGCCCTCCTCGACGGCGAGGCGACGGTGAAGACGCTCAAGCGCAAGGCCGGGCGCCAGTGGCTGCTCCCGCAGAACAAGGACTACGACCCCATCGACGGCACGTATGCGCAGATCATGGGTCTCGTCGTCGCCGTCATTCGCCGCCTCTGAGAGCTGTTACCGGGCACGGCCTGCGCGGAGCGACTGCGCATATCGCGGGCGCTATCTGCAGAGTTCGGTTGCTCGAGCACTGCCTGCGCCCGGCGACGATTGCCCCCGACCGGTCACGGTCGGGGGCACTCGTGCGTTCCGCAGGGTCCCTGGGCGCGGACGACCGCCTCGGCGGCAGGGCACGACCGCCTCGGCGGGTTCAGATTTCGAACCCCGCACACGCAGCCGCACAGACAACCCGTGCACGCGGTGGATCAGCGGCTCCGCGTAGGGGGTGCGAAGCTGCGCGGTGTGTGTGCCACTCCGGGTTGTGCGTGCGAAGCTCCGCGACGGATCTGCGGCGCCGCGGTGGTCGTCGCGCTCCGGGTGCCCTTCGACCGCCTCGGCGGGCTCAGATTTCGAATCCCGCACACGCAGCCGCACAGACAACCCGTGCACGCGGTGCGTCAGCGGCTCCGCGTAGGGCCTACGAATCTGGACGGTGCATCAGCGGCTCCGCGGTGGTCGTCGCGCTCCGGGTGCCTTTCGACCGCCTCGGCGGGCTCAGATTTCGAATCCCGCACACGCAGCCGCACCGACAACCCGTGCACGCGGTGGATCAGCGGCTCCACGTAGGGGGTGCGAAGCTGCGCGGGGTGACTGCCACTGAGGGTTGTGCGTGCGAAACCGCGCGACGGATCTGCGGCGCAGCCGAATCAGAGACTGGGATCGTTCACAGACCGTTCTGCACATCGGTCAGGGAGTCGGCAGTCGGATAGCCCTGCGTCGAGTCGCCCATTCCGAGCAGAAAGACCAGGGTGAGCACCATGGCAGCACCGCCGAGAACGAAGGCCACAACTGGCCAGACGTTGAGATAAGTGGCGCCCATGAGCAGCCCGATGCCCCCGGCGGCGAAAAGGGCGAGACCCGTGAGGAGACTCGCCAGCCAATGTTTCCGCTGGGGCTTCTTCTTCCGTTTGCGCGCCATGGCGCGAACTGTACCACCCGGCCCCGCGGACCTCATCCCTTGGCTGCGTCGTCGTCCTTCGCGTCGGCGAGCCGGCCGAGGGCGGTGCGAACGAGCTGCGCGTCGGTCGTCGGCCACATCTGCGGCATCGAGTTGACGAGGTAGCCGGCGTACCGGGCCGAGCGCAGCCGCGAGTCGAGCACCGCGACGACACCCTTGTCAGCTGTCGAGCGGATGAGGCGTCCGGCGCCCTGGGCCAGGCGCAGAGCGGCATGCGTCGCGCTCACCGCCATGAACCCGTTGACACCGCGCTTGTCGGCGTCGCGGGCCCGCGCCTGCATGAGCGGATCGTCCGGACGCGGGAAGGGGATCCGGTCGATGATGACGAGCCGGTTCGTCCTCCCGGGCACGTCGACGCCCTGCCACAGTGACATCGTCCCGAACAGACATGCCTCATCGTCGGCGGCGAACCGGGAGACGAGCGACGGCAGACCGTCCTCGCCCTGGAGGAGGATCGGAACATCGACCTTGGCTCGCAGATGCTCGGCGGCGGCATTCGCTGCCGCTTTCGAGGAGAAGAGTCCGAGCGCCCCGCCACGGGACGCGGTGACGAGCGCTTCGAGTTCGGCCAGCGCCTCCTCGCTCAGCCCGCTGCGACCGGGTTTGGGCAGGTGAGAGGCGACGTAGATGATGCCCTGCCGGCCGTAGTCGAAGGGTGAGCCGACGTCGAGGCCGTCCCACCTCGGCGCATCCGGTCCGAAGAGCCCGAGCGAGGCGGCCACGGCGTCGAAGTTCCCACCGAGGGCGAGCGTCGCCGAGGTCGCGACGACGGTGGAGTCCTCGAAGATCCCGTTGCGCATCGTCCCGGCCACGCTCAGCGGAGCGACGACGAGGTTCGTCGTCTCGCGTTCGCGGAAGGTGCTGCGGCTCAGCCACACGACGTCGTTCTTGCCGGGGTCGCAGAAGCGCTCGGCGAGTTCGAAGATCTCCTGGCACCGGGCCTTGGCCATCTGCCGGCCCGCATCGGCCTCCTCCCCGCGTCCGCCGATGTCGTTGATGATCTGCCGGGCGGAGTCGCGGATCTGCGTGAGGGCGAGTGCCAACGGCTCGGCGACGGAGAGCATGAGCCCCTCCTGGACACCGGCGGTGGCGCGTTCGAAGGCAGCCGAGGCGGTGTCGAGCATCGCGACGACCCCGTCCTCGACCGTCGTGTTCTTCCGCACCGCCGAGGTGGCTGCCGACAGCATGCCCGTGTTGATCTGGCCGGACAGGGCGTTCGTCACGCGGTCCTTGAGTTCGTGGGCCTCGTCGATGATGATGACGTCGTGTTCGGGCAGGACGGAATTCTCCCCGAACGCGTCGATCGCGAGCAGCGCGTGGTTCGTCACGATGATGTCGGCCTCCGAGGCCGCGGTCCGCGCCTGTTCGGCGTAGCACTCGGTGAAGAGCGGACAGTTCGACCCCAGGCAGTCGAACGCGTTGACCGACACCTGCGCCCACGCCTTGTCACTAACACCTGGCAGCAGATCGTCCCGGTCGCCGGTGTCCGTCGTCTTCTCCCACGTCCGAATCCGCTGGATCTCCTCACCGAGGCCGGACCGGTCGGCGGGTCGGCGGCCGGCGGCGGCATCGGCGCCGAGGTCGAAGAGCATGCCCTCGTCCTCGTCGGGATAGCCGCCCTCGAGTTTGTGCTTGCACACATAGTTGCGCCGCCCCTTGAGCAGCGCGGCCTTCGGCAGCGGGTCGAGCGTCTTCTTCAGCGCCTTGAACAGGCGCGGCAGGTCCCGGTGGATGATCTGCGTCTGCAGTGCCAGCGTCGCCGTCGAGACGACGACCGTCCCTCCGGTGCGGCTCGCGTACTCGGCGGCGGGCACGAGGTAGGCCAGCGATTTGCCGGTGCCCGTGCCCGCCTGGACGAGGAGGTGGATGTTCTTGTCGAGCGACGAGGTGACCGCCTCGGCCATCTCGGTCTGCCCCTCACGGGGCGCCCCACCGATCGCCCCGACCGCGGTCTGGAGCAGATCGGAGACCGTGCTCACTCGCCGATGACCAGGTCGGGCCTGCGGAACTCCTCGAGTTCGGCGGCGAGTTCGGCCGGGACCTTCGCCTGCATGCCCGTGCCGCCGGCGCCGTGCTCCTCGTGCTCGACGGTGCCGAGCGCATAGATCTTCGACACGAGGTCGCCGCGCTCATACGGGATGAGGACGGTGATCTCGATGTTCGGCGAGGGCAGCTTCTCCTCGATCGTCTCGACGAGCTCGGCGATGCCCTCCCCCGTCGCCGCGGAGACGAATCGCGCTCCGGGGTATTCGGCGCGCAGCGCGGTGACGACGTTCTCGTCGGCGAGGTCGACCTTGTTGAAGACGAGGAGTTCGGGGATGTCACCGGTCTCGACGTCGCCGAGGACCTCGCGCACGGCGTGAATCTGCCCGTGCGGGTCCGGGTGCGAGGCGTCGACGACGTGGAGGAGCAGATCGGAGTCGGCCGCCTCCTCGAGCGTCGACCGGAACGCCTCGACGAGCTGATGGGGCAGGTTCCTCACGAAGCCGACGGTGTCGGTGTACGTGAACGTGATGCCCTCAGCCGTCCGCGACTGCCGGACGGTCGGGTCGAGGGTCGCGAACAGGGCGTTCTGGACCATCACCTCGGCGTCGGTGAGCCGGTTGAGCAGGGAGGACTTGCCCGCGTTCGTGTACCCGACGATCGCCACCGACGGGATGTGGTTGCGGTTGCGGTTCTTCCGCTTCGTGTCCCTGGCCGGCGCCATGCCGGCGATCTCCCGGCGCAGCTTCGCCATCCGCGTACGGATCCGGCGGCGGTCGAGCTCCATCTTCGTCTCACCGGGACCGCGCGAACCGATGCCGGCACCGCCGGCGACCCGGCCACCGGCCTGACGGGACATCGACTCACCCCAGCCGCGCAGACGCGGCAGGAGGTATTCGAGCTGCGCGAGCTCGACCTGGGCCTTGCCCTCGCGGGACTTCGCGTGCTGGGCGAAGATGTCGAGGATGAGCGCGACGCGGTCGACGACCTTGACCTTGATGACGTCCTCGAGCCCGCGCCGCTGGCTGGGGGCGAGTTCGGAGTCGATGATCACGGTGTCGGCGCCGACGGCTTCGACGATCTCCTTGAGCTCGGCGGCCTTGCCCTTGCCGAGGTACGTGCCCGGGTCCGGCTTCTCTCGGCGCTGGACGATCGCATCGAGAACTTCGGAACCTGCGGTCTCGGCGAGCGCGGCGAGTTCGCGGATCGAGTTCTCCGCCTCGTCGAGTGTGGTGTTCCACAGTCCGGCGAGTACGACGCGCTCGAGCCGGATCTGGCGGTATTCGACCTCGGTGACATCTTCGAGTTCGGTGGAGAGTCCGGCGACGCGCCGCAGGGCGGCACGCTCGGCGAGATCGAACTGGGAGTCCTCGTCAGCGGGGGTTCCCTGCGGGCTGAGCGCCTGAGCACCTCTGGCGAGGACGCGGTCGAGCATGGCATCTCGACGCTCTTTGTCGGTGGACGTCATTCATTCCTTTGTTCGTGTGTCGTTGTCGTCTGCATTCTGTGCAACGCATTCCGACGTCGTTCTATTCTCCCACAGCCGACTAGACTGCAACCGTGGCAGAGCACTATTTCACGCAGAGCCCGACGAGCGACGCGAAGCGCCGGGAGATCACCCTCGACCTCGCCGGTCGCACCGTGACCGTAGAGACGATGAGCGGGACCTTCTCCCCCACTCGACTCGACCCCGGCACCGCTGTGCTCCTCAAGCACCTTCCCGCGCCCGCCCCCGGGGATCTTCTCGATCTCGGGGCCGGGTGGGGTCCGATCGCGCTCCATTCCGCGTTCCAGGCTGCCGACGCCGAGGTGGACGTCCGCATCTGGGCCCTCGACGTCAACTCCCGGTCACTCGAATCGACGGCGGGCAATGCCGCCCGCCTCGGACTCGAGACGATCCGTCCCGTCACCGCAGACGAGATCCCCGCGGACCTCGAGTTCTCGACGATCCGGTCGAATCCGCCCATCCGGATCGGCAAGGAGGCCCTCCATGAGCTGCTGGAGACGTGGCTGCCCCGTCTTGCCCCCGGTGGGCGCGCGGACCTCGTCGTGTCGAAGAACCTCGGCGCCGACTCCCTTCTCGGCTGGATCTCCACGATGCTCGGTGAGGGGTTCACCGCTGAGCGCACCGCCTCGGCGAAAGGGTTCCGGATCCTCACGATCCACCGGGACTGATGCGAGTGCGGACACGGTGTGCCTTCCGGCGTCGAGCGTCCGCGAATCTCAGTCGAGGGTGCCGCTTGCGACGAGGACCGCGGGACCGGCCAGCGTGACGGTTCCGGCCGTCCCGGTCTGATCAGGGGTGATGCCGATGCGCAGGCGACCGCCGGGAACGTCGACGCGCCACTGCAGGGGCGAGGCCGCACCGGCCCAGTGATGGGCGGCGATCGCGGCCGCGCACGCACCGGTCCCGCACGATCGGGTCTCCCCGACGCCGCGTTCGGACACGCGCATCCGCAGGGCGCCCTCCCCGCCGGCGACGTCGCTGCGGGCCGGTTCCATGACGATGTACTCGACGTTCGACCCGTGCGGCGGCACCGGGTCGAGGACGGGGTAGTCGCGGAGGTCGGCGGCGGCGAGCTCGGCCGCCTCGGCGAGTGCCACGACGGTGTGCGGATTGCCCGTCTCGACGGACAGTCCCGGACGGGCAACGTCGATGCCGTCGGTCGTCACGAGCACCTCGGCGCGGTCGTCGAGTGACCACGCGCCCATGTCGACGGTGTACCACGCGTCCTCGGGCGAACCGGGGATCCGCGCGGTCGAGGCCTCGGTCGCGGGGTCGGTCTCACCGAGGGCGGGGTTGAGG
The DNA here is from genome assembly GCF_039528855.1 of Brevibacterium sanguinis. Lineage (NCBI taxonomy): Bacteria > Bacillati > Actinomycetota > Actinomycetes > Micrococcales > Brevibacteriaceae > Brevibacterium > Brevibacterium sanguinis. Next base: position 265,439 of record NZ_BAAAMB010000016.1, on the reverse strand, counting down.
GTGGTGCGGACGGTCTTGATGCCGTCGCGGGTGGCGACCTTGATCTCCGGGGCGTCAGCGGGGACGCGCCCGGTGGTGACGAGGGCGTGGGCGAAGACGCGGACGCCGTTGCCGCACATCTCCGAGAGGCTGCCGTCGTGGTTGTAGTAGTCCATGAACCATTCGGCACCGGCGGCGGCCTGGTCGGCGGCGCCGGGGATGCCGCTGTCGGCGGAGCGGACGATGCGGATGACGCCGTCGCCGCCGAGCCCGGTCTGCCGGTCGGCGAGCAGCGCGACGGTCTCGGGGTGGAGCGTGAGGTCACCGTTGTCGTCGTCGAGGAGGACGAAGTCGTTCTCGGTGCCATGCCCCTTGTGGAAGCGGGTGCCGGAGAGTGCGGCGAACGGTGAGGTCATGCCTCCATCCTAACGATCTCCAGTGCCCGGCTCAGCGGTGACCCCGGGGACTCCGGTGCCGCTGCCCCTGCCTCGCTCATGTCGATCCAGGTGATGCGCGGGTCGCGGCGGAACCACGTGTCCTGACGGCGGGCGAACTGGCGGGTGCGCACGGTCGTCGACTCCTGGGCCGCGGCCGCGCTCATCGTGCCCGCGAGATGCTCCTGGATCTGCGCGTACCCGATCGCCCGGGAGGCCGTGCGACCGCGGGCGAGCCCCTGGCCGAGCAGGGTGCGGACCTCGTCGACCCAGCCGGCCTCCCACATCCGGGCGACGCGGGTGGCGATGCGTGTGTGCAGGGTCGCCCGATCGACGCCGAGGCCGAGGTGGATCGTCGGTTCGATCTCCGTGTAGTCGGGCAGGGAAGCGCTGAAGGGCCGGCCGGTGAGTTCGATGACCTCGAGGGCGCGGACGATGCGGCGTGCGTCTCCGGTGCCGATCTTCTCTGCGGCGACCGGATCGAGGTCGGCGAGTCGGTGGTGGGCGGCCCACCGGTCGGCGGCGACCTCGGCCTCAAGGCGGGCGCGCACCGCAGGGTCGGTGCCCGGGAACTCCATGTGGTCGGTCGCGGCGCGGGCGTAGAGGCCCGAGCCGCCGACGAGGATCGGGCGCCGCCCGCGCGTCCGGATGTCGGCGATCGCCTCCCGGGCCGCGGTCTGGAAGGCCTGGACCGTGGCCTCCTCGGTGACGTCGAGGATGTCGATGAGGTGATGGGGCACCCCGCGGCGCTCGGTCACCGGCAGCTTCGCGGTGCCGATGTCCATGCCCCGGTAGAACTGCATGGAATCGGAGTTGATGATCTCCCCGTCGAGGCGTTCGGCGAGGTCGAGGGCGAGGTCGGACTTGCCCGTCGCGGTCGCGCCGACGATCGAGATGATCGGTGCCGGGGCGGTCATCTCAGCCTTCGGCCACGGCGCACAGGGTGCGCACGTCGTGGACGGTCGAGTCGTGGACGATCATCACCTCGCGGGTCCCCGGGGTGCCGGCCTCGTGGTGCTCGAGGGCGGCGCCGAGGAGGTCGAGGTCGGCGTGGACGGCGCGGGCGCCGCTCACGGCGGTGCGCAGGGCCGGGGTGTCCCAGCGTGCGATCGCGGCGGCGACGTCGGCGTCGAAGTCGCTCGCCCTGGGCACGGGGGCGAGTGGGGCATCCGCCGAGGCGGCACCGGAGAGGTCGATGGGCGCGAGCACGTCCTCGCTCGTGCCGGCCGCTCCGATGGTCACGCCGACCTCGTGCGCGTGGAGTGCGGCGATGGCCAGGCCGGGATGCGCGGTGCGGCAGGCGTCGCGCTCGTCCTCGCCCAGGGCGGTTACGGCGTCGACCCAGGCGTCTGCCTCGAGGAGGTCTCCGGTGCGGGTGTCGATGCCGCGGTCGATGCCGAAGCCGCCGAGTCCGAGGAGGACGGGCAGGGTGTCGACCGGCAGGGCCCACGCCGAGGCGGTCGCCAGGATGTCGAGGATCGCTGCGCGGGCTGCGGTGGAGCGTCGGGGTTCGGTGCGGTCGATGTGCGACAGCAGCACGGGGGTGGCCGGGATGAGCGCGAGGCGTCGCATCTCAGGTGCGCGGGCGGATCGTCGGCATTCCGAGCACGGTGGCGCCGCCGGGGGTGACTCCTGCGGTCGGGGTGCCGCAGCTGTCGGCCTGTGCGCGATCATAGGCGTCTCCGGCCCGCGACGGCCGCACGCTGACGCCGGAGTCGGCGAGGAGGAAGTAGGGCTTCGCGTCGGTGACCGTTGCCGTGACGAAGTCTCCGGGGCGCGGCAGCTCGTTGCCGGCCGGCGGCGAGACGTGGACGAGCCGGTTGTCGGCGGCGCGTCCGCTCAGTCGCGGGGAGTCGGCGTTCGGCAGGCTCGTGACGAGGACCTCGACCTCGGTGCCGATGAGCGCCTTGTTCTCCTCCCACGCGATCTCGTCCTGGAGGGCGATGAGGCGTTCGAACCGCTCCTGGACGATCTCCTTGGGCAGCTGGTCGGGCATCGTGGCCGCGGGCGTGCCGGGACGGATCGAGTACTGGAAGGTGAAGGCCTGGGAGAATCGGGCGCGACGGACGATGTCCATCGTGCCGGCGAAGTCCTCCTCGGTCTCGCCGGGGAAGCCGACGATGATGTCGGTGGTGATCGCGGCGTGCGGGATCCGCTCCCGGACTGTGTCGAGGATGCGCATGAAACGGCTCGTCCGGTAGGACCGGCGCATCGCCTTGAGAATCCGGTCGGAACCCGACTGCAGGGGCATGTGGAGCTGCGGCATGACGGTCGGGGTCTCGGCCATTGCGTCGATGACGTCGTCGGAGAAGGCCGCGGGGTGCGGGCTCGTGAAGCGCACGCGTTCGATGCCCTCGACATTGCCGACGGCGCGCAGGAGCTTGGCGAACGCGCCCTTGTCACGGAATTCGGCGCCGTAGGAGTTGACGTTCTGCCCGAGCAGGGTGACTTCGACGACCCCGTCGGCGACAAGGGCTTCGACCTCGGCGAGGATGTCGCCGGGACGGCGGTCCTTCTCCTTGCCGCGGAGGCTGGGGACGATGCAGAACGTGCACGTGTTGTTGCAGCCGACGGAGATCGACACCCACCCGGAGTGCTGGGATTCGCGGCGGCTGGGCAGGGTCGAGGGGAAGATGTCGAGGCTTTCGAGGATCTCGACCTGGGCTTCGTCGTTGTGCCGGGCGCGTTCGAGGAGCGCGGGCAGCGACCCCATGTTGTGGGTGCCGAAGACGACGTCGACCCAGGGGGCCTTCTTCACGATCGTGTCGCGGTCCTTCTGGGCCATGCAGCCGCCGACGGCGATCTGGAGGCCGGGGTGGTTCTCCTTGACCTTCGCGAGTCGACCGAGGTTGCCGTAGAGGCGGTTGTCGGCGTTCTCCCGCACCGCACACGTGTTGAAGACGACGACGTCGGCCTGGGCGTCGGCGTCGGCGCGGACGTATCCGGCGTCGTCGAGGAGGCCGGAGAGGCGTTCGGAATCGTGGACGTTCATCTGGCAGCCGTAGGTCTTGACCTCGTAGCTGCGCGCATGCGCGTCGGTGGTGTGCGGGGCGTCGATGAGTTCAGTCATGGCCCCACCATTCTACCGCCGCGCCCGTAACTCCGCTGTCGCCGACTCAGCCCTCGGCGAGCACCTCGCGGGTGACCTTGAGGCAGATCGTCGAGGAGAACCCGCGGCGGGCGAGCATCCCGAGGATCCGGCGTTCGCGCACCTCGTGGTCGAGGCCGCGGGTCGACCGCGCCTTCTTCTCGGCGACGTCGCGAGCGAGGCTCTCCTCACCTTCGGCTCCGCCGTCGACCTCGTCGACGACACCGGCGATCGTGTCCTCGTCGATGCCCTTCCGGCTCAACTGCCGGCGTAGGGCCGACCGGGAGAGCTTCTTCCCCTCACGCTGGGCCTTGGCGAAGCGGCGGGCGAACTCGGTGTCGTTCAGGAGGTTCGAGCGTTCGAGCTTGGTGATGAGCCGGTCGATCGCGGCCGCATCGAAGTCGCGTTTCGCGAGCTTCTCCCGCAGTTCGGTGCTCGAGTGGTCGCGCATCGCGAGCATGTTGAGCGCCGTCTTCTTCGCCTTCGCATAGGACTCGGCGAACTCCGGGGAGTCCCCGACGTCGGGGGCGAGAGAAGGAACATCGGCCCGAGCGGGCTGCTCCCCCGCCGCCGCGAGTCCGTCCCCCGCCTCGGCGACATCATCTCTCGCCGGCGCGACATCATCCCCCGCTTGCGCGGCGGCATCGCCCGCCTCGGCGAGCCCGGCGAAGAACCCCGACTCCCCCTGCGCGTGACGATGTTCGAGGTCGGAAATCGCCGCACGCAGGGCGCTGAGCTGAGCGGGTTCGGGCCCGGGCTCGTCTGAACGGCGAGCATCGGGAGTGCGCTCTTCGGTCATGGGTCTCCCCCAGTCATGAGGTCATGAGGTCGTACCGACTCCGCGTACAGGTCGCGCGGTCCGGCACACGGTCACGAGATCTCGACGTCGTCCGTCTCCTCGGCGGCAGCGGCATCGGGGGCCTCGTCCTCGACCTTGATGAGGCCCATCTTGTGCTTGATCTTCAGCTCGATCTCCTCGGCGAGGCCGGGGTTGTCGCGGAGGAAGTTGCGGACGTTCTCCTTGCCCTGGCCCAGCTGGTCGCCGTCGTAGGTGAACCACGAACCGGACTTGCGGATGATCCCGTTGTCGACGCCCATGTCGATGAGGCTGCCTTCGCGGGAGATGCCGTGGCCGTAGAGGATGTCGAACTCGGCCTGCTTGAACGGCGGGGCCACCTTGTTCTTGACGATCTTCGCCCGCGTCCGGTTGCCGATCGCATCCTGGCCCTCCTTGAGGGTCTCGATGCGACGGACGTCGATGCGCACGGAGGCGTAGAACTTCAGTGCCTTGCCGCCCGAGGTCGTCTCCGGGGAGCCGAAGAAGACGCCGACCTTCTCACGGAGCTGGTTGATGAAGATCGCCGTGGTCTTCGACTGGGCGAGGGCACCGGTGATCTTGCGCAGCGCCTGCGACATCAGGCGGGCCTGGAGGCCGACGTGGCTGTCGCCCATCTCGCCTTCGATCTCGGCCTTCGGCACGAGGGCGGCGACGGAGTCGATGACGATGATGTCGAGTGCGCCGGAGCGGATGAGCATGTCGGCGATCTCGAGCGCCTGCTCACCGGTGTCGGGCTGGGAGACGAGGAGCTGATCGGTGTCGACGCCGAGCTTCTTCGCGTACTCGGGGTCGAGCGCGTGCTCCGCGTCGATGAACGCGGCGATGCCGCCGGCCTTCTGGGCGTTCGCCACCGCGTGGAGGGCGACCGTCGTCTTGCCGGAGGACTCCGGTCCGTAGATCTCGACGACGCGGCCGCGCGGGAGACCGCCGATGCCGAGCGCGATGTCGAGGGCGACCGAGCCGGTCGGGATCGACTCGATGGGTTCCCGGACTCCCTCGCCGAGGCGCATGATCGCGCCCTTGCCGTAGTTGCGGTCGATCTGGCCGAGTGCGGCGTCGAGCGCCTTGGACTTGTCGCCGCCGGTGGGGATCTGCAGGTTCTTGGGTGTACGCGCCATGACCTCTCCTAAAGTGTTCGCAAACTGTGAGACCAAGGCTAGAAGATGGCACTGACATGACGACAGGGAAGCGATCTCCCCTGTGGACAACCGGCCACTCGTGGTCACAGGTCCCGTGATTCGCTCACCATCATAGCCGATATAAGAACATGTGTTCGAAATGTCGCGGCGTGTCGTTCGAAGATTGTCGGCACCCCTGCGCGCCGGCCACACCAGCCAGCATCGCCGCCAAGCTCAGCGGCTCAGAACGGCCGGGACCGCGGCTTCTCCTTGCCGAGACGCCGCGATTCGGGCACGCCCATCGAATCGCACACGGCGATCCAGATGTCACGGGGTTCGATGCCCTGGCGGAAGGCCTCGGCGGCGGTCACCGAGCCGAGGCTGCTCAGGGTGAGGTCGGTGTGGAGGGATGCGGCGCGCGCCTCCCCGAACTCCTCGTTCATGAGGGTCCAGTAGAGCGTGTGGCGCATTACGGCTTGGCAGCCAGCCGCGGGGTCGGGTAACCGCCCGGGTGGCCGAGGATCTTGTCCGAGAGCTCCTGCGGGATGGTGTCGGGGATGGCGACACCCTCTTCGAGGGCGAAGCGGTCCGAGACCTCGCTGAGCAGGGCCGAGACCGGCAGCTCAAGAGCTTCGCAGATCGCGGAGAGGAGTTCCGAGGAGGCTTCCTTCTGTCCGCGTTCGATCTCGCTGAGGTAGCCGAGCGACACGCTGGCTCCCGTGGAGACATCGCGCAGCGTCCGTCCTTGACGGCGGCGAGCGGAACGCAGGGCATCGCCGATTTCAACTCTCAGTAACATTGTGCGTCCCTCCCTTTGATCGCGCGATCGTGGATTCAACTTTACAGCCCGGTCGCGCGGGGGCGCCAACCTGAGCGGGTGAGATGGGGGTATTGCCAGTCCTTTCGGAGAAACCGGCGCGGTGGCATGTCTGTGCGTATGTCATCTTGAACACTCAACCATCGCACAAGGGAAGTTATTCCGCGCCGGTGTCCGTGCCGGCAGTGTCCGCGCCGACGGCGTCCGGACCGGCAGAGTCCGAACCAGCAGCCGCCCCACCGCTTCCCACCCCTCCCGTGCCCGGGTCGGGTCCGAATGCGAGCTTCGCGACGAACTCGCCGAGGCGCTCGACCATGGCCGCGACCGTGGCGGACCGGATCGCCTCCCGATCCCCGGTGAAGCGGTGTTCGACGACGTGGGCGCGGGAGCCGAACGCGATCGCCGTGTAGACGAAGCCGACCTCCTTGCCGTCCTGCGGGTCCGGTCCGGCGACTCCCGTGCAGGAGACGCCGATGTCGGCGACGCAGGCGCGGGCGGCGCCGACGGCCATCTGCGCGGCGACGACCTCGTCGACGGGTCCCGTCTCCTCGAGGCGGTCGGCGTCGACGCCGGCGAGGCTCGCCTTGAGGTCGGTCGCATAGGTAACGAGGCCGCCGCGAACGACCGCGGAGGCGCCGGGGACGTCGACGAGGGTGGAGACGAATCGGCCGGCAGTCAGGGATTCCGCCGAGGCGACCGAGAGTCCCAGCTGCGCACAGGTCGCGATGATCTCCCGGGACTCCGCGAGCAGGTCACCGGCCATCGCCGGTCCGCGGGCCCTCGGAATCCTCGGCCCCGTCCGGTCCCGATCCGGGCCCGCCGGCATCGCCGTGGCCGGGCTGCCGGACCGAGCCTCCCGCAGACGTCCCGTCGGAGGCGGGACGGTCGGTCGCCTCGGCGCCGGAATGGGCGGTGCGGGCCAACCGCGCCGCCTGGATGCAGTAGTCGATGCCGGTGACGATCGTGACGACGATCGCGGCGGCCATGACGACCCACGCGACGACGATGAGGACCATCGCCACGGGCACGGGGACGATGAACGCGAGCGGCTTGAGCAGGAGGAACAGCCCGATCGCGACGGTCTGGAGGACGGTCTTGAGCTTTCCGCCCTTGGAGGCGGGCATGACGGCGATGCGGATCATGAAGAAGCGCAGCACGGTGATGCCGAGTTCGCGCACGAGGATGATGACCGGCACCCACCACGGCAGCTCGCCGACGATGCTCAGCCCGATGAGGGCCGCGGCCATGAGCGATTTGTCGGCGATGGGGTCGGCGATCTTGCCGAAGTTCGTGATGAGGTTGTATTTGCGGGCGAGGTCGCCGTCGATCTTGTCCGTGGCCATCGCCAGCAAGAAGACCGCGAGCGCCCACCACCGCGTCGTGAGGTCCTGTCCCCCGTCGTTGAGGAGGAGGACGAGGAAGACGGGAACGAGGAGGATCCGCACCACCGTCAGGGCATTGGGGAGGTTCCAGGCGCTCGGTTCGGCAGTGGGCGGGGTCTCGGGGCGATCGTTCACACCTCAACCCTATCCGAGACCGCTGCCGGGAGCGCGGATCGCAGCCGGGAGCGCGGATCGCTGCCGTGAGCGCTGACCGCAGCCGGGGCCGTGCAGCCGAAGCAACGCAGCGGACAGCACAAAGCCGGCCACCCCGATCGGTGGCCGGCTCCGCGGTCGTCAGCGTCCCGTCAGCTGCCAGGCGTCCTCTCCGGAGGCCTCGACGACTTCGAGTCCGGTCTCCGGGTCGATGTCGCCGACCTGGAGGTCCTCGGCGTGTCCGACGCCGTTGGCGTAGGGATCGGTGCGCGCCGAGGCGGCCGACCCTCCCGCCGGCGACGGACCGTGGTCGCCGCGATCGTCGTAGCCGTCCTCGTCGTCGAAGTCCTCGGCGAAGTCGTCGGCGGCCGATGGCGCACTGCCGGCCCCCGCCTCGGCGGGTGGGGTCTCCCCCTTGATGACGGCGAGGGTGGCCGGGAGGTCCTCGGGGCGGACGAGGACGTCGCGGGCCTTCGACCCCTCGGAGGGTCCGACGATGCCGCGGGACTCCATGAGGTCCATGAGGCGGCCGGCCTTCGCGAAGCCGACGCGCAGCTTGCGCTGGAGCATCGACGTCGAGCCGAACTGGGTCGTCACGACCTGCTCGGCAGCCTGGAGGAGGAGTTCGAGGTCGTCGCCGATCTCCTCGTCGATCTGCTTCTTCGGCGCCTCGACGGCGACGTCCTCGCGGTAGTTCGGGGTGAGCTGGCCCTTGACGTGTTCGACGACCTTCTCGATCTCGGACTCGTTGACCCACGCGCCCTGAACGCGCATCGGCTTCGCGGCGCCCATCGGGAGGAACAGGGCGTCACCCTGGCCGATGAGCTTCTCCGCGCCCGGCTGGTCGAGGACGACGCGGGAGTCGGCCAGCGACGAGGTCGCGAACGCCAGCCGCGAGGGTACGTTGGCCTTGATGAGGCCGGTGACGACGTCGACGCTGGGGCGCTGCGTGGCGAGCACGAGGTGGATGCCGGCGGCGCGGGCGAGCTGCGTGATCCGCTGGATCGAGGCCTCGACGTCGCGCGGGGCGACCATCATGAGGTCGGCGAGCTCGTCGACGACGACGAGGAGGTACGGGTAGGGCTGGAGGACGCGCTCGGACCCGGCGGGCACCTGGACGCGGCCCTCGCGGACGGCCTTGTTGAACTCCTTGATGTGCTTGAACCCGAAGTTCGCGAGGTCGTCGTAGCGGGCGTCCATCTCGCGCACGACCCATTCGAGCGCCTCGGCGGCCTTCTTCGGGTTCGTGATGATCGGGGTGATGAGGTGCGGGATGCCCTCGTAGATCGTCAGCTCCACGCGCTTGGGGTCGACGAGGATCATCCGGACCTCGTCGGGGGTCGCGCGCATCATGATCGAGGTGATCATCGAGTTGACGAAACTCGACTTGCCGGCGCCGGTGGCACCGGCGACGAGGAGGTGGGGCATCTTCGAGAGGTCGGCGACGACGAACCCGCCTTCGACGTCCTTGCCCACGCCCATGACCATCGGGTGGTCGGTCTTGCGGGCGGCCTTCGAGCGCAGCACGTCGCCGAGGGCCACGTTCTCCCGGTCGGAGTTCGGGATCTCGATGCCGATCGCCTTCTTGCCGGGGATCGGCGAGAGGATGCGGACGTCGGCGCTGGCCACGGCGTAGGCGATGTTCTTGCTCAGCGCCGTGACCTTCTCGACCTTCGTGCCCGCGCCGAGTTCGACCTCGTAGCGGGTCACCGTCGGGCCGCGGGAGAAGCCGGTGACCTGGGCGTCGATCTTGAACTGCTCGAGGACGTCGCGGAGGGCCTCGACGACGCGGTCGTTGGCCTCGGAGCGCTCCTTGGCCGGGGGCCCGGGAACGAGGTAGTCGGAGTTCGGCAGGGTGTAGGTCACATCCCCGGCGAGCGTGAGCTGTTCGACGCGTTCGGGCAGCTGCTCCGTGGGAGGCGGTGCCGGGGTGTTCGTCGTCGGCACCGGCGCCGAGGCGGCAGCCGAGTTGGTCTGGTGCGCGACGGTCGGGGCGTCGTCGGCCATCCCGATGGCCTTCTTCAGCGCCGAGGCCTCGCGTTCGGCCTTCGTCGGGCGGCGCTCCCCGGGCTTGAACTTCGGTTCGGTGTCGATGACCGTCGTATCGGCTTCTTCGTCGGAGACCTCCTCCTCGCGGATGTAGGCCTTGTCGTAGGCCTTGTCGGCGAGGTCGTCGTCGACCGGCGGGTCGAGCTCGGGGATCTCCGTCTTCTTCTTCCGGCTGCGGCGCTTGGCGCCCATGACGGGTTTGAGGCTCGAGGTGTGGGTGTTCTCGGCGACGAGGTCGGTGGCGCTGGCCTCGGCGTCGGCGGCGGTCTCCGGGGCGGGCCGGGCACCGCCGGTGAGGCGCTGGTAGAGCGCGGTCAGTCGCCGCGGGATCGCCCGGACGGGGGTCGCGGTGATGACGAGGAGGGAGAAGAGTCCGAGGAGGACGAGCAGCGGCACGGCGACGTAGACGGTCGTCGCGACGACGAGCGGTGAGGAGACGACGAAGCCGAGCGCCCCGCCGCCGTTGGCCATCGCCTCACGCGAGTTGACGAACGTCGGGTTGCCGGCGGCGATGTGGGCGAGTCCCGCGGCCGAGAGCAGCAGGAGGATGATGCCGATGAGGATCCGGTTGTTGCCGCGGTTGTCGTCGCCGCGGAGGAACAGGCGGATCGCGTACCCGGTGAAGATCACGGGCAGGGCCAGGGCCACGCGGCCGAAGGTGCCCTCGACGACGTTGCGGACGACGTCGCTGATCGCGCCGGGGATGTTCCACCATTCGAAGGCGGCGATGACGATCGAGAGGCCGATGAGGAAGAACGCGGTGCCGTCCCTCTTCGTCGGGGACTGCTCGTCCGGTTCGTCGCTGAGGATCTTTCGCGCACGGTTGCCGGCCATGTGGGCCACTCCCCTCCACGCACCGGTGACAACGTTTGTCCCGGGGTCTTCGGTCCCCGCTTGTCCGGAACCACCCTTCGCCTTCGAGGCAGAGCGCTTGCCGGTGCCAGAAGCGGGGGAAGTCGTTCTGGTCGCCATGGTCCATATCCTAAGGTGATTCGGCGCGCGATCCCGGCAAATCCGCAGGTTTCGGCGCGCCTTGGCGGCGCTCTCCGATCGGCCGTGGGCACCGACGCGGTGACACTGCAGTTACGCCCTTAGGAGAGGGCGTATTCGTCGGTTCACCGCGTCGGCGGCTGTTCGCCGTCAGAGGCGCCGAGGCGGTCGCCGGGAGCGCTGGGGCGAGCGCTCGGGTGCATGGCGACGAAGACCGCCCACTCGCGCACCTCAGCACCGTCGCTGCGATGGGCTGAGTTCCGTGAGCGGAAGTCCTCGAGCAGGTCCTCGAGTCGTTGCCGGAACTCGTCGACCTCCTCGGCGGTGAGCATCGCGGCCATCCTGCTCATCGTCCGTTCGTCGGAGGGCGCGGCGGCGAACTCGGCGGTGAACGCCTCGATCATCGGATTCGCCACTTCGTCACCGAGATCGAGATACCAGCTCTTGCCCGTCGCGAGGTAGGGGATCTCGCGAGCTCCGCGCCGACCGCGACGCACCTCCTGAGCCTCGAGGAACCCGGTGTCGACGAGCATCCGCACATGATGGAGCGCGGTCGCGGGATTGAGCCCCACCGCCTCGGCGATCTCCCGGTTGGTCAGCGACTCGGAGAGGGTCAGGCGCAGGATGCGGATGCGCACGCTCGAGGCGAGCGCCTTCGCCTCGGCATCGGTGGCGTCGCGGCGCTCGATCGCTCGGGCCACGCGCTCGGCGTCACGCGGCGGTCGATCCGCGTCCCCGGCTCCTGCCTCCGCACTCATGCCCTCCACGCTAACCAACGATTGGCAGAAGTCAATGACTGTGTTGCCGGATGAACGCCTCGGTGCCACACTGGTGATTGAGAGAACTCAATCACTGCCGATCGCGGCGCCCGGCGGCGATTGCCGATCGCAGCTCATCACCCTGACTCGAAGAAGAGCCGATGACTCCACACGACCCCACCGAATCCGAGCCGGACCATTCGACCGACGGCCCCATTCCGCCGAGTGCACCCACGGTGCCGACGGGTCCGCCGCTGCCGCACCTGCCGACCGCATCGCATGAGGAGCAGTCACCGCCGCCTGGCCGAGTCCCGTCACGCTCTCTGTGGCGCCACCACGACTTCCGGCAGCTGTGGATGGGCGACACGGTCTCCGTCTTCGGCAACCAGTTCGTCCTCTTCGCCCTCCCCCTCATCGCCGTCCAGCTGCTCCACGCGAACGCCTTCGAGATGGGGGTCCTCGCCGCCCTCGAATCCGCGGCGTTCCTCCTCATCAGCCTGCCCGCCGGTGCCTGGGTCGACCGGATGCGGAAGAAGCGCATCATCGTGGCCGGCGACCTCGTGCGCGCCGGACTCCTCCTGACGATCCCCCTGGCGTGGGCGCTCGGCCTGCTCTCGATCGGCCAGCTGTGGATCATCGCCGCCCTCGTCGGCGTCGTCACCGTCTTCTTCGACGTCGCCAACCAGTCGTACCTGCCCGAGATCGTCGCCGGCGACCAGATCAGCGACGGCAACGGGAAGCTCCAGGCGAGCCAGCAGACGGCGTCCGTCGTCGGACCATCCGCGGCATCCGGTCTCGTCGGGCTCATCGGCGGACCCCTGACGGTCGGAGTGACGAGTGTGTGCATGGCGCTCTCGAGCCTGTTCGTCAGCCGGATCCGCCACCAGGAGGACCGGCCGGACGCGGGCACCGACACGACGCTCATCGCCGACATCCGCGAGGGCCTCGCCTTCGTCCTCAGCCACCCGTTGCTGCGTCGCATCGTCGCCTGCACGGGCCTGACGAACCTCGCGTCCTCCGCGGTCTTCGGCCTCCTCGTCCTCTACGCGCTGCGCACACTCGAGTTCAATGAGTTCCAGCTCGGGCTCGTCATGTCGATCGGGGCTGTCGGCGGAATCCTCGGGGCACTGAGCTCGTCGTGGGTGCAGAAGGTCGTCGGCGAGGGCCGGTCGATCGCCGTGTCGGCCGTGATCGGCGGTCTCTGCTGCCTCACCGTGCCGGCCGCCTCGGTGTTGCCGGCCCTGCCGACCCTGCTCCTCGGCTGGTTCGTCCTCTCGGGGATGGTCGTCGTCTACAACGTCGCGCAGGTGAGCTTCCGCCAGCGCCTGTGCCCGAAACCGCTGCTCGGCCGGATGAACGCCTCGATCCGCTTCCTCGTGTGGGGGCCGATGCCGATCGGCGCGTTCCTCGGCGGGACCATCGCGCACGCGATCGGCATCGTTCCCACCCTGTGGATCTTCGCGGGCCTCGCCGTGCTCTCCGCCCTGCCCGTGCTCATCTCACCGCTGGCCGGGATGCGCACCCTCCCCCGCGAACTCGACGCACTCGCGAACTCCACCCCCGCGTCGTGACCGCCGGGATCACCTCGGCGGGGAGATCACGGGTTGCGGTGACCACCTCGGCGAGGGACCACCGTCCGGCACCCCGCCTCGGCGAACTATTCCAACGCAGTGAACCGACACCTGCGCGCCGAACCGACGCCTCGAACGCCCCACGGCGCTGTCCTCCGGACGCAGAGTGTCGATCATCGAGCCCGAAATCGACACTCTGCGTCCGGAACTCCCAGCACCCCGGGTGCCACCGGGATGGGCACCGACTTCAGGACGTTCTGGGCAGAGAAAACGCGCCGAAACCTGTCCAGAACGACCTCGACTCGGCCGCAACGCCCAACAATCCAGCCCAGCACAGTGCCACAGGCCCGGCCGCGCCACCCGCCGACGCCCTGGCGCAACACATACGCAGTGAACCGACACTTACGCAGTGACACAACCGGTCGGACAACAATGACGCGGTGAAACGACAAATACGCCCTCAGCTGAGGGCGTATTTGTCGTTTCACCGCGTCGAAGCAGGTAGGGTCGGCCGAACGGGCCGCGCGAACCCCGCCGATCCGACCCGGCCGACCCCGGGGTCAGTCCATCTTCGCGTACGCGGGCAGGGTGAGGAAGTCGACGTAGTCCGGCGCCACGGCCACGGAGAGGAAGAGGTCGGTGGCGTCCTTCCAGTCCGCGGGGTCACCGGGGAGGCCGGCGACCTCCTCCGCGACGAGCTTCTCGACGAGCTCCCGGGTCACCGTCTCACCGGTGTCGAGTTCGACCCCGGCGTCGAGCCACTGCCACACCTGCGAGCGGGAGATCTCCGCGGTCGCGGCGTCCTCCATGAGCCCGTGGATGGCGACTGCGCCGTTGCCTTCGAGCCACGCCCGCAGGTACTGGATGCCGACGTTGATGTTCGTCCGCAGCCCCGCCTCGGTGATGGCACCCGGCGTCGACTTGACGTCGAGGAGTTCGGCCGCGGTGACGGAGACGTCCTCGCGCTTGTTGTCGATCTGGTTGGGCTTGTCGCCGAGGGTCTCCGTGAAGACCTCCTTGCACAGGGCGACCATGCCCGGGTGCGCGACCCACGAGCCGTCGAATCCGTTGCCGGCCTCACGGGACTTGTCCTCGCGGACCTTGGCGAACGCCGCCTCGTTGGCCGCCGGGTCCTTCGCCGGCACGAACGCGCTCATGCCGCCGATCGCGTGGGCCCCGCGCTTGTGGCACGTGCGCACGAGCAGCTCGGTGTAGGCGCGCATGAACGGCACCGTCATCGTCACGTCCGAGCGGTCGGGCAGCAGGTAGTCGGCACCGCGGGAGCGGAAGTTCTTGATGACGGAGAAGATGTAGTCCCAGCGCCCGGCGTTGAGCCCGGCCGAGTGCTCGCGCAGCTCGTAGAGGATCTCCTCCATCTCGAACGCCGCGGGGTAGGTCTCGATGAGCACGGTCGCGCGGATCGTGCCGCGGGCCAGGCCGAAGGCGTCCTCGGCGTACTCGAAGACCTGGTTCCACAGGCGCGCTTCGAGGTGGGACTCCATCTTCGCGAGGTAGAAGTACGGGCCCTTGCCCTTCTCGATCTGCTTCTGACCGGCGGTGGCGAAGTAGAGCGCGAAGTCGACGAGCGAACCCGAGGTCTCCTCGCCGTCGACGAGGATGTGCTTCTCCGGCATGTGCCAACCGCGGGGTCGCACGACGATCGTCGGCAGCTCCTCGTCGGGGGCGAGCGTGTACTCCTTGCCCTCGGGCGAGGTGAAGTCGATCTCGCGGTTGAGCGCGTCGAGGAGGTTGATCTGACCGCCGATGACCGAATCCCACTGCGGGGTGTTCGCGTCCTCCTGGTCGGCCAGCCACACCTTCGCGCCCGAGTTGAGCGCGTTGATCGTCATCTTCTTGTACGTCGGACCGGTGACCTCGACGCGGCGGTCCTCGAGCCCGGGCGCCGGCGGGGCGACCTGCCAGCTCTCGTCCTCGCGGATCTCCTTGGTCTCGGGAAGGAAGTCGAGATCGGCCCCATTGGCGATCTCCTGCTGGCGAACCCGACGAGCTTCGAGGCGCTCGAGCCGGTCGCCGTTGAACTTCCGGTGCAGCTCGACGATGAGCTTGAGCGCTTCCGGGGTGAGGACCTTCTCCGCGCCGTCCGGCAGTTCGCCGGTGATCTCCATTCCGGCGGGAATGTCGAGGTTCTCGATATGAGCAGTCATCGGTGGTTCTCCTTTTTGTCGCACCGGGGCCGGTGCGTCGAGTATCGCGGGCAGCGGGGTTTGGCCGGCGAAACTTTCACATCGTGAAATTGTTTGTTCACACACCGAAAGAATATGTTGTGATACACATCTCGTCAAACCGCCGTTCCCGGCTCCTCGACTCACCTCGCCGAGGCGGCTCCCCCGTTCACATGGACCGATGCGTCCGCGCGTCAGTGGTTGTGGCCGTTGCGTCCGAGCGAGGTCACCGGCGCCGCCCCGTGGCGGGTCCACTGGGGCACCGGTCGACTCGTCGGCCCCCACGTCGCGGCACCCGTGTCGTCGGTGCGCCAGTACCAGCCGACCGGGGCGCCTCGGCCGCCCACCGGCGATCCGGCGTCGGGGACCTCGGGCCAGCCCGCGGGCACCTTCTCCCAGCCCTCGCGCCTGCCGAGCGGAGTCATGTCGAGCAGACCGAGGAACCCGGTCACCGGTTCGACACCCCGTCCGGTCGTCGCATACGTGAGGAAGACCCGGTCGCCTCGGCGCGCGAAGCTGAGCAGGGAGCCCATGTCCCCGCCGAGCGGCTCGTCGAGACCGCGCACGGAATACCACGGCTGCTCATAGCCCATGAAGTGGACGAACGGGCGCACCTCGGACCAGGCGCCGGAGGTGAGGACGGCGAACGAGACGCCGCGGGCGTTGAGGTAGACCGAGTCGCGCAGACTCCATGCCACCGCAGTGCAGCCTTCGCACTGTCCCTGGTGGGGCGCCCCGTCGTACCACATGTGCTTGTAGACGATGAGCTCGTCACGGCCGTCGAAGAGGTCGCGGAAGGCGACCGGGCCGTCCTCGCCGTGGACTTCGGCGTCCCCGTCGATCTCGACCATCGGCAGCGTGCGGCGGGCGGCGGCGATGGCGTCCGCCTCGGTGGTGTGGGCCTTCTCCCGGTCGAGGATCTCCGCCCGGGCATTGCGCCAGGTGTCGGCGTCGACGACCTCGGGCAGTCCGGGGATCTGGTCAGCGGACTCTCTGCTGATGTACGTCATGACAACCGACTCCTTCGTCCCCGGCCTGGTGCCGTGCCTGCGCTCGCCGCTGTCCGACAAGCGCCACTGCTCTGACACTATCGACACTCACGCGGGGACTCAAGAGCCCGGCGGCCCGCCCAGCGTGGTTCCTTGACCACCTGCGTCCCGCACAGGACAATGACCTAAACGCCGTGGTCGTCCGCGGCCGCACCGGTGGCACCGTTGCCGTCCCTCCAGGTGACAGCGTCACCGTTCCTCCGCGTGGCACGTGTGCCACTCCTCGAAGTGGCAGCGCCGCCACGGATCGGACACGACGATGGACAACCTGGCCGTAGCCGCACTCCTTGCCCTCACCCCGATCCTGCTCGCAGGGGTCCTCCTCATCGGCTTCCGCTGGCCGGCGAAGTACGCGATGCCGATCGGCCTCGTCGCCGCCGCGCTCATCGCGAACTTCGCATGGCAGATCGAGTGGGTGACGATCGCCGCCTCCGTCGTCCAGGGCCTCCTCGTGGCCATCGGCCTGCTGTGGATCGTCTTCGGGGCGCTGCTCCTCCTCGCGACGATCACCCGGTCGGGGGCGATCGAGACGATCCGCGCGGGCTTCGTCTCGATCTCGCCTGACCGGCGCGTGCAGGTCATCATCGTCGCGTGGCTCTTCGGCTCGTTCATCGAGGGCGCCGCCGGCTTCGGCACCCCTGCCGCCGTCGTCGCCCCGCTCATGCTCGCCCTCGGATTCCCGGCGATCGCCGCCGTCCTCGCCGGCCTCATCATCCAGTCGACGCCGGTGAGCTTCGGGGCGGTGGGCACGCCGATGATCGTCGGCATCGGCACGGGCCTGGCCCAGGAGGACGGGAGCATGTCGCCCGACGTCGCCGCCCGCGCCGCCCAGCTCGGGCTCGACCAGTCCGGCTTCATCGCCCACACGGCTGTGCAGGTCGCCCTCATCCACGCCGTCTGCGGCATCCTCATCCCGCTCCTCCTCGCCTGCCTGATGACGGGGTTCTTCGGTGAGCGCCGCCGCTTCGCCGACGGGCTCGCCGTCGCCCCGTTCGCGATCTACTCCGCGCTCGCGATGATCGTGCCCTACCTCCTCGTCGCCATGTTCCTTGGTCCCGAGTTCCCGTCGCTCCTCGGCGGCCTCATCGGTCTCGCGATCGTCGTGACGACCTCGCGGATGGGCTTCCTCATGCCGAAGAAGATCTGGGACTTCGCGCCCCGCAGCCAATGGCCGGCGTTCTGGATGGGCACCGTCGACCCCGCCGACGAGGCCGCGCACCTGACGAAGAAGATGTCCTTGGCCAGGGCGTGGGCGCCCTACCTCATCGTCGTCGCCCTCCTCCTCTTCACCCGCAACGTGCCGCCGGTCAAGGAGTTCCTCAACGGTCCGGCCGTCATCAAGGTCGAGGGCATCTTCGGCACCCCGATCAGCCAGAACATGGATCTCCTCTGGTCGCCGGGAGCGATCTTCGTCCTCGCGTGCGGACTGACCTACCTCATCCACCGGATGACGCGCGAGCAGATCGGGTCGTCGTGGTCGATCGCCGGCGCGCAGATCGCCGGCGCCGCCGTCGCGCTCCTGTGCTCCCTGCCGCTCGTGCGGGTGTTCATCAACTCCGGCCCGGACTACAACAACGCCGGGTTGGAATCGATGCCGGTCACCCTCGCCGAGGCGGCCGCCTCCACCGTCGGCGACGCCTGGCCGCTGCTCGCCCCCTTCATCGGGGCGCTCGGAGCGTTCGTCGCCGGATCGAACACCGTCTCGAACATCATGTTCTCCCAGTTCCAGTTCTCCACCGGCGTCGCGATCGGCGCAGCCTCTCCCGAGACCGTCGTCGCCGCGCAAGCGGTGGGCGGGGCGGCCGGGAACATGGTCGCCGTCCACAACGTCGTGGCCGCCTCGGCGACGGTGGGCCTCATCGGACGCGAGGGCGAGCTCATCCGGCGCACCTCGATCCCCATGCTCGTCTATGCGCTCACCGCCGGAGCGCTCGCATTCATCGGCATCAACGGCCTCGGCGCGAACGCGGGCACGGTCGTGCTCTGTGCGATCATCGTCGGTCTCGCCGTGCTCGTCATCCTCGCCCGCCGGTCGTCCGGGAAGCCCCTCGTCCCCGCAGCGTGAGGAGCCGGCGCGCCGTGAGGGGCGGGCGGGCCGTAGCCCGGCTGCAGCACCGACTTCAGGTCGTTCTGGACAGAGAAAACGCGCCGAGATCTGTCCAGAACGACCTCGACTCGCCCCCGACCGACCCGCAACCGCCCCAGCAGGGCGCCGCACGCCCGGCAGCACCGCCCAGCGCGGCGCCGCACGCCCGTCCGCCCCGTGCTGCGACGCCCCGATACGGCAAATACGCGGTGAACCGGACACTTACGCGCCGAACCGACGCCTCCAGCGCCCCGCGGCGCCGTTTCCCGGACGCAGAGTGTCGATGATCGAGTCCGAAATCGACACTTTGCGTCCGCAAGTCCCTGCGGCCCGGGTGCCGCCGGGACGGCCACCGACTTCAGGACATTCTGGACAGAGAAAACGCGCCGGAATCTGTCCAGAACGACCTGAACTCGGCCGCGAGCAGCCTGCACCCAACCCAGCGCGGCGCCACGTGCTAAACCGCCCCGTGCACCGACGCACTGGCGCGGCAACTACGCGGTGAACCGACAACTACCCGCCGAACCGACGCCGCGATACAGCGAGAGCGCCCCGCGCACCGACGCACTGGCGCGGCAACTACGCGGTGAGCCCACGCCTCAACACGCCAAGAGCGCGGTGAACCGGATCCGGCGCGGTGCAGAGCACCTCGCTGATCTCGGCTCACCGCGCTCTCACGGTGGACTCAGGGCACAGAGCCTCAGACGATGACGACCATCGGGACGATCATCGGCTTGCGGCGCAGCTTCGAGGACACCCAGCGGCCGACGGTGCGGCGGACGACCTGCTGCAGCTGGTACTGGTCGGTCGTGCCGGACTCGAGCGCCTCTTCGATCGCCTTCGTCACCTTCGGGATGATCGAGTCGAAGACGTCGTCGGACTCGGCGACGCCGCGGGCGTGGATCTCCGGGCCGGCGATGACGGTCTTCGTCTGGCTGTCGACGGCGAGGAAGATCGTCACGAAGCCCTCACCGGCGAGGACGAGACGGTCCTTGAGGTCCGCCTCGGTGATCTCACCGACGGAGGAGCCGTCGACGAAGACGTAGTTGCAGTCCACGGCCCCGACCACCTCGGCGTGGCCGTCCTTGAGGTCGACGACCCAGCCGTCGTCGGCGAGGACGATGTTGTCCGGGTCGACTCCGGTCGCCTCGGCGTGGCGGGCATTGGCGAGCAGGTGCCGCCATTCGCCGTGCACGGGCATGACTCCGCGGGGCTGGACGATGTTGTAGCAGTAGAGGAGCTCGCCGCCGGACGCGTGACCGGAGACGTGGACCTTCGCATCGGCCTTCGAGATCACCTTCGCGCCGAGCTTCATCAGGCCGTTGATGACCTTGAACACGGAGTTCTCGTTGCCGGGGATGAGCGAGGACGCGAGGATGACGGTGTCGCCGTCGCCGACCTCGATGCGGTGGTTGCGGTTGGCCATCCGCGACAGCGCGGCCATCGGCTCGCCCTGGGACCCGGTGCACATGAGAACGACCTGGTCGTCGGGCAGGTCGTCGACGTCCTTGATGTCGATGAGGACGCCCTGGGGCACGTGGAGGTAGCCGAGGTCCGCGGCGATCTTCATGTTGCGCACCATCGACCGGCCGACGAGGGCGACCTTGCGACCGTGCGCGCTCGCGGCGTCGAGGACCTGCTGGACGCGGTGGACGTGGGAGGAGAACGACGCGACGATGATGCGGCGCTCGGCGTGGCCGAAGAGGTTCTCGAGGACGGGACCGATGTCCTTCTCGAGCGCCGTGAAGCCGGGCACCTCGGCGTTCGTCGAGTCCGTCATGAAGAGGTCCACACCCTCCTCGCCGAGGCGGGCGAAGGCACGGAGGTCCGTGATCCGACCGTCGAGCGGGAGCTGGTCCATCTTGAAGTCGCCGGTGTGGAGGATGTTGCCCGCGCCGGTGCGGATGAAGACGGCGAGCGCGTCGGGGATCGAATGGTTGACGGCGACGAACTCGAGGTCGAAGGGACCGAGCTGGTCCGTGTCACCGGCCTTGACGACGCGGGTGACCGCCTTGATGCGGTGCTCCTTGAGCTTCGCCTCGATGAGGGCGATCGTCAGCTTCGATCCGAGGATCGGGATGTCGGGCTTGCGTTTGAGGAGGTAGGGCACGGCGCCGATGTGGTCTTCGTGGCCGTGAGTGAGGACGAGGCCGACGATGTCGTCGAGGCGGTCGTCGAGGTAGGAGAAATCGGGGAGGATGAGGTCGACACCGGGCTGCTCCTCCTCGGGGAAGAGGACGCCGGCGTCGACGATGAGGATCTTGCCGTGGTACTCGAACACGGTCATGTTGCGCCCGACCTCGCCGAGGCCGCCGAGGGCGACGATCCGGACGGCTTCCGGATCCATCTTCGGCGGCAGCGCGAGTTCTTGGGTCAATGCATTATTCACTGAGGTAACCACTCCTGGTCAGTTGGGCGGTGACGAACGCCGTCTGCTCCTCATCTGCTGGGAGCAGCGGCATCCGGGTACCGCGGTTGTCAAGTATTCCTTGGGCCTGCAGTGCGGCCTTCGCCGAGAGGACTCCCGGCATGTGGTTCATGAGGGCATCGACGACGCCGGCCGACTCGGTGCTGAGTCGGCGTGCCGTGTCGAGGTCGTTCGCGGCGACCGCGGCGACCATCGGAGCGAAGCGGTCGGTGCACACGTGCCCGGCGACGGAGACGAGCCCGACCGCGCCGATCGCGAGCAGCGGCAGGTTGAGCGCGTCCTCGCCCGAGTAGTAGGCCAGCGGCGAGGCCGCCATCACCTGGGAGGAGGCGAACAGGTCGCCCTTGGCATCCTTGACCGCGAGGATGTTCGGATGCTCGCCGAGGCTGATGAGCGTATCCGTGTCGATCGGGACTCCCGAGCGACCCGGGATGTCGTAGAGCATGACGGGCAGGTCGGTGGAGTCCGCGGCCTCCCGCATGTGGGCGGCGATCGCCGCCTGCGTCGGCTTCGAGTAGTAGGGGGTGACGACGAGGAGGCCGTCGGCCCCGGCTTCGGCCGATCGCCTGCTCAGGTCAACAGTGTGGGCGGTGACATTGTTCCCGGTGCCGGCGACGAGCTTCGCGCGGGTGCCCACGGCGCCGCGGACGACGCGCAGGAGCTCGACCTTCTCTTCGTCGGTCGTCGTCGGGGACTCCCCCGTCGTGCCGGAGACGACGAGCATGTCGTTGCCGAGGCTCACGAGGTGATCGGCGACCTTCTCCACGCCGGCCCAGTCGATGCTTCCGTCGTCCTTGAACGGAGTCACCATTGCCGTGCCGACGGTACCGAACGCATCGATTGCGGCGCCCGCCGCACTGTCCCCGAGAATCGCCATGCCACAAGGATACCGCTGAGCACCCTCTCCTCGCGGCACCGACTCGGGGTGCGCCGCGGCCCGGGCTGGTGAGCTGAGATGCAGATCACATAGGCTGTGCACACGCCCCGTGCGACACCCACCGAAGGAGAGTTCGATGAGCCGCACCCGCATCCGCGACTTCCACGACGACGACCTCGACGGGATCGTCCGTCTCTGGGAGTCCGCGCAGTCCTCGACGTCTGCACCCGTCTACTCCCTGCCCGAGGTCATCGCCTCGTGCCAGAACGACCATGCCGTCGTCGCCGTCCAGGGTGAGGAGATCGTCGGGGCCGCGGTCGGCCGGGCTGCGCATGCGCAGGGGTGGATCGTCTTCTTCCATGTCCTCGCCGAGGTGGAGCAGACCGATGCCGCCGAGGCGGGTCTCCTCGATGCTCTCGAGCGCCATTTCATGCCGCTGGGTCTCGGCAAGCTCTCGATCCTCGTGCCCGAGGAGTCCCCGGCATTCGCCGGCCTGGAATCCAACGGCTTCCAGGTGCGTTCGCAGCTGCGGTACCTCGAACGGCAGATGCCCGTGCAGCGACGCGAGCTCGATCTGCTCCGCAGCGTCGGCGGGCGGATCCTGCCCCGGCACCTGTGGGACGCGGTGAGCGGGATGCAGCAGGAGAAGGACATGCTCGAGGACCGCCTCGTCGTGCCCTTGGCCGAACCGGACCTCGCGGATCACTTCGGTGTCGTCCCGCCGCGTGCGGTCATGCTCTTCGGTCCCCCCGGCACCGGCAAGACGACGTTCGCGAAGGCCGTGGCCTCCCGCCTCGACTGGCCGTTCGTCGAGCTCTTCCCCTCCCGGCTGTCCGGGGAGCCCGGCGGCGTGGCCGCGGGACTGCGGTCCTCGTTCGAGCAGATCGGCGAGCTCGAGCATGCCGTCGTCTTCATCGACGAGGTCGAGGAGATCGCGTCGAAGCGCGGCGGGGAACCGCCGTCGCCGACGCAGGGCGTGACGAACGAGCTGCTCAAGCAGGTTGCGGAGTTCCGGGACCGGGAGGGGCGGCTGCTCATCTGTGCGACGAACTTCGTCCGCGCCCTCGACGCCGCGTTCCTCCGGCACGGCCGCTTCGACTACGTCATCCCGATCGGTCTGCCCGACGAGACGGCGCGCCATGCGATCTGGAGCCGGTACATTCCCGATCATGTCATCGCCGACATCGATGTCGATGCCCTCGTCGATGCGAGCTCCGGGCTCACCCCGGCCGACATCGAGTATGCGGCCAGACGCGCCTCCCAGGAGGCGCTGGCGGCGTCGCTCGGCAAGGACCAGGTGCCCATCGACGCGCGCTCGGACGTGCTGACGACGGAGAACTACCTCGAGGCGCTCCGCGCGACCCGGGCCACGGTGTCCGAGGAGACGGTCCGCGAGTTCCGCGACGACGTCCAGACCATCGCGAGGCTCTGAGCACGCGGGTGCCCGCGGTCAGGGACGCCGGGCCCCCGCGGTCGAGTCGACCCCGAGCAGGGCGGCGGCCGTCGCCTCGAGGGTCGCGCTGACCTGGTCGGGGGTGAGGCCCTCCCGGCCCGCGGCGATCGCGAGGTCGAAACCGTCGATCTGGGCGATGAGCGTGTCGACGATGAGGCTGGTGTCCGCCTGGGGTGTCAGGCTTCCCTCGGCGATGCCGAGGTCGATGAGGGAACGGAAGTGCGCCCGCCAGCGGGCGAACACCTCGGCGACGGACTGCTCGAGGATCCGGTTCCGGCGGGCGGCCGCAACGAGTTCGACCCACACGATCGCCCGGCGCTCGTACGACTCGACGGTCGGGACCGCGGCGAACGTCGCCCGCAGGCGATCCCACGCGCTGCCGTCGACGCGGGCGAGGCGCTCGATCGCGTCGATGACCGAACGGCTGTGCGACGACAGCGCCTCGAGAAGGAGATCATCACGGTTCGCGAAGTAGTACTGGACCGTGCCGACGGACACCCCGGCCGCCGCGGCGACGTCCTTGAGCCGGACGGCGTCGGGTCCGCGCCGGACGATCTCGGCGATCGTCGCCTCGAGGATCGCCGTCCGTCTCGCGGCGACCGCCGTCGGATCGAGCTGGGGGCGCGGGCTCAAGCGCTTGCCATCGCAGTCGGCGTCCGCGCCAGATTCGTCGCGGCGACGAGTCCCTCGTACACGGCCTCCTCGACCGTCCGCGGCGCCCGGGCGTCGCCGATGACCTCGACGCTCGCCGGTCCGAAGTCGAGGTCGGGCACCGCCGCCCGGGGAGCTGCGGACACGATCGTCGCCGCGACCCCGTCGACTTCTTGGACGATCTCGCACAGCGTCGACTGGAGGTATCCGGTGTCCTCATCGACGCCGACGAGGCGGGCGTCGCCCAGGAACTCCACCCCGACCCGCAGCGCCTGGGAGACGAGCAGGGTGCGGGTGTACTGCTGGATCGCGGCGCCGGCGAAGTTCGCGGCCGTGGCCAGCGTGACGGGATGCCCGGACTCCGCGAGCCTGAGCGCGATCCCGAGCCCGATCCAGTCGCCCTTCCAGTCCGCGACGAGGATGCGCCCGGCCGGCAACCGCGGCTGCTCACTGAGGTACTCGCGGGCCCCGATGACGAGGGCGTCATCGGCGATCTCGAGGGTGGGCATCCGCTCGACCGCCCCGGTGGCGACGATGACATGGTCGGGGGCCACCTCGGCGAGGATCTCCTGGGTCACCGGCGTCGAAGTGCGCAGTTCGGCTCCGGCCCGGGCCGCCTCGGCGGACAGATTCGTCGCCGCCCCGCCGAACTCCGCACGATAGGGCAGGGTCTGGGCGAGCAGCACCGCCCCGCCGAGGTGGGGCGCGGCTTCGCAGAGGACGACGTCATCGCCCTGTTCGGCGGCGACCGCGGCGGCCTTGAGCCCGCCCGGTCCCCCGCCGACGACGAGGACGCGGCGCGGCCGCCGGACGTGCGGGCGGGGCAGGAAGGTGAGCTCCCGGCCGGTTTCGGGGTGCTGGATGCACGAGATCGGCACGCCCATCTGGAAGTGGCCGATGCACGCCTGGTTGCAGCCGATGCATGCGCGGATCTCGTCGACGGCGTCGCGGGCGGACTTCTCGGCGAGGTCGGGGTCGCAGATCATCGCCCGGGTCATGATCGCCATATCGGTGCGGCCCTCCGCGATCGCGGCTTCGGCCTCATGGGGCTGGTTGATGCGGCCGGCGACCATGACGGGCAGGTCGGTGACCTTCTTCACCTGCGCCGAGAGGGACGTCGCATAGCCGGGTTCGATCTGCATCGACGGCACGATGTGGACGGCGCCCTGGAGCGTCGAGGAGTCGCCGGCGGTGACGGAGAAGTAGTCGAGGGCGCCCTGCTCGTCGAGGTGGCCGATGAGGTCGAGGATCTCTCCGGCGACGAGGCCGTCCTCGGTCTTCTCCTCCCCCGAGATGCGCAGGCCCACGACGATGTCGGGACCGACGGCGGCGCGGACGCCGGCGACGACCTCGGTGAGGAAGCGGCGGCGATTCTCGGGGCTGCCGCCGTAGTCGTCGGTGCGGGTGTTGATCCGCGGGTTGAAGAACTGGATGGGCAGGTAGCCGTGGCTCGCGACGATCTCGACACCGTCGATGCCGCTGGCCGCGATGCGCGCCGCCGAGCTCGCGTATCCGGCGATGATGTCTCTCACCTGCGCGGTGCTCAGGGCCTCGGGCACGACCTTGAAGCGCTCCTGCGGTGCGTCGCTCGGTGCGACGGCCCGCGGGGCCATGCCGCGCTGACCGTCCATGACTTCGCGCCCGGGGTGGAAGAGCTGGGCGAAGATCGTTCCGCCGTGCCGGTGGACCGCCTCGGCGACGGCACGATAGCCGGGGATCGCGGAGTCGTCGGTGGCCATGAGGACGTGGTTGGTGTACCGCGCGGTCTCGTGGATGCCGGAGACCTGGAGGACGATGAGCCCGCAGCCGCCGCGGGCCCTTGCCTCGTGGTAGGCGACGAGGTCGGGGCCGATCTGCCCGTGGTCGTCGAGGACCGTGTCATGGCCGGATGAGACGATGCGGTTTCGGATGGTCCGTGACCCGAGGGTGATGGGCTCGAAGAGATGGGGAAAGAGGTGAGACATGATCGTCCTTGATCGATGCGCGAGGTGAAGCCGACCAGTAATTCATATCACGGTATGGATAACTGGGGAAGGGGCACTCGCGGCTGCCTCAGAACTGGTTGGTTCAGAGCTGGCTGCCGGGCACGGCGAAGGCGTCGCAGCTGCCGAGGCCCTTGTTGTAGCCGTCGGTGAACCACCGCTGGCGCTGTTCGCTCGTCCCGTGGGTGAAGCTCTCGGGGTTGACCATGCCCGACTGCCCCTGGATGTAGTCGTCGCCGACGACGAAGGCGGCGTTGAGGGCGTCGTCGATCTGCGTCTGCGTCGGCGGCTCGAGGTACGGGGTGCCGTTGTCGTCGGTGAGCGTCGTGACGTCGCCGAGCCAAGCACCGGCATAGCAGTCGGCCTGGAGTTCGGTGCGGACACCGTTGCTCTCGGGTCCGGTGCCGTTGTTGGGGTACCGGTCCATCGTCCCGGTGATGTTCTGGATGTGGTGACCCCACTCGTGGCCGACGATGTAGAGCTGGGCGAGTTCGTCGGCGGAGGCGCCGAAGCGATCCCGCATCACGCCGAAGAAGGTCGGGTCGATGTAGACGCCCTGCTCGGGCGGGCAGTAGAAGGGACCGACGGCGTTCGAGGCGGTGCCGCACTGCGTCGACGTCTGCCCGTCGACGATCGTCATCTGCGGCGGCGTGTATCCCTCGACCTGCTGCGACCAGTAGTCGTCGAGGACGACCTGGGCTCCGGCCATCCGGCAGTCGGTCGACTTGTTGGCATCGGCGCCGGTGTCGCATTGGGCCATCGCGGCTTCGTTGGAGATGTTCCCTCCGCCGCCGCTCTCGAGCGCGGGATCGTCGATGAACCCGCTGAGGTCCACGCCGAGGAGAGGCCCGACGAGGAAGACGAGGAGGCCGATGACTCCGACACCGCCGCCGGCGATCGCCGTGTTGCGTCCGCGACGACTCGTCCGGTTCGAGCTGATGTCAGCATTCGGATTGAAGGTCATGGCATTAACATACCGTTCACACCCGGCCCAGGGGGCTCACATGTGAGAATCGTTCCATGAGCACTCAACCGGCGACCGCCTCGGCGCGGTTCGTCAGCAGACTGAGTCCGCCCGGCCGCCTCGTCGGTCTCGACGCCGCCCGCGGACTGGCGCTGCTGACGATGATGGTCACCCACATCTTCCCCCTCACCGATGAGATGGGCGACCCGACGTGGGCGGCGATCTTCTCCGGTCGCGCCTCGGCGCTCTTCGCGGTGCTCGCCGGCTGCTCGCTCGTCCTCTCGACCCGCGGCACCCTTGAGGCCACCGGTCGTCTCCGCGATGTGGCGCCCGGGGTCCTCGTGCGGGCGGCGTCGATCATCGTCGTCGGGCTCTTCCTCGGAGCGATCACGACGAACCTCGCGGTCATCCTCGTCAACTACGGTGTCATGTTCGCCATCGCGCTGCTCTTCCTGCGCCTGCGGCCGTGGGCGCTCTTCACGCTCGCGGGGCTGTGGATGGCCCTCAGCCCGCTCGTGTCGATGTGGGTGCGCAGCACGTACGGTCTCGAGACCTCGTACTCGGCGATGTCGTGGTTCGATCTCGGGGCGCTCGGCCCGATGTTCACCGACCTCGTCTTCACCGGCTACTATCCGATCCTCCAGTGGATGGCCTACATCCTCCTCGGCATGGCGGTCGCGAAGATCGACATCGGCCGGCACCTCACCGCCCTCTTCCTCGCCGGAGTCGCCCTCTTCGCCATCGGCCGCGGCGGCTCGTGGTTCCTCCTCGACGTCGCCGGCGGCCGCGCCGAGCTCGAAGCCCTCGCCGCCACCTCAGGGGCCGACCTCAACGCCGCGCTCTTCATCAACAGCTACGGGGTGACACCACCGGATTCGTGGTGGTGGCTGGCGATCGCGGGACCGCATTCGGCGACCCCGTTCGATCTCATCTCCACCGCCGGCACCTCGCTCGCCGCGATCGCCGTGCTCCAGGCCGCCGCGATCCTGCTCGGCCGGCGGTCGTGGCTGCTCGCCCCGCTGAGCGCTCCGGGATCGATGCCGCTGACCGTCTACGCCGCCCACGTCGTCCTCGTCGAGATCACGCACCCCTTCTACCAGCCGGCGCCGATGATCGAGCAGGCCGACCCGGCGAAGATCACGACCGAGTACGCGATCCACGCCCTGACCTTCATCATCCTCGCGATCGTCTGGAAGGTCTTAGTCAGTCCGCGCGGTCCGCTCGAAGGCGTCATCGCCTCCCTCGTCAAAGCGGTGAGTCCGGTACGCGCGGGCAATGGTCAGGGCGCCGAGGCGGCACCGGGCACCGCGGCCGCGGCTCCTCCGGCGCACCGGGCGGATCCTCCGGCGAACCCGGGTCCCCCGGCGAACCCCGACCCCCCGGCGCATCCCGATCCGCCGGCGCATCCGGGTCCCCCGGACCGGCGATAGGCAGCGCCCCCGAGCCGGCGGCAGAACCGCCCGGAGGCAGAGCGCCTACGCCTGCCCGGCTCTCTCCATCGAGATCGCCTTGCGCATCGTCGCGCGGGCACGGCGCCGGTCGCCGCTCGCGTCATAGGCGCACGAGAGACGGAACCACGAGCGCCAGTCATCCGGTGCGGCGTCGGCTTCGGACTGGTACTGGGCGAACGCCTCGTCGGCGGCCTCCCGCACGATCCGGCCGCCGGGCGTGCGCGGCAGATCGTCGACGGGCAGTCCCCCCTCGGATTCGAGGATCTTCGCGAGCCGCTCCATCCGCGAACCGAAGAGGAGCTCCATGATGAGCGCCCACGCGCCGACGATCGGCAGCACGAGCAGGGCGATGCCCATGAGCTTGGGGATGAGCTCGGGTTCGCGCAGGAGGATCCACGCCCGCTGTCCCATGAGGACGAAGTAGAACGCGAGCACGACGGAGACGATGATCGCCCCGATCTTCGCTTTCGACATCAGAGGTCGAGGATGCTCTCGAGGCCGTGCAGGAGCCCGGTCCGATCGCCGATCGCACGGACGGCGGTGATGATGCCGGGCATGAACGCCGAGGTGGAGAACGAATCGGTCCGAATCGTCAGGGCCTCGCCGGCGGCACCGAAGTGGATCTCCTCCGAGGCGGTCATGCCGAGCTGGCGGATCGCGTGGACGTGGATGCCGTCGATGACCGCACCGCGGGCGCCGTCGGGGTCGGTCTCGGTGGCGTCGGGAACGGCAGGCAGGCCGGCGTCGCGGCGGGCAGCGGCGATGCGCTGCGCGGTGTGCACGGCGGTGCCCGAGGGGGCGTCGAGCTTGCGGGGATGGTGGATCTCGACGACCTCGGCGGAGTCGAAGTAGGGGGCGGCCACCTCGGCGAAGCGCATGGCGAGCACCGCCCCGATCGAGAAATTGGGGGCGATGAGGACGGCCGTGTCCGGGTGGTCGGCGAGGAGGGCGGTGAGCCGCTCGAGCCGGTCGGCATCCCACCCGGTCGTGCCGACGACGGTGTCGATGTCGTGTTCGACGAGGAACCGGACGTTGTCCTCGGTGGCCTTGGGCACCGTGAGTTCGACGGCGACGTCGACGTCGAGGTCGGTGAGCGTCTCCAGCGGATCCGAGCTGCCGAGCGCGGCGACGAGGTCGAGGCCCTCGGCCTCCTCGACGGCCTGGACGGCCTGGGCTCCCATCCGTCCCTGTGCTCCGATGACGGCTACCCTCATGTGCGCTCGCTTCCTCCGACGGTGATCTGCGGGCAGTTTCGCCCGCAGGCCAGTCTAGCGAGTCCGCTGCCGTCGGTCGTTCAGGTCGTCACCGCACCGAGGCGGTCCGTCACTCGCCGCCGGCGATGGGCAGCCGTCCGCCCGGCGCCCGCGGGTCCCCGCTCAGCCGCGCAGCCACCTCGGTGTCGTAGCGGACGCCGCCGTAGTCGAGGCGCTGCCGTTCACGTCCCTCGACGAGGAACCCGGCGGCCGCGGCGACGACTCCGGAGGCCGGGTTGTTCACGCGGTACCCGAGTTCGAGGCGATAGACGCCGAGGTCGTCGTGGAGGACGTCGACGAGTGTGCGCAGCGCGGAGGAGGCGAGGCCCTGCCCCCGCGCCTCCGGGCGCAGCCAGTAGGAGATCCACGCCGTCGAGTGGCGTCGTTCGACCCCTGTCGCCATGACATTGCCGAGGATCCTCGTGCCGTCGACGATGACGAAGGCGCGCGCTGTGCCGTCGGCCTCGGCGGTGAGGATCGACTCGATCCATGTGCTCGCCCCTGCCGCGGTGTGCTCCTCGGGGATGTTGCGCTGCAGCTCGGGGTCGGACTCGGCGTAGATCTCAGCGAGCGCCTCGGCGTCGGACGGCGACCATGATCGCAGGTGAGCAGTCATGGGCTCACCCTACCGGTCGCCCGCGGATCCCCTCTCAGCCGCTCAGCCGCCCAACGAGCGGCGGCCCGGACTCCGTGATGAAGTCCGGGCCGCCTGATGAGCGCGAGCGTCAACGCTGAGACCCGCGTCGGCCTCACGCGCTCAGCTCAGGAGAGCGTCTCAGCCGAGGAGCAGTCCCTTGGTCTGGTTGACCGCGCGGTCGAAGCGAGCGCCGGCGTCCTCCCAGTTGACGATGTTCCACCAGGCCTTGACGTAGTCGGGCTTGACGTTCTGGTAGTCGAGGTAGAACGCGTGCTCCCACATGTCGAGCTGGAGGATCGGGGTGCCGCCCTGCTGGATGTCCGACTGCTGGTCGTGGAGCTGTTCGACGAAGAGGTTGCCGCCGAGCTGGTCGTAGACGAGAACGGCCCAACCGGAGCCCTGGATCGTCGTCGCTGCAGTCGTGAAGACCTCACGAAACTTGTCGAAGGAGCCGAACTGGTCGTCGATCGCAGCCGCGAGCTCGCCGACCGGCTTGTCGCCGCCGTCCGGGGACATGTTCTGCCAGAAGATCGAGTGGTTGACGTGACCGCCGAGGTTGAACGAGAGGTCACGGATGAGCTTGGGCAGGTTCGCGAGGTTGCCGCTCTCGCGGGCTTCGGCGATCTGCTCGACCGCGGTGTTCGCGCCCTTGACGTAGGTCGCGTGGTGCTTGTCGTGATGCAGCTCCATGATGCGAGCCGAGATGTGCGGCTCGAGAGCGGAGTAGTCGTAGGGCAGCTCCGGAAGTGTGTACTGCTCAGCCATGAGATTCCTCCTGAAGAGAATTGATGCCCGCCTTGGCCGGCGGCTTCATTTTCGACCCTATATCAGGGCCTCATCTCGAACAACACAAGGTTAGGTCAGGCTATTCCGGGACTCGCCGAGGTTTCTCGAACCGCTCGCCGACCAGGCAGGGCGCCTGGTCGGCGACGGTCTCACTGCCGTTCTCCCGGGGCGGAACCCTCACGGGAGGCTGCGCGAGATGAGCAGGCGCATGATGTCGCTCGTGCCCTCCTCGATCTCCTCGAGCTTGACGTCGCGCATCCACTGCTCGACGGGATGCTCCCGCGAGTAGCCCCAGCCGCCGAGGGTCTGCACGGCCGCCCACGTCGAGAACATCGCCGTCTCCGAGGCGCCCAGCTTCGCCATCGCCGCTGCGGCGGTCACCCGCTCCCGCGGCACCGCGTCACCGGCGTCGATCATCCGGGCGGCGTTGAGCACCTGCAGCCACGCGGCGTCGATGCGCGAGGACATGTCGGCGAGCCGGAACGCGACCGCCTGATGGTCGATGATCTTCGTCCCGAACTGCTCGCGCTCGCGCGCATAGTCCCGGGCGTACTCGTAGGCGGCCCGGGCAGTGCCGAGGGCGGCGGCGCCGAGGACGACGCGGGAGATGTCGAAGGTGCGCATGAGCCCGTAGAACCCCTGGCCCTCCGCGCCGAGGCGGTTGTCCTCGGGCACGAATGCGTCGGAGAGAAAGATCTCCCGGCACACGATCGCCCGCTGCCCCATCTTCTTCATCGGCGCCCCGAACTCCATGCCCGGGGTGTCCTTCTCAAGGAGGAACGCGCTGACCCCGCGGGCCCGCTGCGCAGGGTCGGTCTTCGCGAAGACGACGTAGAAGTCGGCGAGTCCGGCGTTGGAGATCCACGCCTTCTGCCCGTTGAGAAGGTATCCGCCGTCGGTCCGATCGGCGCGGGTGATGATCGACGCGGAGTCCGATCCGGAGCCGGGTTCGGTCGTCGCGAGCGCCGTGAACTTCGGGCTCTCCCCGGTCAGGGGCCGCAGCCACGCCTCCTTCTGCGCGTCGGTGCCGAGCGCGAGCACGGGGTCGGCGAAGAAGCCGTTCGAGCACACGAAGTTCCCGATCCCCGGATCCCCGAAGCACAGCTGCTCCTGGACGAGGCACTGTGTGAACACGTCGGTGAACCCGCCCCCGCCGTACTCCTCGGGGATCATGAAATCGGTGATCCCGAGCTTCGCCGCCGCGGCGAAGAGGTCGACCGGCGATTCGGTGTCGGCCTCGTCGACGGTGCGGCCCGCCGGTCGGATCTGCTCGACGGCGAAGGTCCGGCACAGGTCGATGACGGCGGACTGCTCGTCGCTGAGCGGCCACGGGGTGTAGGTCATAGCTCTCCTTCGTCCCTCACCGGCGGCAAGGGTGGATGTCGGGTCGGGTGGGTCCTCAGCGGCCGAGCATGTCCTCGGACGCCCGGGAGTCCTCCCACAGGTGGATGAGGGTGGGACCGGTCCGCTCCATCGCCGAGGTGAGGGCGGCCGTGAGTGCCTCTGCGCCGTCGACGTGGACTCCGTGGGCCCCCAGCGCCGAGGCGAGGGCCGGGAAGTCCGGTCCGCGCAGGGCGACGCCGGTGGGCACGTCGCCGCGGTCGGCCATCTCGTTGCGGATCTCCCCGTATCCGCCGTTGTCGACGATGATGAGCGCGAGGCTGACCTCGTCCTGGACGGCGGCGGCGAGTTCGGGGATCGTGAACATCGCTCCCCCGTCGCCCTCGATCGCGATGACGCGGGCCGCGGGGTCGGCGAGCTTCGCACCGATCGCCGCCGGCAGCGCGAACCCGAGCGTGCCCGCGCCGGCCGGATAGAGATAGCGATCGCCGAGGCGGGCCGCCCAGCCGGTCTGCACGCCGTAGTAGCAGCTCATCGTCTGGTCGGCGGCGATGACGACCGGGGACTCCGCGGCCTGGGTGAACGCGGTGAGCCCCTCCGACAGCGCCGCCCACGGCTGCCCGTCGCGGGCGGCCGCGGCGCGGGCGATCTCCACGACCTCGGCCGGCCAGCCGCCCGCGCTCCGCTCAACGGCCGAGCCCGGCGCCGCTGCGCCGCCCGACGCCACCGCCTCGGCGCCGCTGTGGTCCCGCACCCGCTTCACGGCGGCGGCGAGAGAGGCGGTGGCCTCGGTCGCGTCGGCGATGAGGGGATGGCTGACCGCGGCATTGCCGAGCATCTGCGTCTCGTCGATGTCGATGCGTACGACGGTGTCGGGCAGGGTCAGTAGTACGGGCCAGAAGTCGCTCGGGGCGAGTTCGGTGCCGACCGCGACGACGGCATCGGCGCGGGCGAGGATGTCGGGCAGCTCGGGGAGGAACCCGTTCGCCCCGAGCACGAGCGGATGGTCGCCGGCGATCGCGCCCTTGGCGTTCGCGGAGAGGATGATCCCGGCGCCGAGCGCCTCGGCGAGGGCGACGATCCCCTCCCCCGCACCGTGGGACCCGCCGCCGGCGATGACGAGCGGACGCTGGGAGGCGGCGAGCGCCTCGGCGGCGGTGGCGACGCCCTGCTCATCGAGCACGGGCAGGGGCCGGGTGACGGCGGGGTGGATGATGCCTGGCCCGGTGGCCTCGATGAGGTCGAGCGGGATCTCGATGCTCGCGGGCCGGGGCCGGCCGGAGCGGATGCGCGTGAGCGCCTGCGCGACGGCCAGCGGCACCTCCCCCACGGTCGTCACGCGGTGACTGTCGCCGAGGATCGCCTCGATCGCGAGCGCCTGGCTGCGCACCTCGTGGAGGAGTCCGGTGCCGCGGCCGGGATGGGTCGAGGGCATGCCGGGGCTGATGAGGAGGACCGGCACGGAGTCGGTGAACGACTGGAGCAGCGCGGTCAGCGCGTTGAGCACGGCGGGTCCCGTCGTCGTCACGACGACCTGGACGTCACCGGTGACGCGGGCGGCGCCGTCGGCCATGAAGCCCGCCCCCTGTTCATGGCGGGGCGAGACGATCTCGATGCCGTGCTCGCTCAGCTGCGCGAAGATCTCGAGGTTGTGGGTGCCGGGGATCCCGAAGACGCGGGTGATGCCCTCGGCGGCCAGGGCTGCGGCGAGGTGGCCGCCGCCGGTGAGTTCGCTCATGCGCTCGTCTCCGTTCGTGTGTCGGTGCGGGGATGGGTGGGGATGGCCTGGCCCCGGTCGCTGGTGTCGGTGCTCGGATGGGTGGGAGCTGTGACGTCGTCGCCTGCGGCGTCCGCGTCCTCGGTCTCTCCGGCCTCCTCGGTCTCACCGGGGTCGGTGATGACGAGGGCGTCGACGGCGAGCGCCCCGGATGCGGCGACGCGCACGGGGTTGATCTCGATCTCCGTGATCGCGTTCGACCCGGCGATGAGCCGGGAGACGGCGACGACGACGTCGGCGAGGCTCTCGACGTCGGCGGCCGGCCGGCCCCGCCATCCTTGGAGGAGCCGGTGGATCTTCAGTCGCGCGAGCATGTCGAGGGCCTCGGTCCGCGACACCGGCGCGAGTTCGAGACGGGTGTCCTCGTAGAGCTCCGTCTCCGTGCCCCCGGCCCCGACCAGGACGATGGGACCGAAGTTCTCGTCCTGCCGCCCGCCGACGAGGATCTCGACGACGTGCTCACGCCGGTCCATCTCCTCGACGATGTAGTCACCGGCACCGAGGCGGCCGACCATCTCCGTGTGCGCGGCGTCGAGCGCGGCCAGGTCCGGCAGCCCGAGGACGATGCCGCCGACCTCCGTCTTGTGCGCGGGCCACCCTGCCTTGAGGACGAACGGCGGGGTCAGACCCGCTGCCGCGACCGCCTCGGCGAGGTCATCGGAGTCCCCCACCCGCACCCCAGCGGGCACGGCGACCCCGGCTGCCGCGATCGTCTCCCGGGCCGCGCTGTAGCCGGTCCCCCACGGGGTCAGTGCCGCCGACTGTTCGAGTGACTCGGCGATCCGACCGGAGTGGGCGGCGTAGAACGCGGCGAGCGAGAGCACCCGCATCGTCGTGTCGATCGACCGGTAGCAGGGGACGAACCGCGCCCACAGGTCGGTCACGGCCGGGGAATCCGCGCTCATCGAATGGACGAGCAGGGGTTTGCGCAGCTCCGCGGCGGTCCCGCCGAGGACACCCACCTCGGCGAGTTCAGCCGCTTCCAGCTCCGGTGTGTCCTCCCCGTAGGCGCCGAAGTACCCGGTGAGGACGACGGCGTCGACGCTGTCGTCGGCGAGGAGCTCGCGCACGACGCGGGCGTAGACGCTCAGGTCCTTCTCCCCGGCCCCGTCGAGGTCGATGGGGTTGTCGATGTGCCCGGCCTCGGGGATGACGGCGGAGACCCTGGCGCGGGTCGCCACAGTGAGCGGATCGA
This sequence comes from Brevibacterium sanguinis, assembly GCF_039528855.1. Taxonomy (NCBI): domain Bacteria; kingdom Bacillati; phylum Actinomycetota; class Actinomycetes; order Micrococcales; family Brevibacteriaceae; genus Brevibacterium; species Brevibacterium sanguinis. Next base: position 230,149 of record NZ_BAAAMB010000016.1, on the reverse strand, counting down.
CGGTGAGGCCGTGGAGTTCGGCCATGTCCGCGGCGATCGCTGCCTGACCGCCCGAGTCGGAGACGATCGCGACCCGGCGGCCGCCCGGCAGCCATGAGGAGGCGAAGTACCCGGCGAGTTCGACGATCTCCGACGGTGAGGACAGGCGGATCGCGCCGGCCTTCCGGCAGGCCGCATCGACGGCGTCGATCGCCGAGGTGAGCGCCCCGGTGTGGGAGCGCGCGAGCCGTCTGCCGGCGGTCGAGGCTCCGGTGGTGAGGATCATCGTCGGTTTGCCCGCCGCCCGCAGGCGCTGCAGGGCAGCGACGATCGCCTCTCCCCCGCTGAAGGATTCGAGGTAGACGGCGACCTGACTGGTGGCGGGATCGTCGACGAGGGTGTCGAGGATCTCCGCCGCCCGGACATCGGACTGCCCGCCGATCGAGGCGAACCGGGAGATCCCGATGCCGCTGCGGGCCGAGAGGGCGGCGATCTCCGAGCCGAGCTGCCCGCTCTGGGAGACGACGGCGAGCGAGCCCGGCGTGAAATGGCCCCACGCGAGGAGCAGCTCGTTGCCGGAGTCGACGAGGCCGAGGGAGCCGGGGCCGATGAGCCGGGCACCGGCGGCGGTGATCGTCGCGGCGAGCTCGGCGGCCCGCGGCACCCGGGTGGAGACGATGAGGAACGCGCGCACGCCGGCCGCGAGCGCCTCGGCGACGACGGGTTCGACCCCGGCACCCGGGATCGAGATGACGAGGAGCTCGGGGGCCTCGGGCAGATCGGACAGGCGCGCGTGCGTCGGGACGCCCTGGATCGAGGTGGCGTTCGAGTTGATGAGGAAGACGCGCCGTCGCCCGGCCCCGGTCAGGGCTCCGGCGGCGAGCCAGAAGCCCCATTTCGCCGGATTGTTCGAGGCTCCGAGGACAGCGACGCTGCTGGGGTCGAAGAACTGGTCCACGTCGCGCCCTAAGCCTGACCCATCGGGCGGTCGAGGTCGGCGAGGGCGGCGAGGTTCGCGTCGACCCGGGCCTGGGCGGCGACCCGTGGGGTGACGCCGGACTCCCGCGCCGCGGTGATCGTCTCGGTCGTCAGGTCCCGCAGGGTCTCAACGATGAGGGCGCGGCTCTGCTCCCACGAGCCGTCGATGTCACCGAAGTACACCCACCACCACCAGGCGTTCGTCGCGGAGTTCGCGAGGAAGTCGGGAACGACGGTGACGCCGCGAGCCGCCAGCGCCTCCTCTGCCTCGGCGGTGACGGGCATGTTCGCGGCCTCGACGATGTGCCTGGCACGGACGCGGTCGCTGTTGTCGGCGGTGATCGCGTAGCTCACGGCCGCGGGCACGAGGAGGTCGGCGTCGGCGGCGAGCCAGTCGTCGCGGTCGCCGACATGATCTTCCGGGCGCAGCGCGTCCCGGGAGACGCCGCCGTAGGGATCGCGGGTGGCGAGCAGCGTCTCGACGTCGAGGCCCGCGGGGTTGGAGACGAACCCGTCGGCATCGGCGATGCCGACGATCCGCACCCCCGCCTCGGCGAGGAAGCGCGCGGTCGCCCCGCCCATCGACCCGAATCCCTGGATCACCGCGGTCGTGTCCGCCGGTGACCGACCGTCGGCCTCGAGGGCGGCCAGCGCCGAGGCGGCCACCCCGAGTCCGCCGACGAGTTCGTCCTGGGCGACCCCGTCGACGATCGTCGAGAACGCCGTCAGCGACCGCTGCTCGGCTGCGGCGGGGTCGGCGACGAGCTTCTCGACCGCGCTCAGTCCGCTGCCGAGGCCGCGGCGCTCGAGGATCTCGTCGATGTCGTCCTGCCGGACTCCGAGGTCCTCACCGAGCGCCCAGTACGCGTGCATGAGCGGATTGATAGCGACGAGGAAGCGCTCGAGGACGTCGACGGCGCCCTCGGCGCGGGGGTCGAAGTCGATGCCGCCCTTTGCCCCGCCGACCGGGACGTACCGGCGTCCGGGCACGAGGTGGATCGCCTCTTTGCGGGTCATGCCCTCGGCGAGTCCGCGCACCTCCTCCAGGGTGCACCCGGGCCGCATGCGCAGGCCCCCGGAGGCGGCGCCGCGCACGAGGGTGTCGATGACGACGAAGCCGTGGGTGCCGGTGATCGGGTCCTGCCAGGTGATGTCCATGAACATGGGGCCTCCGAGGGACGGGCGGATGGAGGTCTTACTGAATAGCGGTTCAGTAAGAGTCTCACACCAGTCTGCGGCCGCAGGGCGCCGCGCGTCAAGGCCGGGGGCGGGCGCGTCCGAGAGCGGAGTCGGCGAAGTCGCGGACCCAGTCGAGCATGAGCGCCCGGGAGTCGGTCTCGGAGGTCATCAGCCGGACCGAGAGACCGTCGAGGTGGGCGAGGATCTTCGTCACCGCCTCGGCGATGTCACCGGGCGCCACGGTGAATTCCCCGGTCCCCGCACCGGAGCGGACCACCTCGGCGAACACGGTCTGCCACGCGCGGTCGAGACGGGCGAGCGTGGCCCTGATCTCCTCGTCGAAGAGCGCCGCGGACCATGCGTCCATCCAGATCGTCCAGCTGCGCGTCGACCCGCTCGGCAGGTACCACGCGAGGAGGTCGTCGAGGATCTCCTGCGCCGGACGGTCCGCGGCGGCGATCGCCCGCGCCCGGTCGAGGTCGTTCTCACCGGCGAAGGCGAATGCCTCGGCGACGAGGGCCTCCTTCGTCGCGAAGTGGTAGATGACGAGGCTCGCGCTCAGGTCGAGGCGGCGGGCGACGTCGGCGACCCGCAGGGCGCGCAGCCCGGTCGCCTCGATCTCGTCGATGGTCGCGGCGAGGATCTCCTCGCGGCGCACCTCGGCGCGTTTGCGACCCATGCGCCGGCCTCAGTCCCGCAGTGCGACGTCGGTGGCCGGGCCGACGAGGGAGAGCGCCTTCGGTCGCACGAGGAGATCGCCGGCCATGGCGCTGACCTGGTCGGGGGTGACCGAGCGGATGCGCTCGATGAGGTCGAAGGGCGCTTCGAGCGGGATGCCGAAGATCTCGGCCCGGGCCAGGCGGTTCATCCGCGCCGCCGAGGATTCGAGTCCGAGCACCATCGATCCGGAGAGCTGGGAGACGATCTCGTCGAGTTCGGCACGGCTCGGCGGGAGCTGCGCGAGGCGGTCCCATTCGGTCAGTGCCAGGTCGAGGACGGCCTGCCCGTTCTCGGGGCTGCACCCGGCGTAGATCCCGAACGTCCCGATGTCGGTGAACTGGCTCGCGGTCGCGTTGACCGCGTAGGCGAGCCCCCGCTCCTCGCGGATGCTCTGGAACAGCCGCGAGGACATGCCGCCGCCGAGCAGGGTGAGCAGCACCGAGTAGACGAACCGGTCCGGGTGGCCCTCGGGCAGACCCTGGCATCCGAGCAGCATCCCCAACTGCTCGGTGTCCTTGGTCGTGTGCGAGCGGCCGGTGCGGAATTCGGGCAGGGTGCGCGCCGAGGCGGCCGCGTGCGGGTGCCCGATGACGCCTGCGCCCGGTGAGGTCGAGACCTCTTCCGGCAGGGCCACGGTCGTCGCGAACGCCCCGGTCTCGGTCAGTGCCCGTTCGACCATGCCGACGACCTCGGAGTGCTCGGCGCCGCCGGCCGCGGCGATGATGAGCTGGCCGGGCACGTAGGTCGAGGCGTAGTGGTCGAGCAGGGTGTGGTGGCCGAGCACCCGGATCTGGTCCTTCGTCGCTCCGACGGGACGGGCCAGCGGGTGATCGGCGAAGACGAGGGCGTCGAAGTCGTCGAAGAGGACGTCGCCGGGATCGTCGGCGGCCATCGCGAGCTCTTCGATGATGACCCCGCGCTCACGTTCGAACTCCACAGGGTCGAGCGTGGAGTCGGAGACCATGTCGAGGAGCAGCGAGGTGATCGCCGGGAGGTCGGTGACGAGGCAGCGGGAGTAGTAGCACGTGAACTCCTTGGCCGTGATGGCGTTGGAGTCCCCGCCCGTGCGGTCGAAGGCCGCGGCGATCGTCTTCGCGTCCTTCGTCGAGGTGCCCTTGAAGAGCATGTGCTCGAGGAAATGGGTCGAGCCGGCGGTCGCCGCGGTCTCGTCACGGGACCCGGCGGCGACCCAGATGCCGATCGTCTCGGAGGCGAGACCCGGCATGTGCTCGGTGGTGACGGTGAGACCACCGGGGAGGACAGACCGTTCGATGCGGCTGTCCTCCCCGGTGTGCGTGGAGCCTGGGATCAGTTCTCCGACTCCTCATCCGCCTCGGCGTCCGCGTCGTCATCGCCGTCGACGACGGGAGCGAGCGAGAGCTTGCCGCGGTCGTCGATCTTCGTGATCTCGACCTGGACCTTCTGGCCCACGCCGACGACGTCCTCGACGTCCTCGACGCGCTTGCCGTCGTTGAGCTTGCGCAGCTCGGAGATGTGGAGGAGCCCGTCCTTGCCCGGGGTGAGCGAGACGAACGCGCCGAAGCTCATCGTCTTGACCACGGTGCCGAGGTAGCGTTCGCCGACCTCGGGGACCTGCGGGTTGGCGATCGCGTTGATCATCGAGCGGGCCGCCTCGGCGGAGGTGCCGTCGGTCGCGCCGATGAGCACGGTGCCGTCGTCCTCGATGCTGATGTCCGCGCCGGTGTCCTCCTGGATCTGGTTGATCATCTTGCCCTTGGGGCCGATGACCTCGCCGATCTTGTCGACGGGGATGTTCACCGAGATGATCCGCGGAGCCGTCGCCGCCATCTCACCCGGGGCGTCGATGGCCTCGGCCATGACGTCGAGGATGACCATGCGGGCCTCGCGGGCCTGCTTGAGCGCGGCGGTGAGCACCGAGGAGGGCAGACCGTCGAGCTTCGTGTCGAGCTGGATCGCGGTGACGAAGTCCCGGGTGCCGGCGACCTTGAAGTCCATGTCGCCGAAGGCGTCTTCCGCACCGAGGATGTCGGTCAGGGCCGCGTATGCGGTCTGCTCGCCCTGGTCGGTGGAGATGACGTCGGAGACGAGGCCCATCGCGATGCCGGCCACGGGTGCCTGGAGGGGCACACCGGCGTTGAGCATCGACAGCGTCGAGGCGCACACGGAGCCCATCGAGGTCGACCCGTTCGAACCGAGGGCCTCGGAGACCTGGCGGATCGCGTACGGGAACTCCTCGCGCGAGGGCAGGACCGGGGCCAGGGCGCGCTCGGCCAGAGCGCCGTGGCCGATCTCGCGGCGCTTCGGGCTGCCCACCCGGCCGGTCTCACCGGTCGAGTAGGGCGGGAAGTTGTAGTGGTGCATGTAGCGCTTCGAGGTCACCGGCGACAGCGAGTCGATCTGCTGCTCGAGCTTGAGCATGTTGAGCGTGGTGATGCCGAGGATCTGGGTCTCGCCGCGCTGGAAGAGCGCCGAGCCGTGGACGCGCGGGATGACGCCGACCTCGGCCGAGAGCGGACGGATGTCCTTGAGCCCGCGTCCGTCGATGCGGACCTGCTCGGTGAGGATGCGCTTGCGCACGACCTGCTTCGTCAGGGCGTTGAGCGCCGCGGCGATCTCCTTCTCGCGGCCCTCGAAGCGCTCGCCGAGCTTGTCGAAGAGCTCTGCGAGGAGCTCTTCGCCGGCGGCTTCGCGCTCCTGCTTGTCGGCGATCTGGAAGTTCTCGGTCTGCTTCGCCTCGGCGAGGTCCTTGACGGCCTCGAAGACGTCGTCCTGGTAGTCGCGGAAGACGGGGAACTCGACGGTCGGCTTCGCGGCCTGGTCGGCGAGTTCCTGCTGGGCGCGGCAGAGTTCGGCGATGAAGGGCTTGGCGGCTTCGAGACCTTCGGCCACGACCTCCTCGGTGGGGGCTGTCGCGCCGGTCTTCACGAGGTCGATCGAGTTCTCGGTGGCCTCGGCCTCGACCATCATGATGGCGACGTCGTCACCGACCATGCGACCGGCGACGACCATGTCGAAGACGGCGTCGTCGAGCTGCGAGAAGTTCGGGAAGGCGACCCACTGACCGTCGATGAGCGCGATGCGCACGCCGCCGATGGGGCCGGAGAACGGCAGACCCGAGAGCTGGGTCGACATCGACGCGGCGTTGATCGCCAGGGCGTCGTAGAGGTGGTCGGGGTTGATCGACATCACGGTGACGACGACCTGGACCTCGTTGCGCAGGCCCTTGACGAAGGACGGGCGCAGCGGACGGTCGATGAGGCGGCAGGTGAGGATCGCGTCGGTCGAGGGGCGGCCCTCACGGCGGAAGAACGAGCCGGGGATGCGGCCGGCGGCGTACATGCGCTCTTCGACGTCGACGGTGAGCGGGAAGAAGTCGAAGCCCTCACGGGGGTGCTTGCCGGCGGTGGTCGCCGAGAGCAGCATCGTGTCGTCGTCGAGGTAGGCGACGGCGGAGCCGGCGGCCTGCTTGGCCAGCCGGCCGGTTTCGAAGCGGATGGTGTGTGAGCCGAAGCGACCGTTGTCGATCGTGGCCACGGTGGTTTCAGGGGTGGTACCCACGTAGTCTCCTAGTTCAATGCCGACGGACGGGCGGGTGCGCCTGCCGCGCCGGCGGACAGTGTCGTGGACGCCATGGAACCAGGGCCGGTCATCGATCGGGGCCCACGGATGAGGGCGTCTGCGCGGGCATCTGCCTTCCTCCGGAGGCCACTACCGAGGACCGAAACGTCCATGGCATAGGTGTCCGCCGGTCAGTCTACCGCAGTTGCCGTCATCCGACCGTGGGTCCGCGCACAGCTGAACTCCCGGTCACGGCCGGGGTCTCGCGGGTGCGCGCGAGGGTGCCGAGAGCGCTGCCCGTCGTGCGCTGCGTGCCGGCCAGAAGTCGTCGTGCCAGCCGAAAGTCGTTGCGCCGGCGAGAAGTCCTGTCCGCGAAAAGTCATTGTGCCAGCAGAAAGTCGATCTGCCGGCGAGAAGTCCGCGACACGCCACCGGCTGGCGGCCAGAAGTAGAATCACGCGGCCACTAGTCGAGCGCCATTTCACTTTTGGCCGACAGTCGCTCAGCGCACCCCGTGTCGAAACACCGGCGCAGAAGCTCTGACGCACCCTTGCGCGAGAAGTCGTTGCGCCAGCGGAAAGTCGATCTGCCGGCGAGAAGTTCGCGACACGCCACCGACTGTCGGCCGGAAGTAGAATCACCCGACCACTAGTCGAGCGCCATTCGACTTTTGGCCGACAGGCACTCCGCGCACCCCGTGTCGCAACACTGGCGCCGAAACTCAGACGCTCCCTTGCGCGAGAAGTCGTTGCGCCAGCCGAAACTTGTTCGGCCGCCCAGAAGTCCTGTCCGCGAGAAGTCGTTGCGCCAGCCGAAAGTCGATCTGCCGGCGAGAAGTTCGCGACACGCCACCGACTGTCGGCCAGAAGTAGAATCGCCCGGCCACTAGTCGAGCGCCATTTCACTTTTGGCCGACAGGCACTCCGCGCACCCCGTGTCGCAACACCGGCGCAGAAGCTCTGACGCACCCTTGCGCGAGAAGTCCTTGTGCCAGCCGGAAGTCGATCTGCCGGCGAGAAGTTCGCGACACACCACCGGCTGGCGGCCAGAAGTAGAATCGCCCGGCCACTAGTCGAGCGCCATTTCACTTTTGGCCGACAGTCGCTCAGCGCACCCTGTGTCGCCGAAGCGCACCGCACTGCACCGGCGCCACACCCCCAGCCCAGCCAGCCCACTCCCCCGGCAACGACGAACGCCCCGCCGAGAAGGGCGGGGCGTTCGTGCGAGCTGACGGACTCAGCGCAATAGCAACCTCAGCGAAGCAACGGCTTCAGCGAAGAAGCAGCCTCAGCGAGCCGGCCGCGGATCCGGGTCGACCCGAATCAGCGGCGCTGGACGCAACGGCGCTGGAATCAGCGGCGCAGGCCGAGGCGCTTGATGAGCGAGCGGTAGCGCTCGATGTCGACCTGCTGGAGGTACTTGAGCATCCGGCGGCGCTGACCGACGAGGAGCAACAGGCCACGACGCGAATGGTGGTCGTGCTTGTGATCCTTGAAGTGTTCGGTGAGATCCGTGATCCGGCGGGTCAGCAGGGCAACCTGAACCTCGGGAGAACCGGTGTCGCCCTCGTGAGTTCCGTATTCCTTGATGATCTCTTGCTTCGTGGCAGTATCGAGAGCCATGGAGTTCTCCTTACGTATCGTTGCGCGGCGCCGGAACAGGTCAGTTCCAGCCCTCTGGGACCGCGGCCGGTGAAAACGGCAGAGTTCAGCTTATCAGGTGTGCAGGACCTCGCGCACATCGGCGATGTCCTCGTGCATCTGCGCGATGAGCGCGTCCATGCCCGTGAAGGTCACCTGTCCGCGGATGCGCGCGACGAAGTCAAGGGTCATGTGCCGGTCGTAGACGTCGAACTCCCCGAACTCCTTGTCGAGCACGTAGGCCTCGACCCGGCGGCAGTCACCCTGGAACGTCGGGTTCGTCCCGATCGAGATCGCGGCGGGGAACGGATGCTCCTCCCCCTCGAAGCTCGCCCAGCCCGCGTAGACGCCGTCGGCGGGAATGAGTCCCGCGGCGTCGGCGGAGAGGTTGGCCGTGGGGAACCCGAGGTCGCGTCCGCGGGCGTCACCGTGGACGACGGTGCCCTCGACCCGGTGGTAGCGACCGAGCTGATCGGCCGCCTCGGCGACATCACCGGCGATGATCTGGTCACGGATCCGCGACGACGAATACCGTCCCCCGCGCCCGACCTCATCGATCGTCACCGTGGTGAACCCCATCTCCTCGCCGAGGCGGCGCAGGGTCTCGATGGTCCCGGAGTTGTCGTGGCCGAACCTGACATCGTCGCCGACGACGACGCACCGGCACTTCAGCCCCTCGACGAAGTACCGGGCGACGAACTCCTCCGGCGTCTGCGCGGCGAACTCGAGGTCGTAGGGCTGGACGAAGAGGACGTCGATTCCGGTCTCGGCGATGAGCGCGGACTTCTGCTCCGGGCTCGTGATCATCAGCGTCGGGGTGTCCGGACTGTGGATCGTGCGCGGGTGCGGGTCGAAGGTCATCGCCACCGACGTCAGCGAATGCTCGACGGCCTCGGCGGCGACGGCGCGGAGGACTGTCTGATGCCCACGGTGGACGCCGTCGAAGTTGCCCAGGGTGATGACGGTGCCGGGGTCGAAGTCCGGGACCTCGTCCAGGCCGTGATAGATCTCCACTCGAGCGCTGCTCCTTCCGTGCACCGACTCAGAGTATCGCAGGCCGGGATGGTCTGCGAACCGGCTCACGCGCGGTCGATGGCGAAGGCGGTGCGCGACTTGAGACTGCCGTCGGCACGCACCTCGGCGACGGAGACGAGCTCGCCGTCGTGGAGTGCCGCGACCTCGTCGCCGGCGACGTCCCATGGCCCTGCCAGGGCCTTGCCCTGCATGAGCGCGGTCGCCTGCGCCGCGCCGACCTCGACGGCGGGCAGCAGGCCCGCGGTCGCCTCGGCGAGGGAGATGAGCGGGGGCGCAGGAGCGTCGAGATCCTCGGGGATCGTCACCGCCTGGCTGAGCGCGAAGGGACCGACGCGGGTGCGGCGCAGCGCGGTGAGATGACCGTGGACGCCGAGGTCGGCGCCGAGGTCCCTCGCGAGCGCCCTGATGTACGTGCCCGAGGAGCAGTCGACGACGACGTCGAGGTCGAGGTGTCCCGCCTCGAGGTCGCGGCGGATCTCGAGGACGTCGAAGAGGGTGATCTCGACCCGGCGGGGCTCGAGGACGACGTCCTCACCGGCGCGCACCCGCGCGTACGACCGCTTGCCGTCGACCTTGATCGCCGAGACCGCACTCGGCACCTGGTCGATGACGCCGCGGAGCCGACCGACGCCGGCGTCGATGTCACCGTCGCTGACGGCGCTGAGGACCGCGGGATCGGCGAGGACGTCGACCTCGGAGTCCGCGTCGTCGGTCGGAGTGCCCGCGCCGAGGCGGATCGTCGCCTGGTAGGTCTTCGTCACGCCCGTGATGTGCGTGAGCAGCTTCGTCCCGCGGCCGAGTCCGAGGACGAGCACGCCGGTGGCCATCGGGTCGAGGGTGCCGGCGTGGCCGACCTTGCGGGTGCCGTACCAGCGGCGCAGCCGCGAGACGACCCCGTGGGAGGTCAGGCCCTGTGGTTTGTCGCAGACGAGGATGCCCTGCGGGGAAGGATCGGTCACCGGTGTCAGTCGATCGTGCTCAGGCGGGGATCAGTTGAACGAGGCGTGGACGTGGTCCATGTGGTTCTGCGTCGCCGAACCGCGGTCCTCCATCGACTTCCAGCCGCTGCCGGGCATCCAGATCCGCTGTTCGAAGATGACGTACTTGACGTTGAGCGCCTTGGCGTTCTTGATGAGGTATTCGGAGATCCGGTCCCCGGTCGGGCCGGAGATCATGATGTCGACGGCTTCGCCGGTGTAGTGGTCGGACGTGCCCGACCCCTGGCGGCGGCCACCGTAGGTCTTGACCTCGGGGAACTTCGCGCACACGGCACGGTAGCCGTTGACGGCGTTGGGCAGGAGCGTCGATTCGATCGACGACGACACCTTGCACGGCGGGGTCTCCACGCCGCTCGGGGTGCTGCCGCTGCTCTTCGAGTCCGAACCGCTGTCCTTCGACGGCGAGGAGGACGGCTTCTCGTCCTTCGACTCGGTCTCCGCGGTGGGCTTCGGCTTCGGCGTCTTGACCTCGAGCGTGGTCTTCGACGTCTTGTTCTTGTACTTCGGGTCCTTCTTGACCTCTTCGATGTACTTCTCGCCGGCTTCCGCGCGCTGCGCATCGATCTCGTCCTGGCTCACGGCCGAGGGGGTCGAGGCGGGCTCCTGCTGCGCGGTGCTCGCGGCTTCGGTCGTCACGGTGCCGGTCTCCGGCGGGCCCATGACGACGGTCGATCCGACCACGGCTGCCGTGGCGGCCGCCGGCACGGCGATCGCTGCGACGACGGGCCGCTGCTTGACCGTGGCGAGCACGGACGTGGCCGTCGAAGGGGCCTCAGCAGAGTGACGGCCGCTCGAGCGCTTGGTCGCGGGAGTGAGGTCCCGGATCAGTTGCTTGGCGAAGCCGGGCTTTGGTGAAGAGTGCTTACCCAATGCAGAATTCCCTTAACAGAGTCGTAATCAGATCGTTACCCGAAGAAGTCTAGGGCATCGCGGAAAGATAACAAAACTGTTACGAGGGATTTTTTCGCCCAGTGTGGCGAAGCTCGCGTTCGCACAATGCGACGTGTCACCTCCGCCCCAGTTCAGCGGCCTGCCGTCGCGGTGCGACGACAGGCCGGAGGGCTGCGGACGAGGGCGAGGAAAGTCTCAGACTTCGTCGGTGTCGGCCTCGGCCTTCCGGTACGGATCGGCATCGCCGGCGTGCTTCGCGTCCTTCTTGAGATCGGCGATGCGCGCATCGTCGGCTGCGGCGCGGGCGAGCAGGTTGTCGAGGCGCTGGGCCTCCTCGGGGACGGCGTCGGCGACGAACTCGAGGCTCGGGGTGAGCCGGATCGTCAGCCCCTTGCCGACCTCGGAGCGGATGAAGCCCTTCGCGGACTCGAGGGCGGCGGCCGTCGACTCGAGGTCGGAGCCGTCACCGTAGACGGTGTAGAAGATCGTCGCGTGCTGGAGGTCGCCGGTGACGCGGACGTCGGTGACCGTGACGAAGCCGAGGCGCGGGTCCTTGAGCCTGCGTTCGATCGTGCTCGCCACGATGACCTTGATCTGATCGGCGATCTTGCGTGCGCGGGTTGCGTCTGCCATGTCCTCATCCTCTGTCCATGTCGGGCGGTTGCCCGGAAGTGAAAG
>NZ_BAAAMB010000016.1:172123-218475 GCF_039528855.1 Brevibacterium sanguinis | reverse complement strand
ATCAGTCGCGGGGCTTCTCCTGCATCTCGAAGGTCTCGATGATGTCACCGACGCGCAGGTCGTTGAAGCTGCCGAGTCCGATACCGCACTCGTAGCCCTCGCGCACCTCGGTGGCGTCGTCCTTGAACCGCCGCAGCGATTCGACCTTGAGGTTGTCCCCGATGACCACGCCGTCGCGCGTGACGCGCGCAGCGGAGTTGCGGGTGATGACCCCGTCGCGGACGATCGAGCCGGCGATGTTGCCGAACTTCGAGGACCGGAAGACCTCGCGGATCTCCGCGGAGCCGGTCTGGACCTCTTCGAACTCGGGCTTGAGCATGCCCTTGAGCGAGTTCTCGATGTCGTCGATCGCCTGGTAGATGACCGAGTAGTAGCGCACGTCGACGCCTTCGCGGTCGGCCAGGTCGCGGGCCTTCGCCTCCGGCCGGACGTTGAAGCCGATGACGATCGCGTTGTCGACGGTGGCGAGGTTGATGTCGTTCTCCGTGATCGCACCGACGCCGCGGTGGATGATGCGGAGGTCGACCTCGTCGCCGACGTCGATCTTGAGCAGAGAATCCTCGAGCGCCTCGACGGCACCGGAGACATCGCCCTTGAGGATGAGGTTGAGCATGTCGACCTTGCCCTCGGCGAGTGCCTTGGTGAAGTCCTCGAGGCTGATCCGCTTGCGGCCACGGGCCTGGGCGGCGTTGCGCTCGATGGCATCGCGCTTCTCGGCGATCTGCCGGGCGGTGCGGTCGTCATCGGTGGAGATGAACGAATCACCGGCGCGCGGCACCGAGGACAGACCGAGCACCTGGACGGGACGCGAGGGTCCCGCCTCGGCGACGGAATTGCCGTTCTCGTCGAACATCGCACGGACGCGGCCGAAGGCCGTGCCGCAGACGATCGCATCGCCCTGACGCAGGGTGCCGGACTCGACGAGGACGGTCGCGACGGCGCCGCGGCCCTTGTCGAGCTTGGCTTCGATCGCGATGCCGCGGGCGGCCTTGTTCGGGTTCGCCCGCAGGTCGAGAGCGGCGTCCGTGGTCAGCAGCACCGACTCCAGGAGCTCGTCGATGCCCTCGCGCTTGAGCGCGGAGATCGGGACGAACATCGTGTCGCCGCCGTACTCCTCGGCCACGAGGTTGTACTCGGTGAGCTGCTGCATGACCTTGGCCGGGTTCGCACCCTCCTTGTCGATCTTGTTGACCGCCACGACGATCGGCACATCCGCGGCCTGCGCGTGGTTGAGCGCCTCGATCGTCTGCGGCATCACGCCGTCGTCGGCGGCGACCACGAGGATCGCGAGGTCCGTCGACTTCGCACCACGGGCACGCATGGCGGTGAACGCCTCGTGACCCGGGGTGTCGAGGAACGTGATGCGGCGCTCGGCGCCCTCATGCTCGACCTCGACCTGGTAGGCGCCGATGTGCTGGGTGATGCCGCCGGCCTCGCGGGCGACGACGTTGGCCGACCGGATCGCGTCGAGCAGCTTCGTCTTGCCGTGGTCGACGTGACCCATGACGGTGACGACCGGGGGCCGGGCGACGAGATCGTCGTCGTCCTCCTCGGCGGCTTCGGCATCGAGGTCGATGTCGAAGGTCTCGAGCAGCTCGCGGTCCTCGTCCTCGGGAGAGACGATCTCGATCTTGTAGCCGAGCTCCTCACCGAGGACCTGGAAGGTGTCCTCGTCAAGCGACTGGGTGATCGTCGCCATCTCGCCGAGGTGGAAGAGCACCGTGACGAGGTTCGTCGGGTCGGTGTTGATCTTCTCGGCGAAGTCGGCGAGCGAGGAGCCGCGGCGCAGGCGCAGCGGAGTCTCGCCGTCACCGCGCGGAACGGTCACGCCGCCGATCGACGGCGCCTGCATCTGCTCGAGTTCGGCGCGCTTGGCCCGCTTCGACTTCCGGCCCTTCTGGCGCGGACCGCCGCCGCGACCGAACGCACCCTGGGTGCTGCCGCGACCGCGACCGGAGCCGCGACCGCCGCCACCCGGGCCTCCGCCCGGTCCGCGACGACCTGCCGGTGCGCTGCCGGGAGCGCCCGCGGGGCCTCCCCCGGGTCCGCCGGCCGGAGCGTTGCGTCCGCCTCCGCCGCGTCCCCGACCGGGGGCCGGCTTGTTGAGCGCGGAGTTCTTCATCATCGACGGGTTGGGTCGCGGGGCTCCCGGACGCGGTCCGGCAGCGCCGGCCTCACCGGCGGGACGAGCCGGACGCTGACCCGGCTTCGGCATGCCCTGCGAGTTCGCGAACGGGTTGTTGCCGGGACGGGCACCGCCCTGGCCGCCCTGACGGCTGCCGGGCTTCGGGCCGCCCGAGCGTCCGCCCGGCTTCGGCATGCCCTGCGAGGGCGCGAACGGGTTGTTGCCGGGACGTGCCGCCTGTCCGCCCTGGCGACCGCCGGGCTTCGGTGCGGCACCACCGGGCTTGGCGGCGCCGGGCTTCGGTGCACCGCCGGGCTTGGGAGCCGCGGGACGGGCAGCCGACTCGTCGGCGGCCGGCGGTGCGGCAGGAGCCTCCGCCTCGGCGGCGGGCTTCGCAGCGGGCTTGGCGGCAGGCTTCGCCGCGGGCTTCGCGGCAGCCGGCTTCGCGTCGGCGGTATCAGCCTTCGGTGCCGGCTTGGCTCCGGGCTTCGCGGCAGGCTTCGCCGCCGGGGCGCCGGGCTTGGCCGCAGACTTCTGGCCGGGCTTGGCAGCCGGCTTCTTGGCGGAATCGCCGCTCGCCTTGCCGGAGGCAGGCGCGGAATCGGCGAACGCCTCCTTCACCCGTCGGACGACGGGGGCTTCGAGCGTCGAGGAGGCGGAGCGAACGAATTCGCCCATGTCCTGGAGTTTCTCGAGGACGATCTTGCTGGTTGTGCCGAGCTCTTTCGCGAGCTCATGGACACGGGGCTTTGCCACAGTTCTCCTGTCCGGGTTCTTTCCCGGTCAGGAAAGAACCTCATCAGTGAAGAGCAGGTCTCATTACACTGCTCTCTCGAATTCCGGTGAGGGTGTCATCGCACGACACTCACTACTTGTCAGCCATTCTTAGCTCACCCGTTCTTCTGGGGTTCGATGTCCAGCTCCGGGAGATCCGAAGCGGTGATCTTCGTTCGAAAGGCTCGAGCGAAGGGTGCCGGGGTCTGCGCCTTCATCAGGCACTCGACGTCCGGGTGGATCCAGGCGCCACGTCCGGGCAGTGTCGCTGACACGTCGCGGACGATGGCCGGCTGCTCATCGGGTCGATGCACGAAACGCACGAGTTCGTCCCGGTTCGCAGTCCTCCTGCAGGCGATGCACGTCCTTCGAGGTGCACTGCCGACATTCACAGTCAACAATTCTACCGCACTTCTATTCCGTGCCGCGCCACCGGCGACTGTGTCCGGGGTCACGGAGGCGCCGCCGGGTTTCCTCAGGGGCCCTTGTGGCCTCGGTGCACGAGCCACCGGACGACCGCCTCGGCGATGGTGTGCCGGCCTGCGGTCTCAGCCTTCGGTCTCAGTCCTCGGCGACGATGTCGATCTTCCAGCCGGTGAGCTTCGCGGCGAGGCGGGCGTTCTGCCCCTCCTTGCCGATCGCCAGGGACAGCTGGTCGCGGGGGACGACGGCCCGGGACTCCTGGGCGCCGGCGTCGAGGATGTCGACGCGCGTCGCCTTCGCCGGGGAGAGCGCATGGGCGACGAACTTCGCGGGGTCGTCGCTGTAGTCGACGATGTCGATCTTCTCCTGGCCGAGTTCATTCATCACCGCGCGCACCCGGGAGCCGAGCTCGCCGATGCACGAGCCCTTCGCGTTGACGCCGGGCTTCGTCGCGCGGACCGCGAGCTTCGTCCGGTGTCCGGCCTCCCTGGCCAGGGAGACGATCTCGACGGTGCCGTCGGCGATCTCCGGGGCTTCGAGCGCGAAGAGGCGGCGGACGAGGTTGGGGTGGGTGCGCGAGACCGTCACCGAGGTGCCCTTGGGTCCCTTGTGGACGTCGGCGATGTAGACGCGCAGGCGCTTGCCGTGGCCGTACTCCTCGCCGGGAACCTGTTCGTGCGGGGGCAGCACGGCTTCGACCTCGCCGAGGTCGACCTGGACCATCTGCGGATCCCTGCCCTGCTGGATGGTGCCGGAGACGATCTCGCCCTCGCGGCCCTTGAAACTGCCGAGCACCGATTCGTCCTCGACGTCGCGCAGGCGCTGGTGGATGACCTGGCGCGCCGTCTGCGCGGCGATGCGGCCGAACCCGGAGGGAGTGTCGTCGAATTCGCCGATGGGGTTGTCGTCGTTGTCGAACTCGACGGCCCAGATCCGGACCTCGCCGGTCTTCTTGTCGAGTTCGGCGCGGGCATCCTGCCACGCACCCTCGGTCTTCTGGTAGGCAAGGAAGAGCGCCTGTTCGATGAGTTCGATCAGGGTGTCGAACGGAATCTCGCGCTCACGTTCGATGACGCGCAGAACATCGAGGTCGATATCCATGGCCCATATCCTCTCCGGCTCCAGCGAACGGGGTCGCCCACGAGCATTGAATTGTCGGTCTTCACTTATGCAAGCACACCATTCTATCCCACACCAGCACCGCGGATCGGTCGTGGGCAGTGCGACGACAGCCCCGCCTCGGCGCCCGCCGGATCAGCGGTCGTGCCGCCCTGCCCCCGCCTCGGCGCGTGCCGGATCACCTGCCGGATCAGCGGCCCTGCCGGGACGGATCAGCGGAAGCGCAGTTCGACGTGGGCTTTGACGATGTCGCCGAGGCCGACGGTGCGCTTCTCGCGGCGGGCCGGATCGGTGCCGGTGATCGCGTCCTCGCCGACCTCCTCGAGGTCGAGTTTGAAGTTCTCCTTCTTCGTGCTGACATCGAGTCGGCGCCCGAGCACCCGTTTGAAGTGGCGCGGGCACTCGAGCCTGCGGGTCGCTCCGGGGCTGGTGACCTCGAGCTGGTAGGGCTTGTCGCGGAAGATCTCCACGGTGTCGAGGGCGTCGCTGACGATCTGCGTCGATTCGGCGATCTTGTCCATCGACATCGGCTCCGCGCTCGACTCGTCGAGGTCGACGACGACGGTGAGCGTGCGCCGCTGTCCGGCGGCGACGGCCTTGACGGATTCGAGGTGGAATCCGGCCGCGGTCAGGGGACCTTCCAGCAGCTCTTCGATCCGGGCGACGTCCTCGTGCATGCTCTCCACCATCTCTTTCTTCTCGGCTCGGGCGAGGAATTCAGGAGGCCCGGGAACGCCTGCCGATCTCATCGCTCGCGTGGGTTCATCCCACCCTATGCGACAGCCCGGACGTACGTTAAGCATCCGCTACGATTGGCGTATGCGTTTCCCCGTCAGTCGCCGTTCCGTCCTCATCGTCGGCGCGGCAGGAGCGGGGCTCTCCCTCCTCTCCGGCTGCGGGCTGCGCATCGATGCACCCCCGGAGGTTCCCGAGCTCGATTCGAGTGCAGAGCTGCGCAACCGCATCGCCCTGATCCTCGCGTCGACGAACGTCGCCGACGGGGATCCCTCCACCGCCGGGGAGGACCTGCAGAAGTTCCGGGACGCGATCGGCCCCGTCTGGGCGCCCCCGACCGAACTCGCCACCTCCCCTCCCCCGACGGAGCAGGGGCGCACCTACATCCAAGCCGCCGAGGCGGTCTCCACCGCCGTATTCGACGCGGTGGCCGATCTCGGCTCGGGTCTCATCCCGGTCCTCGTCGACGTCGCGACCGGGTGTGCGCTCACCGCCGGCACCGTCGACGGAGCCATCCGCGACGGCGCCGACGGCCGTCTCCGCGATGCCTTCGCCGCAGTCGATGGCGACGCGACGCCGTCTCCGACCGCCGAGGCCGGCGACGACGCCGGAACCCCGAGCGCCCCGGCCGCCGCGGAGTGGAACACGATCCTCGACCAGGCCCGCGCCGCGTCCTATGGCTACGAGCGCCTCGCAGTGCGCTTCGACCGGCAGAGCCCTGAGCGCGCCGAGGCGGTCGCCCGCCTCGAATCGCTCGGCTCCCTGGCCGGCGAGATGCTCGAGAGGCTCGGCGAGGAGGATGCCCAGCCCGACACTCCCGCGTGGCAGCTCGACCCCTCCCCGACCGATCCGGAGTCGGCGGGACAGCTCGCCCTCAACCTCGAGGATGCGGTCGCCGCCGCACTGCTGCCCTGGCTGCAGACGGACCCGCAGGCCGCCCTGCGCGTGTGGGAGTCGGCGCGCACGCGCGCGGTCTTCGCCGCCCCGCAGCCGCTGCGCTACTCCTATGCCGGCGGTGCCGAGCAGGCGGAGGCGGACCGGTGAAGGTCCCACCCGTCCTCTACCGCTCGACGAAGGACATCATCGGCGAGGGGCGCACCGAAGCGTGGGTCTCCGCGCTGGACTTCATGGCCAACGAGGTCGTCGACCGGTGGAATCTGCGCTTCGACGACGTGCCCGGCGCCCCGTGGGCCGGATGCGAGAGCCTCGTCATTCCCGTCCTCACCCAGGAGAGCTACCAGGGGGTCCTGCGGTTCGCGGCTCCCACCTCGGCGCACACCGCCGCGCACGCGCAGGCCCTGCGGGCGCTGAAGATGTGGAACGGGCACGGTGCGGTGCGCGTCATCAGGGACGACCGCAGCTTCCGGGTCACCCTGCAGGAGCGGCTGCGGACGAAGGACAATCTCTCGGTGCTGCCGCTGCCCGATGTGCCCCCAGTGTGGGGTGCGCTGCAGAAGTCGCTCGAGATCCCCGCCGGCCCCGACTTCATCCGGGTGCAGGATCTCGCGGCGGGCTGGCTGACGACGTTCGACACGGACGCCGCGATGCTCAGTGGCTGGTCGGAGACGGTTCGCGACGACGCCCGACTGCTCTCGATCGCGCGGACGTGGATGCACACGCTCGCGACCTCGGAGGAGAGCACCCTCATCCACGCCGACCTCCACTACTACAACATCCTCGCCGGCAATCCGGACGCCTCGGGAGTCGCGACGTGGAAGGCGATCGACCCGCAGCCGCTGTCGGGTCCCACGGCGTACACGGTGGCGCCGGTGCTGTGGAACCGCCTCGGCGAGATCCCCGCCCGCACGCCCCGCGATCAGGCAGGATGGCTGCGGGGCTTCGCCGCGGACCTCGCGCTCTTCGCCGGCATCGACCCGCAGTACGGGATCGGGGCGGCGATCGCCCGCGAGGTGACGAACATGTTCTGGTACCTGCGCTCGGCCAGGGGCGGGACGAACGGCTCCCTCGCCGATGCCGCACGGTCGCTGTGGGTGGCCCGCGCGCTCTCCGGCGCCGACGTCAACGGCGTCGACGCGCACGCCCTCAAACCCATCGGGTGACCGGCCGCCGGGCTTCCGCGCAGCCACACGCCACCCCCCTTCTCGCGCAGCCGCGCCCTCCTCGCGCAACCTTCCGCTTCACACACAACCCTCCGCCCCACGCGCAACCTTCCGCTCCGACTTCAGGACGCAGAGTGTCGATTTCTACGCGGCGGATCGACACTCCGCGACCGGAACTTTCCCGGCACGCGGTCAGGGCGCAGAATTGAGGGCTGAGAGCCTAGGGCCGGCCTCAGCGGATGAGGTCGGCGACGACGTCGTAGCCGAGCTTGAGGACCATCGCGGAGACGACGACGATGAAGACGATGCGCACGAAGCCCGAGCCCTTCGCGATCGCCGTCCGCGCCCCGATGATCCCGCCGGTGACGTTGCCGGCGGCGACGACGAGACCGAGCAGCCACACGACCTGGCCGTCGGGCACGAAGTAGACGAGCGCCCCGAAGTTCGTCGCCCAGTTGACGATCTTCGCCGTCGCCGAGGCCTGGAGGAACGAGAAGCCGATGATCGAGACGAACGCGATGACGAGGAACGACCCGGTGCCCGGCCCGAGCACACCGTCGTAGATGCCGATGACGAGGCCGATGAGCCACGACACGGCGTGGTGGCGCTTCGAGGACTCCTCGAAGCGGAGGCGGGCGTCGGTGCCGAGGCTGGGGTTGAGCAAGGTGAAGATCCCGACGGCGATGAGCGCGGCGAGGATGATCGGGGTGAAGAGCTCGGCGGGGACCAGCGTCGCGAGCTTCGCCCCGAGCACCGCCCCGAGGAACGCGGTCGCCGCCGCCGGGATCGTCGCCGACCGGTCAGGGGTGATGCGTCGCAGATACGTCACCGCCGAGGCCGTCGTCCCCGCGATCGACCCGACCTTGTTCGTCGCGACGGCTTGGACTGGGGTCATCCCCGGCACGAGGAGCAGCGCGGGCAGCTGGATGAGGCCCCCACCGCCGACGACGGCATCGATCCAGCCCGCCAGGGCGCCCGCGGCGAGCAGCCACAGGAGCATGACGAGGGTGACGTCGATGCCGCCGGTGAGGACTTCGCTCATCGTCGGCGGGTCACTCCATCCGGGCGGACTCGGCTTCGGCGGTGTCGGCTGCGACCTCGGCCGAGTCGACGGCGGCCTCGATCGAGTCCTCGATGACGGCCTCGTCGGCTGCGGCAGCGGCGGCGGCATAGGCGGCACGGACCTTGGCCACGGTCGTGGGGACCACCTCGGCGACGGGAAGCTCCTGCTTCTCACCGGCGAAGACGTCGCGGACCTCGATGACCCCGTCGCTCAGGCCGCGGCCGACGACGACGACCGTGGGGATGCCGATGAGCTCGGCATCGGCGAACTTGAACCCGGGTGAGACCTTCGTCCGGTCGTCGAGGAGGACGCTGACGCCGTCGGCCTCGAACTGTGCGGTGAGCTCCTCGGCGGCGGCGTTGATCTCCTCGCCCTTGCCGGCGGCGATGATGTGGACGTCGGCCGGTGCGAGGTGCTGCGGCCAGAGCAGTCCGCCCTCGGTGTGGTACTCCTCGGCGATGCAGGCCATGACCCGGGTGACGCCGAGGCCGTAGGAGCCCATGGTCACGGTCGTGGCCTTGCCGTTCTGGTCGAGGACCGTGAGGTCGAGGGCTTCGGCGTACTTGCGGCCGAGCTTGAAGATCTGGCCGATCTCCACGCCCCGGGCGAGCTCGAGCGGACCCGAGCCGTCGGGGGCGGGGTCGCCGATGACGACCTCGGCGGCTTCGATCGTGCCGTCGGCGGTGAAGTCACGCCCGGCGACGAGGTCGAAGACGTGCTTGCCGTGTTCGTTCGCGCCGGTGATCCAACGTGTGCCGTCGACGATGCGGGGGTCGAGGAGGTAGCGGATCTTCGTGCTGCCCTCGGTGCCGAGGACCGGGTTGTCGAGGTCGAGGCCCGGGCCGATGTAGCCCTTGACGAGTTCCGGGTGGAGGCTGAGGTCCTCGGCGGTCGCGGCTTCGATGTCGACTTCGCCGTTGCTGAGCATGCCGGTGCCGGCGGCGCGGTCGAGGTCGACCTCGCGGTCGCCGGGCAGGCCGATGACGATGACCTCTCGGGTGCCGTCGGGGTGGGTGACGGCGCAGACGACGTTCTTCAGGGTGTCCGCGGCCGTCCATTCGCGGTCGGAGCGGGGGTGGTTCGCGTTCGCGGCGGCGACGAGCGTCTCGATGGTCGGGGTGTCGGGGGTGTCCTCGACGTGGGCGGCCGGCGAGTTCTCGTACGGGATCGCCTCGGGCACGATCGAGGTGACGGCTTCGACGTTGGCCGCGTAGCCGCCGGGTGAGCGGACGAAGGTGTCCTCGCCGACCTCGGAGGGGTAGATGAACTCCTCGGTGCCGGATCCGCCCATCGCCCCGGGGGTCGCTTTGACGGGCAGGCTCGGGATGCCGAGGCGGGCGAACGCGCGGATGTAGGCCACGCGCATCGCCTCGTAGGAGGCGTCGAGGCCGGCGTCGTCGATGTCGAAGGAGTAGGCGTCCTTCATGATGAACTCGCGACCGCGCAGCAGTCCGGCGCGGGGGCGGGCCTCATCACGGTACTTCGTCTGGATCTGGTAGATCGACAGCGGCAGGTCCTTGTACGAGGAGTAGAGGTCCTTGACGAGCAGGGTGAAGAACTCCTCGTGTGTGGGCGCGAGGATGTAGTCGTTCTTCTTCCGGTCCTGGAGGCTGAAGAGGTCGGGCCCGAAGGCCTCCCAGCGGCCGGACTGCTTGTAGACCTCGGCGGGCAGCAGGGACGGGAAGTGGACTTCCTGCGATCCGGCCCGGGACATCTCGTCGCGGACGATCGCCTCGATCTTGCCGAGCACCGCGAGTCCCAGCGGCAGCCACGTGTAGATGCCCGGGGCCGACCTGCGGATGTAGCCGGCCCGGTGGAGCAGCTTGTGGCTGGCGACCTCGGCGCCGACCGGGTCTTCCTTCTGAGTCCGGACGAACAGCGACGACATGCGCAGGGCCATGGATGTTTCTCCTCGGGCGACGTGGGGGTATCAGTCCGAACATTATCCGCCTGCGTGCGCGCGCGTCCATTCGCCGATCATCGGGGCGCGGCCGACGTCGGTGCGTGTCCTGTCATCGATCCCTCCCTTCGCCGAGGTGGTCCCCCGCAACGCGGTCGCGGGCTCCTTCGCCCGCGGCAGCCATGGAGCGCACCCGCAGCCTGCGCGGTGTGCGTTCGGCGGCAGTCGGCGGGCGAACTAGACTGGTCAGCGCTGCCGAATCCCGCTGACCCGATCATAAAGAGCATGCCTGACACGACAACCCTCTCGCAGTTCCCCCGACCCTCGGTCGCCGTCGACACTGCCGTCCTCTGCCCCGTGCCCGGTCGTGGGCTGCACGTGCTCCTCACCCGGTCCCGAGATGGTCGGTGGCAGCTGCCCGGGTCGATTCTGCGTCCGCAGGAGCGCCTCGCCGAGGCGGTCGCCCGGTGTCTGCGCGAGAAGGCGCAGCTCGTCGACCGCTCCCCCGTCCAGCTCCACGTCTTCGACCAGCCCGACCGCGACGACCGCGGGTGGGTGATCTCGGTCGCCCACCTCGACGTCCTCTCGGCCGCCGATGTCGGCCTCGCCGACGGCGACGCGGGCACCGCGAACGGCGATGACGACGGCTCCGACCAACCTCTCTCCGAGGCGGATGCCGAATCTGTCGAGGCGGCTGCCGCCGAGTCCCCCGCGGCCGCCGAGCGCGCGGAGGCCACCGCAGAGTCCCACGACACTGCCGCCGAGTCCAGTCGGCGGAAGCTCGTCCCCGTCCACACGGTCCACGAGCTCAGCGAGGAGCATCAGGAGATCGTCCGCGTCGCCGTCCACCGCCTCCGCGCTCTCCACGAGCGGACCCCGGACCCCTTCGGCCTGCTGCCCGCGGAGTTCTCCCTCCGGCAGCTGCGGGCCCTCCACGAGGTCGTCGCCGGTGAGGAGATGCAGGCCGACACCTTCCGACGGACGATGCTGCCGCTGCTCGACGCGACGGGGCGCGCGGTGACGCAGGGACGCGGGCGGCCGGCGCAGACGTTCACGCGACGCTCCGAGATCGCGCTGCGACAGGATGCCAGGGGCGGTCTCGATGCAGATTGACCGGACGCCCGGGGCGGCGGTGCGCATCGACGTGTGGCTATGGACGGCGCGGATGTTCAAGACCCGCAATCTCGCCACGCAGGCGTGCCGGGGCGGGCATGTCCAGGTCGACGGGCAACGGGTCAAGGCCGCGCAGAAGGTGACGATCGGGCAGGAGGTCCGCGTCCGCAAGGCCGGCACCGAGTTCATCTGGAAGATCACGGGCATCCTCCCCACGCGGCCGGGTGCCGCGATCGCCGTCGGCGCCTACGAGGATCTCACTCCCGCTCCCGACCCTGCGCTGCGGGGTTTCGTCCCGAAGCGCGACAAGGGGCTGGGGCGGCCGACGAAGAAGGATCGCCGCGACCTCGACCGGCTCCGCGGCCGCGACTCTCAGCGGTAGCGAGGCCGCGCGCCTCAGTACATCACGGTCGCGAAGGTGCCGACCTGATCGAAGCCGACGCGCTTGTACATCCGCAGCGCCGCCTCGTTGTAGTCATTGGCGTAGAGGCTGACCGTGGGATGCCCGGCCGCCCGCGTCTGCGTGACGACGGCGGCCATGCCCGCGGCACCGAGCCCGTGGTTGCGCGTGTCGGGATGGACCCACACGCCCTGGACCTGGACGATGCGCGGCGAGCGGATGCCGATGTCGGCCTTGAAGAGGACCTGTTCGGCACGGTCGGTGGCGGGCCACCTCGGTGCCGGACTGCCGCTGGGCAGGGTCGGGGAGATCCGGACGAAGCAGTTGCCGCCGCGGATGATGCCGCGCACGCGCGCGAGGTAGCTCGACTCCCCGCCTTCGATGGGCGAGAAGCCGACCTCCTTCGTGAACATGTCGACGCTGGCGGGGAAGACCGTCGGCAGCTGTTCGGGGGTCGCCAGTCGCACCTCGGGGTCGGGTTCGACGTCAGGGTCCGAGCTGATCGCCAGCAGTGGCTGGCGCTCGCGCACGCCGCGCGGCCTGCCCCAGCTCAGGCGGCTGTCGAGGTCCATGATGATCTCGCGCCGCCCGATGAGCGAACACGACGACCGGCCGTCGGCGTTGAGCTTCGCGGCGAGCACCGCGTTCGTCTCGGGGCTCGCGTTGACGGGGATGATGTTGCCGCCCACCCAGTAGGCGGCGACGGGCCGGTCGCCGTCGAAGACGCCGTAGATCGTGCCGCCCGGGGAATTCGTCGCCGCGGTGCCGGTGACGTCGAGGAGGGCGAGGAGGTAGACGTTCTCGCAGGGATTGAGGGCGAGCAGGCTGGTCAGCCATGCCGTGTGCCGGTGCCCGAGGGGAGCTAGTCTCAACACATCGGCTCGATCAGCCGACGACGACTTCCGGCGGCCCGGACGGGATGTCCGACTCCTCGGCGATGCGCATGGCCTCTTCGATAAGGGTCTCGACGATCTGCGACTCCGGCACGGTCTTGATGACCTCGCCCTTGACGAAGATCTGGCCCTTGCCGTTGCCGCTGGCCACGCCGAGGTCGGCTTCGCGCGCCTCACCGGGACCGTTGACGACGCAGCCCATGACGGCCACGCGCAGCGGAACCTCCATGCCCTCGAGGCCCGAGGTCACCTTCTCCGCGAGCGTGTAGACATCGACCTGAGCGCGACCGCACGACGGGCACGAGACGATCTCGAGCTTGCGCGGCTTGAGGTTGAGGCTCTCGAGGATCTGATTGCCGACCTTGACCTCTTCGACGGGGGGTGCCGACAGGGACACGCGGATCGTGTCGCCGATGCCCTTCGACAGCAGCGCCCCGAACGCGGTGGCGGACTTGATCGTGCCCTGGAACGCCGGTCCCGCCTCGGTGACGCCGAGGTGGAGCGGCCAGTCGCCGCGTTCGGCGAGCATCTCGTACGCCCGGACCATGATGACCGGGTCGTGGTGCTTGACGGAGATCTTGAAGTCGTGGAAGTCGTGCTCCTCGAACAGGGAGGCCTCCCACACCGCGGATTCGACGAGCGCCTCGGGCGTGGCCTTGCCGAACTTCTCCATGATCCGCTTGTCGAGCGACCCGGCGTTGACGCCGATCCGGATCGAGGTGCCGGCGTCCTTCGCGGCGGCGGCGATCTCCTTGACCTGGTCGTCGAACTTGCGGATGTTGCCGGGGTTGACGCGCACGGCCGCGCAGCCGGCGTCGATCGCCGCGTAGACGTACTTCGGCTGGAAGTGGATGTCGGCGATGACGGGGATCTGCGACTTCTGGGCGATCGCGGGAAGGGCGGCGGCGTCATCGGCCGACGGGCAGGCGACCCGGACGATGTCGCACCCAGAGGCCGTGAGCTCGGCGATCTGCTGGAGGGTGGCGTTGATGTCCGTCGTCGGCGTCGTCGTCATCGACTGGACGCTGATGGGATAGTCGGATCCGACTCCCACCTTGCCGACGTGGATCTGCCGGGTCTTCCGCCGAGGTGCGAGAACGGGAGGCGGAGGAGCTGGCATGCCGAGGTTGACCGATGTCACGAAGACGATCCCTTCATTGGGGCTGTGCGGCTGGATCGGCAGCCGTGACAGCCCGATAGTACGAGTCCCTCTCATTGTAGGACGACAACCATCGTCCCGGTCGGCCGGCTCCGGTGTGATCGCTCACGACCTGGAGGTTCCCTGTCAGCGCCGAGGTGGGACGACGTCACCAGAGCGCGCTCGGTGATTGCGAGGGTGGTTGGTGCAGCGGTGACCGCGGGACGCAGCGCGCAGCGCGGTATCGGGCAGCCGCGTCAGGGGCGTTCGGTAATGTGCGGTGACAAGAACAGACAGCCAGAGGATGGAGGTCCCATGACGGACTTGAAGCGGAGTCTCGGCACCGTCCAGCTGCTCGCCTTCGGAGTCGCCGGCGTCGTCGGAGCGAGTTGGATCTACACGAACTCGACGTTCTTCGATGCCTACGGGGCCGGGGGCGTCATCCTCGGCCTCTGCCTCGGTGTGGCTCTGGCGGCCTGTGTCGCGCTGGCCTACGCCCGCCTCGCGCAGGCGTTTCCGCGCGCCGGCGGTGAGGTCGTGTTCTCCTTCGCCGCGCTCGGGCGCGGCGCGTCGTTTCTCACCGGATGGATGCTGCTCGGTGCCTACGTCTCCTCGCTGGCCTTCTACGTCACGGCGTTCGGCTACCTGCTCGGCCGCTTCGTTCCCGGCCTCAACACGATTCCCCTCTACACGATCAACGACGAGACCGTGTACCTGCCCGGCCTGGCGATCGGGATCGGGCTGACCTTCGCGTTCTTCGCCCTCAACTGGTACGGGATCAGTGTGGGTGCGCAGGTGCAGATCCTCATGTTCGGCCTCATCATCGCCGGTGGCCTCGCCCTCATCGTCACCGGGTTCACCGCCGGCAGCCCGGACAACTTCTTCCCCGCCTTCGCCCCCGAAGCGACTCCGGTGACGGACACGCTGCGCTTCGTCGTGCCGGGCATGACGTTCCTCTCCGGGTTCGGACTCGTCGCCGTCCTCGCCGAGGATGCCAAGATCTCACCGCGCAAGATCGGTCGCACAGTGGTGTGGACGGTCATCATCGCCGGCAGCTTCTACGTTCTCGTCCTCCTCGCGACGGCATGGGTCCATCCCTGGGAGGAGGTCGCCGGCATGGAGCTCGGCACCGTCGACGCGTTCCGGGCCGCCGGGTTCCCCGCCCTCGGCGGAGTCGCCTACGCGATCGCGGTGCTCGGGCTGCTCACCAGCTTCCTCGGTCTCTTCGTCGCCTCGTCCCGGATCCTCGTCGCCATGGGCCGCGCAGATCTCCTCCCGCGCCGCCTCGCCGCCGTCGACGCGCGCTCGGGAACACCGCGCACCGCGCTGATCTTCACCCTCGTCATCACCCTGGGCCTGGGGTGGCTGGGCCCGGGGGCGGTGACGTGGTTCCTCGACACCGGCGGCATCTATCTGGGTGTCGTGTGGATCATGGTCGTCATCGCCAACCTCCGGCTGCCTGCCTCACGCGCCCCGAGGTCGGCGCTCGCCACGGGATTCTCGCTCCTCGGCGCGATCGGCGCTCTCGGCGTCATCGCTCTCGCGCTCTGGCCGGGTACCGGATCCTCACTGGTCTGGCCGCACGAGTACATCATCCTCCTCGTCTGGATCGTCCTCGGAGTCGTGCTCTTCGTCCTGTCGCGACGCACCGACCCGCGCGATTCCCTCGCGACTCTGCTCGGTCACGACGGCAACGAGACCGAATCTTCGGTGGAGCGGCCATGACCGCCCCGGTCGCGCCCGACATCGAGGTCGTCCTGCGTCGCCTCCTCCGTGCCTCCGACGAGCTGTCGGCCCTGGGCGGGGAGTTGGCGTACGGCGTCCTCGAGCGGCATGGCGTCCAGAACGCCGAGGCGAAGCTGACCAATGCCCACCGGCCCTACCGCATCGCGTCGATGACGAAATCGTTCACCGCTGCGATGATCGGGTCGCTCGAGGCCTCGGGTCTCAACCTCGACTATCCGATGTACTTCCTCGTGCCCGATCTCAAGGGCACGGCGGTCGGTGAGCTCACCAGCCGCGAGTGCCTGACGATGGGCACGGGCTTCGGCAAGGACGACCCGTGGGCCGACCGAATGGAGTCGATGAGCACCTTCGACTTCCTCACCTATCTCCAGGGACCGCTCGTGCCGATCGCCGAACCCGGCACCGGCTTCGAGTACTGCAACCTCGGGTACGCCCTGCTCGGCCTCGCCGCGGAGTCCGTCACCGGCCGCACGCTGCCGGAGATGGTGGCCACCGAGGTGACCGTTCCCCTGCAGATGACCCGCACCGGCTTCGATGTCGCCGACTTCCCCGATCTCGTCCCCGGCCTGCGCATCGACAGGCGCGGACGTGCCCACGTCCTCGAACCGACGAGGCCTGGGGCGTTCTCCGCGATCGGCGGCATGGTCTCGACCGCCGCCGATGTCTGCAATTGGATGAACGTCCACCTCGATTCCCTCGACGCCGAGGCGAGCAGCGCTCCCGGAGCCTGGTCCACGGTGCTCACCGCGGGCCAGCGGCCGCACCGCCCCATCGCCGTCGAGACGAGCCGCCTGCACACCGAGGACGTCGCCTACGGCTACGGGCTCATCCACCGTGAGGACTCCCGGTTCGGACCAGTGCTCGGCCATTCGGGCGGCTACCCGGGCTTCGGCTCCCATATGCGGTGGTTCCCCGGGCTGAACCTCGGGATCGTCGTCCTCGGCAATACCACGTACTACCCGGCCGAACGCATCGTCCGCGACGCCGTCGACGCCGGATGGCTCGCCGCGATCGGGCGCGCCGACGAGATCCCGGAGGTGCCGGCGGACGTCCCGCTGACCTCGGCTGCCCCGGTCCTCCCGCGCGAGAGCACGCCCGCGCCGACCCACCCGCTGCCGGCGGGACCGCGCACCGGCCGAACCGTCCTCGGGGCCGCCGCTGCGGTGCTCGACTGGGATGACGCTTTCGCCGACGCCCGCTTCGCCGTGAACATGGACCTCGACGAACCACGCGAGGAGAGGAGGGAACGCCATGCCGCCTGGTGCCGCGACCACGGCGTCGCCCCGACCACACCGGTGACCGTCGACGACCTCACGATGGAGAACCGCCTGCTGGGAACCGTGGCGATCACGGACACGGCGTCGATCACGGTCCGGCTCGACCACCTCGGCGATGTCCAGGCGATCACCCTGAGCGACTGAAAGTCCCCCGCCACAGAGGCTGCGGGCGCGACCGCCCCTAGCGGGCCGAGTTGAAGATCGCGTCGAGGGTGATCGGTTTGACGAGGTCGACGTAGACAAGGAGCGCGGTCATGCAGAGCATGAGGCCGATGACGACGTACGTCAACGGCAGCAGCTTCGCCGTGTCGAAGGGCCCGACCTTCCCGCGCCCGCGCCACCGGTTGATCCGGCGCCTCGCGCCTTCGTAGAGCGCGACGGCGATGTGTCCGCCGTCGAGCGGCAGCAGCGGGATCATGTTGAACGCGAAGAGGAAGATGTTGAGCGAGCCGAGCACGCCGAGGCCCAGCTGCGCCTTCTCGACGACCTGCAGGTCATCGGTCGAGACGATCTCACCGGCGACGCGACCGACGCCGACCATGCCGACGAGGCCCTCGGGGTCGCGCTCCTTCGCACCCGTGGCGACCTGAGCGATGTCGACGAGTTTGACGGGCAGCGTGACGATGGCCGTGAACACAC
This sequence comes from Brevibacterium sanguinis, assembly GCF_039528855.1. Taxonomy (NCBI): domain Bacteria; kingdom Bacillati; phylum Actinomycetota; class Actinomycetes; order Micrococcales; family Brevibacteriaceae; genus Brevibacterium; species Brevibacterium sanguinis. Next base: position 201,070 of record NZ_BAAAMB010000016.1, on the reverse strand, counting down.
CGGTGACCTGGTCCCACACCGCTCCGGGGAATTCGCCGAGCGGCAGCGGCTGACGCTCCTGGACGGGGCCGATGCCGAGGAAGCCCTCCGTCACCGTCTGCGGGGTGCCGTCGGGGTTCGTCATGAGGTTGCCGCGATCGTCGACGCGGGGACGCTCGTGGGCGATGATCGGCACGCTCACCGTCTGCGCGGCACCGTCGCGGACGAAGTCGACCTCGACGCTCTCCCCCGCATGGTCCTTGATGACCGAGGACAGCTCGTCCCAGTTCTCCGTCTCCACACCGGCCACCGAGGTGATCCGATCGCCGGGTTCGAAACCGGCCTCCCACGCGGGAGTGAGCTGGTCACCGGGCAGGCACGCGTTGCGGTCCGCGGCCGGTCGCTCGGCGGCCTCCGAGGCGGGGACCGCACATTCGACGACGGTCTGCACCGTCGTCGTCGGGGTCATCACGCCGATGCCGAGCAGCGAGATCGCCATGATGACGATGCCGAGGACGAGATTGACGAAGGGGCCTGCGAACATGACGACGAGCCGTTTGGGCACGCTGAGGGCGTAGAACGTCCGGTGCTCCTCCCCCGGCTCGATCTCATCGTTCGACATCTCCCGGGCATCGGCCATCGTGTTCTCGAACAGCCGTCCCTTCCGCTTCGTCCGCGGACGCAGAGTCGCCTCATCGCCGGCGCCGAGGTGGTCGCCGGGTGCGGTGGCGTCGTGCGAAGCGGACCCGTCGATGGGAGCGGCAGCGGTGGCGCCGCCGAGGTCGGCGGTCGACTGCCCCTGAGCGGTCGACTGCCCGGCGGTGCCCGTCTGCACGGCGGGTGCCTCGGCGCGCTGCTTCGTCGCATCGAGCGGCGGGTACATGCCCGGCATCGCGATGAAGCCGCCGAGCGGCAGCGCCTTGATCCCGTACTCGGTCTCACCGCGCTTGAACGAGAAGAGCGTCGGCCCGAATCCGACCATGTAATGGGTGACCTTGACCCCGAACCGCTTCGCCGGGGTGAGGTGGCCGAGTTCGTGGAGGGCGATCGAGATCGAGATGCCGAGGAGGAAGAGGATGATCCCGATGATGAAGAGGACGACGGTCATCTCACTCCCCGCCGGTGCTCACGCCGACGCCGGCCGGCTGCGAACCGGAGGCCGCCGAGGCGGTGCGGACCGCATCCCCGTCCGACGCCTGGGCCGCCACGTGCTCGCGCGCGAAGTCCCGCGCCCAGGCGTCGGCGGCGAGCACGGTCTCCACCGTGTGCTCGGGTGCCGGCTCGTGCGCCGCGAGTGCCTTCTCGAGACCGGAGTCGATGCCCGTGAAGGGAATGTCCCCGGCGATGAAGGCGGCGACGAGCACCTCGTTGGCGGCGTTGAACACCGCCGGGTAGCTGCGGGCGCGCTTTCCGGCTTCGATGGCGAGCCCGAGCGCGGGGAACGCGACATGGTTGACCGGCTCGAACGACCAGTGCATGGGCTGGCCCCAGTTGTTCGGGACCGCACCGGAGGTCACCCGACGCGTGCTCCCGTCGTCCTGGGTGCCGAGGGCGTAGGCGATGGGCAGGCGCATGTCCGGTGGGGAGATCTGCGCGATCGTCGAGGCATCGGTGAACTCGACCATCGAATGGATCTGGCTCTGCGGGTGGACGACGACCTCGATGCGGTCGAAGTCGATGTCGAAGAGGAGGTGGGCTTCGATGACCTCGAGGCCCTTGTTGACCAGGGTCGCCGAGTTGATCGTGATCATCGAGCCCATCGACCAGGTCGGGTGCTTGAGCGCCTGGGCGGGCGTGACCCGGCGCAGGGCGTCGCGGGTCATGCCGCGGAACGGCCCGCCCGAGGCGGTGATGACGAGCCTGCTCACCTCGCCGTGCGTGCCCGAGCGCAGAGCCTGGGCGATCGCGGAGTGCTCGCTGTCGACGGGGATGAGTCGAGCCCCGGTCCGCTTCGCGGCGTCGAGGACGAGGGAGCCGCCGATGATGAGGGACTCCTTGTTCGCCAGGGCGACATCGGTGCCGGTCGCCAGCGCCGCGAGCGTCGCACCGAGCCCGGCGGCCCCGGTCACCGCGTTGAGGACGATGTCGGCCGGTCGGCCGGCGACCGCCTCGGCGGCATCGTCTCCGAGATGGATTTCACGAACGGGAACACTGATTCCGCGCTCAGCGGCGAGTTCGGACAACCGGTTCCGCACCTCGTCCTCGCCGCCTGCCGGAGGCGTCGTCAGGCCGATGACGGGGACGGAGAAGTCGAGGGCCTGACCCAGGAGAAGGTCCATCTGGGACCCTCCGGCAAGCGCGACGACTGCGAAATCGGTTGCGTTCTCAGCCAGGACGTCGAGGGCCTGCGTACCGACCGATCCGGTCGACCCGACTACAATGATCTTACGTTCGCTCACGCCTACCGATGATGCCAAAGTTCTCTGGGAAATGACTCGACAGCGGCTTTCTCGGCGTGGGCGATGCACATGCGATCAATGGCGAGAGAGGTATAGATGAGTGCAACGATGAGCCCCGACGAGATCCTGGGACTGGATTCGGTCTTCGACGCCGATGACCTCGAATTCGCGCACGTCGTCCGCAAGTGGCTCGATGAGAACGTGCGGGAGAAGATCGGCGACTACTTCCTCGATGCGACCATTCCCGCCCATGAACTCGCCGAAGGCCTCGGAGAGCTCGGCGTCCTCGGCATGCACCTCGACGGCTACGGCTGCGGTGGGTCGACGGCCACGCAGTACGGGCTCGCCTGCCGGGAGCTCGAGGCCATCGACTCCGGTCTGCGCTCGCTCGTGTCCGTGCAGGGCTCGCTCGCGATGTTCGCCATCCACCGCTACGGCTCCGAGGAGCAGAAGCAGGAATGGCTGCCGAAGATGGCCGCCGGCAAGGCTCTCGGCTGCTTCGGCCTCACCGAACCCGATGTCGGCTCCGACCCCTCGGGCATGAAGACGACGGCGCGCAGGGACGGGTCCGACTGGATCCTCAACGGCGCGAAGATGTGGATCACGAACTCGCCGGTCTCCGATGTCATGGTCGTGTGGGCCAAGACCGAGGACACCGATGAGAAGGGCCGCCCGGTCATCCGCGGCTTCGTCGTCCCCACGAACACCGAAGGAGTGCAGACCCCGGAGATCCACCGCAAGATCTCCCTGCGCGCCTCGATCACCGGTGAGATCGTCCTCGACAACGTCCGCCTGCCCGAGGATGCGATGCTGCCGGAGGCGAAGGGCCTCAAGGCGCCGCTGTCGTGCCTGTCCGAGGCGCGCTTCGGCATCGTCTTCGGCGTCACCGGCGCCGCCCGCGACGCCCTGCTCTCGGCGATCGAGTACACGGGCACCCGCATCCAGTTCGACCGCCCGATCTCCTCGTTCCAGATCTCGCAGCAGAAGCTCGCGAAGGCCTTCGGCCAGTACTCGCAGATCACGCTGCTCGCCGCCCACCTCGGTGAGCTCAAGGACTCGGAGAAGGGCGTGCGTCCCGAGCAGATCAGCCTCGGCAAGATGGTCAACGTCGACACCGCGATGAACGTCTGCCGCGACCTGCGGGCGCTCTTCGGCGGTTCGGGCATCACGAGCGAGTACCCGCCGCTGCGCCACGCGGTCAACCTCGAGACCGTCCTCACCTACGAGGGCACCCACGAAGTCCACCAGCTCACGATCGGACGCGCGCTGACGGGCATCAACGCCTTCGCGAACTGACGCGCCGCTGCGGCATCAGCGCCGCTGCGACATGAGCGCGACTGTCGGCCAGAAGTGCGAATGCGGGAGACCAGTTCCCCGCATTCGCACTTCTGGCCGACATCTCTGTGTGTCCGCGCACTTCTCGCAGGCAGGACGACTTCTGGCTGGCACTCGCACTTTCGGCGAACACACCTGCGGCGAGCACTGAGCACACCTTCGGCGGGTTCAGAGACATTCGGCACGCAGAACGACGTCTGGCGCCCAGCAACGGCGCCCGAGAGCCAGCGCCGGCATCACTGCTCGTCGAGGACGGTCTCCTGCAGCCACTCCACTCCGTCGGCGGCCGCAACGGCGCCAGCGTCGGTGAGGGCGATCGTGCGCTCCGCGTCGAGGGGGACGACGACGGCGGATTCGACGCGGGAATCGCGCATCGCCTGATCGAGGTTCGCCGTCTGCCCGTCAACGGTGATGCCCACGCCTTCGAAGCGCGAACGGATGACCTTGACGACGGCCCGCCCGGGTGCGATCGCGTCCGCGTCGATCGGGTGGATGCGCACGACGGTCACATCATCCGCACGATCGTCACCGACACTCTCGCCGCTGCGGGCGTCGACGACCATCCCGATGCGCAGGGCCGCGAGCGTGCTCAGGGCGCGTGCCGCCGCGGGCACCTCGGCGTCGATGCGCACCTGCGTCCGCTCAGGATCGACTCCCATGGCGCGCAGGATGCCGCCGAGCTTCGCACTGCGGTCGAGCACCTCGGCGCGATCGAGCTCGACGGGCTTGGACAGGGCGCTGATGAGCCGCGGATCGGTGACCTCACGGCCGTCGATGAGCGGTGCTTCGGGCGTGTCTCCGGTGACGACGATGTCATCGGCACCGCCCATGGCGATCGGATGGTCGAGGACGTCGTAGACCGGGTTGAGAGTCCCGGCGTCGTCGCCGGCGGGCTTGGTGAACCAGTGGATGTCAGTCAACGGAGGCCATCACCTCGACGACGCGGTCGATGAACGCGTCGACCTGGTCCTCGTCGTAGGCCTTGTTGCCCTTCGCCGTCTTGAACAGGACGCGGCGCACCTGGTCGACGCTCATCGCCACTCCCTGCGTGAAGTAGGAGTTGACCTTCTCGCACATGTCGTCGACCTGGGCGATGTCGTAGCCGATGACCCCGGGGGCCGGGTTGTCGAACCGCTCCCCCGCGTCGCGGACGAGCCGGCCGCGCAGGGATGCCGCAACGCGGGTGAGCTCCTGCACCCAGGCATCCTGTCCCGACTGGGCGATGAGACGGTCGCGGGCCTGCTTGGCGAAGGCGTCCTCGAGGCGGTCGAGGGCGGCGTCGACGACGGCGACATGGTAGCCCTTGCGGACGAGGTCGAAGCCGACGGTGCGCACGGCACGCGAGTCGAGGTCACCGGGCTGCGGGGTCGGCCGTTCGAACGATTCCCGAGCCCGTTTGAAGAAGCTGTCGACCTGTTTGGGGTCGTAACCGTTCTTCCAACCCGACATTCGAGGGAACGTCGTGTCCGCCATGATTCCTCCAGAAGCGAATCGCACAATAAGTCGTTTCCACCATGATAGATGGAGTGTCCTGCCGATGCCGTCTCAGCGGCGGGCCCGTGGGCCGCCTGCCAGTGTTCAGTCAGCGGCGGCGAGCTGTCCGCATGCTCCGTCGATGTCGGAGCCGCGGGTGTCGCGGATCGTCGTGGGCACGCCGGCGTCGACGAGGCGGCGGACGAATTCGTTCGCGACCTCCGGTTCCGAGGCCGTCCACACCGATCCCGGCGTCGGGTTGAGCGGGATCGGGTTGACGTGGACCCAGCCGCGGCCGCGCGCGTTGAGCTTCTTCGCGAGCAGGTCGGCGCGCCAGGCATGGTCGTTCATGTCCTTGATGAGCGCGTATTCGATGCTGACCCGCCGACCGGTGACCTTGTAGTAGTTGTAGGCGGCGTCGATCGCCTCGTCGGCATTCCAGCGCGTGTTGACGGGGATCATCTCGTTGCGCAGCTCATCGTCGGGCGCATGGAGGCTGAGGGCGAAGGTGACGGGGATGTCCTCGGCCGCGAGCTTGTTGATGCCGGGCACGAGCCCGACCGTCGAGACGGTGATCCGCCGGGCCGACATGCCCAGGCCCTCAGGTGCCGGGGCGACGAAGTGCCGCACCGCGTTCATCACGCGCTTGTAGTTGGCCAGGGGTTCGCCCATGCCCATGAAGACGATGTTCGTCACCCGTTCGGGCCCGTTCGCCGAGGCGGCCCCCGCCTGACCGGCGCCCGCCCCGGTGGCGCCGTCCGGGGTCTCCCCCTGTTCTTCGTCGGCTTCGGCGCCGAGGGCGACCTCATCGTCGGCGACCGCGCCCGACGTCAGGGGTGCGAGCTCACCGGCGGCGATCGCCTGGTTGGCGCGGATGACCTGTTCGACGATCTCGGCCGTCGACATGTTCCGGGTCAGTCCCTGCTGGCCGGTCGCGCAGAACGGGCAGTTCATGCCGCAGCCGCACTGACTCGACACGCACAGGGTGATGCGGTTGCGGTAGCGCATGAGCACCGATTCGACGAGGGCGCCGTCGAAGAGCCGCCAGAGGAACTTGATCGTGTCGCCGTTCTCCGTCGTCAGGCGGCGCACCTCGGTGAGCAGGGGCGGGAAGAAGCGCTCCGCCAGGGGTCCGCGCAGGTCCTTGGGCAGGTCGGTCATCGACTCGACGTCGGTGTGGTACCGGGTGAAGTAGTGGTTGGACAGCTGCTTGGCACGGAAGGCGGGCAGCCCCATCTCCTCGACGGCGGCGATGCGCTCGTCCATCGTCATGTCCGCGAGGTGCTGCTGCGGCTGCGCGACGCGCGGTGACTTGAAGTTGAGCAGCGGACGACCGTCGCGCATCGGGGTCGTCGACGTCGTGCCGTCGGCATGCTCGACGACGGGTCTGACTTGTCTGCTTCCACCTGATGCACTCACCCGCCCATTGTCTCATGGTCTGTGGACAGGCGGGTTGTGGTCGGGACCACCCAGAGCAGGCCCGCGACCGCCTCGGCGGCCACCGGCTCAGCGGGCGGGGCTCAGAGGAATCCGGGAAGGACGGAGAACATCACGAGCGCGACGGGAGCGGTCGGGAGGATCGAGTCGAGACGGTCCATCACCCCGCCGTGTCCGGGCAGCAGGGTGCCCATGTCCTTGAGGTCGAGATCGCGTTTGATCATCGACTCGCTGAAGTCGCCGAGGGTGGCGAAAGCGGGAATGACGACGCCGATGATCAGGCCCGTCCAGAAGGGGGCGCCGAGGAGGGTGACCGCGAGCGTCGTCGCGACGGCGGCGGTGAAGACGACGGAGCCGGCGTAGCCCTCCCACGACTTCTTCGGCGAGATCCGCGGGGCGATCGGGTGCCTGCCCCAGAGGACGCCGAAGACGTAGCCGCCGATGTCGGAGGCGACGACGCTGGCGAGGAAGATGATGACGTAGAGGTTGCCGTCGGGCAGGGTGAGGAGATAGACGACGAAGCACGCCATGAGGCCCACGTAGGTGAGCGCGAAGAGGGAGAGGGAGACGTCCTTGACGGCGTTCTTCCGGCGCTCGACCATCGTGAAGAGCATGACGGCGCCAGCACTCGCGGCGAAGGTCACCCACAGGGCCTCGCGACCGCCGAAGTACGTGGCGACGACCATGCAGGCCGCCGAGATCATCACGGGAATCCGGGAGACGAGGGAGCCCGAGCGCGAGAGCGCGTTCGCCAGCTCCCACATCGCCGCGACGATGGCGATGAGGATGACGAAGATGAAGGACTCCGGGAAGAAGATGAGGGAGACGAGGACGACTCCGCCGATGAGCAGTCCGATGCCGATCGCGGCGGGAAGGTTGCGACCTGCCCGCCCGTAGTCCTTCGGCGCCGGAGCGGCCTCGACCTCCACCTCGGCGGCGGAGTAGACCGTGTCGGTGCCGCGCAGGTCACGCCTCTTCGGGAACGGGGCCTGCGCAGACGCGCCCCGATCCGACCCCTCTGCCGGGGTCGGATCGGATGCGGGAGTCTCAGGTGTCGACAACGCGATCATCAGACCTCGAGGAGCTCAGCTTCCTTCTGATCGAGGAGCTTGTCGATCGAATCGACCTTCTTCTTCGTGATGTCGTCGAGTTCGGAGATCGACCGGGTGACCTCGTCCTCGCCGGCTTCGCCGTCCTTCTTGATCCGCTCGAGGGTCTCCTTGGCGTGGCGGCGGATGTTGCGGATCGAGACCTTGCCGTCCTCGGCCTTGCCCTTGACGATCTTCACGTACTCCTTGCGGCGCTCCTCGGTGAGTTCGGGGAGGACGACGCGGATGACGTTGCCGTCGTTGGCGGGGTTGGCGCCGATGTCGGAGTTGCGCAGCGCGTTCTCGATGTCGCCGAGGGTGCCCCTGTCGTAGGGAGTGATGAGGATCGTGCGGGCTTCCGGCGTCTGGAACGAGGCGAGCTGCTGGAGCGGCGTCGGCGCTCCGTAGTATTCGATCTCGATGTTCGCGAAGAGCGCGGGGTTGGCCCGGCCGGTGCGGATCGACGCAAAGTCCTCTTGCGTGAATTCCACGGCTTTGTCCATCTTCTCCCTGGCCTCTGCCAGTGTTTCTTCAATCACGAGACACTCTTTTCAGTCGATTGGAGCTGTGTGAACATTCTATGTGTCCGAGCTCGCGTTTGGCGCACTCGGACCACGGCGGATTCGCCTCCGCCGGTGTGTCGGCTGCGGGTGCCTGACCAGCGGATCCTGGTCGGCGAGCCCCCGGGATGACCCGCGTGCTGCGGGCTACTTGACGACGGTGCCGATCTTCTCGCCGGAGATCGCCTTGCGCAGGTTGCCCTCCCCTTCCATGCCGAAGACATGCATCGGAAGCCGGTTGTCCATGCAGAGGGAGAACGCGGTCGCGTCGACGACCTTGAGGCCCTTCTGCAGAGCCTCCTGGTAGCTGATCTCGTCGATCTTCACGGCGTTGGGGTCGAGCTTCGGGTCGGCGGTGTAGACCCCGTCGACGCCGTTCTTCGCGATGAGCACCTCGTCGGCGTGGATCTCGAGCGCTCGCTGCGCCGCCACCGTGTCGGTGGAGAAGTAGGGCAGACCGGCACCGGCGCCGAAGATGACGACGCGGTTCTTCTCCATGTGCCGCATCGCGCGACGCGGGATGTAGGACTCGGCGACCTGGGACATCGGAATCGCGGTCTGTACGCGCGTGTCGACGCCGAGCTGCTCGAGGAAGTCCTGGAGCGCGAGGCAGTTCATCACGGTGCCGAGCATGCCCATGTAGTCGGCGCGGGTGCGGTCCATGCCGCGCTGGGAGAGTTCGGCGCCGCGGAAGAAGTTTCCGCCGCCGACGACGATGCTCACCTCGACGTCGTCGACGGTGGGGGCGACTTCCCGGGCGACGGCAGCGACGACGTCGGGATCGACGCCGATGCTGCCTCCGCCGAAGACCTCGCCTGAGAGCTTGAGCAGCACCCGCCGACGGTGGGTGCGCAGGGGTCGGCTGGCATGGCTCGATTCGTGTACCGGGGTCGATGTCATTGAGGTCCTTCTTCCATGCGGGCGGCGCCGCCTTGTGGGCAGCGCCGTTCCGGGGTGGTTCGTCTGGGTCAGTCTAGCGAAGACGGGGCCGGACCGAATCGGTCCGACCCCGTCATCGGATCACGCGGGGATCATGGTGATCCCGTCAGCGATCGTGCTGCGGTTCAGGCTCCCACGCGGAAGCGGAGGAAACCGGTGGCCTTGAGGCCGGCAGCTTCGAGGACCTTGCCCACGGACTGCTTGGGATCCTTGGCGAATCCCTGGTCGAGCAGGCAGTTCTCCTTGAAGAAGCCGTTGACGCGGCCTTCGATGATCTTCGGCAGTGCCTGTTCGGGCTTGCCTTCGTTCTTCGCGGTGTCCTCGGCGATGCGACGCTCGTTCTCGACGAGCTCGGCGGGGACGTCCTCACGGGAGAAGTACTTCGGAGCCATCGCGGCGATGTGCACGGCGACATCGTGGGCCACGGTCTGGTCGTCGCCTTCGTAGCCGAAGAGAACGCCGACCTGCGGGGGCAGGTCCTTGTTCGTCCGGTGGAGGTAGGACTCGACCTTCTGGCTCTCGAGGCGACCCACGCGGCGCAGGTCGACCTTCTCGCCGAGGGCGGCGCCGGACTCGGTGATGAACTGGGCGACAGTCTTGCCGTCGGCCTCGACCGAGAGGAGGGACTCCGCCGACTCGGACTTGTTCGACACCGCGAGGGCGAGGACTTCGTCGGCGAGGTCGATGAAGCGCTGCGACTTCGCGACGAAGTCGGTCTCCGAGTCGAGCTCGATCATGGTGCCGACTCCGCCGTCGACGAAGCTGGCCACGAGTCCGTCGGAGGTGGCGCGGCCTTCGCGCTTGGTGGCGCCCTTGAGGCCCTTCACGCGGAGGAGCTCAACGGCCTTCGCCTGATCGCCGTCGGCCTCGTCGAGGGCCTTCTTGACGTCCATCATTCCCGCGCCGGTCTTCTCGCGCAGTTCCTTGATGTCAGCGGCAGTGTAGTTTGCCATTCTTTCTCCTAGTGGTGGTGGAGGTGAGTGAGATCAGGACTCGGTGGAGTCAGCGTTCGCGTCGGCATTGGCCTCGGCGTCGGCTTCAGCGGTGGCGGCGTCGGCCTTGGCCGTCTCGGCCTCGGCGTCGGCAGCGGAGGTGTCACCGGCAGCGGCGTCAGCGGTGGCTGCGTCCGCGGCGACCTTGGCCTCGGCCTCGGCGGTGTTGGCTTCGCCCTCAGCGGCGTTGCCTTCGAGGAGCTCGCGCTCCCACTCGGGCATCGGCTCGACGGCGGAGACGTTCTTCTCACCGGACTCGTCGTCGCCGGAGTGGCGGGCGATGAGGCCCTCGGCCACGGCGTCGGCGATCACGCGGGTGAGCAGGGACACCGAGCGGATGGCGTCGTCGTTGCCCGGGATCGGGTAGGTGACGTCGTCGGGGTCGCAGTTCGTGTCGAGGATCGCGATGACCGGGATGCCCAGCTTCTTCGCCTCGTCGACGGCGAGGTGCTCCTTCTTCGTGTCGACGATCCACACGGCCGACGGGGTCCGCTGCATGTCGCGGATGCCGCCGAGGGTCTTCTCGAGCTTGTCCTTCTCACGACGGAGGATGAGGAGTTCCTTCTTCGTGTGCGAGGAGCCGGCAACGTCGTCGAAGTCGATCTCTTCGAGTTCCTTGAGGCGGCGCAGACGCAGGGAGATGGTCTGGAAGTTCGTGAGCATGCCGCCCAGCCAGCGCTGGTTGACGTAGGGCTGGCCCACGCGCTTGGCCTGCTCGGCGATGGATTCCTGAGCCTGCTTCTTCGTGCCGACGAAGAGGATCGAGCCACCGTGCGAGACGGTTTCCTTGACGAACTCGAACGCGGTGTCGATGTAGCCCAGCGACTTCTGCAGGTCGATGATGTAGATGCCGTTGCGCTCGGTGAAGATGAAGCGCTTCATCTTCGGGTTCCAACGGCGGGTCTGGTGTCCGAAGTGGACGCCGCTGTCGAGCAGCTGGCGGATGGTGACGACGGCCATGCCGACGCCCTCCTTTCTCGAGCACCCTGCTGCGGGTGCGTTGTGCCACGGTGAGCCGCCGGCTGTGAGCCGACGACGCCTGTGACGGTTTCGGTTGATTCCTGGCATCCGGTTCATCCGCCCCACACGCACTGCAGGCGTGCACCAAGGGATGGAGAAGAAATCGGATGCGCGTAGTCAGAAGACACGCTTCTGCTGGAGCCAGTCTATCGCGGGTGACCAAGCCATTTCCAATCGGTCCCCCGCGCCGAGGCGGCCCTGCGGTCCCGGGTCCCGATCGAGGTGACGCGGGGGCTGGGTCTGCGGGGCGGCCGCGCCGAATCGACTCGAGTGCCAGGACCTGTGGATGGTCGAGCCGGTGGTCCCCGCGGGGACGCGGCACTGCCCCTTGACCAGGTGACGGTGCGTCCCCGTCGCCGAGGTGGTTCGCGGTTCGCCACGCGTCGTGGCGAACGGGTCGCGGCGGGCGGTGCCGCCGCGCCGCGGCCGGCGCGCATCATCCCATCCGGCGCCACTGGGCTCGGCCGCACTCGCGTGCGGCGATCTGTGGATGCCTGTGTGACTCGTGTGCACCTGAACTGTGGAGGCTGAGAGGCCGTCCACAGGCGGTTGCGGCGGCCGTGACAGGCGCATCGGTACGGGGTGAGATGGACGGCATGCCGAATCCTCCCCGACCGCTCACTCCTCGCCAGCGCATCCCATCTCGGAGTCGCTCCGGAGCGACTGCGTTCGCGACGCTCGCCGTCACCGTACTCGTCGTCGTCGCCTTCGGTCTGCCTGCCAACGCCAGAGCGGACCAGACCGGTCCGGAGGCGACGACGTGGGTCTCCCCCGTGCCCGTCATGGAGATCGTCACCGCCTTCGATCCACCGCAGGAGACCTGGCTGGCAGGGCATCGGGGCATCGACATCCGCGCCCTGCCGGGTGAACCGCTGCGGGCTCCGACGAGCGGAGCGGTGCGCTTCCGCGGTTCGGTCGCGGGCACCGACACGGTGAGCATCACCACCGACTCAGGCCGCACCGTCTCGTTCCAGCCGGCGACGACGGACCTCGCCGTCGGTGACGCAATCGCCGCGGGTGAGCAGATCGGCGAGGTCACCGACGGGGCGCACTGTGACGAGGACTGTCTCCACGTCGGGGTGTGGCCGACCGGCAGCGACCGCGCGTACGTCGATCCGGCGCCGTTCTTCGGGCAGGACGCCTCGGTGCTCCTGCCGCTCTCTCGCAAACCCGCCGAGGAGCCGGCCGGTGACGACGGTGACTCCGGGGCCGGGTCCTGGGGCGGGCACCGGAACGGCCGGATCCCCGCCTCGGCGATGTGTGAGCTCAAGACCGCCCCGGGACAGCTGCTGCGCTGTGACGCGCAGGCGGCGTTCGACCGGCTTTCCTTCGCGTTCGAGGCGCGGTTCGGTCGGCCGATCTCCGTCACCGACGCCTATCGCGACTACGACACGCAGGTCATCCTCAAGAAGCGCAAGGGCCGGATGGCGGCCACACCCGGGACCTCCAACCACGGGTGGGCGCTCGCCGTCGATCTGGGCGGTGGGATCAATGCGTTCGGCAGTGCCGAACACGAGTGGATGCGCGCGAATGCGCCGACCTTCGGCTGGGTGCACCCGTCGTGGGCGAGACAGTCGGGTTCCCTGCCCGAACCGTGGCACTGGGAGTTCCGGAAGTGAGGGACGGGGAGGCTACGCCCGGGGGTGCGCCTGCCGGTAGGTCTCCTGCAGTCGCTGCATCGACACGTGGGTGTAGATCTGTGTGCTGCTCAGCGTCGCGTGCCCGAGGAGTTCCTGGATCTGGCGGAGGTCGGCGCCGTTGTCGAGCATGTGCGTGGCTGCGGAATGACGGAGTCCGTGCGGCCCGATGTCCGGGGCCTCCGGGTTGAGGGCGCCGTACCGGTGGACGAGGTCGCGGACCTGACGCGCCCCGATCCGTCCTCCGCGCCGGCCGAGGAAGAGGGCGTCTCCGCTCTTGTCAGTGGCGATCCTCTCCCGCATCCGCAGCCATGTCTTGAGGGCCTGGGCGGCGGGTGTCCCGAACGGGACACGGCGCTCCTTGTTGCCCTTGCCGAGGACGGTGATCATCGAGCGGTGGTCATCGACGTCGGCGCGGTCGAGTCCGCAGAGCTCGGAGACGCGGACCGCGGTCGCGTAGAGCATCTCGAGGATCGCAGTATCCCGGGCCTGCATGGCCTCATCGGCCTCGTCCTCGGGCGGCGCGTCGTCTCCCGGGTCCGCTCCGGCGGTCTGGCCCGCTGCGATGAGGTTCGCCGCCTGCTTCGGTTTGAGCACGGTCGGGAGGCGGGAGTCCTTCTTCGGGGTGCGCAGGCGGGCCGCGGGGTTGGTCGCCAGTCCCAGGGAGTTCACGCAGTAGCCGAAGAACGATCTGAGGGCGGCGATCTTGCGCGCCACCGTCGACTTCGCGGCACCCGCATCATCGAGGGCGATGAGCCACGACCGCAGCTCGCCGAGGCCGATGTCGGCGACGTCGGTGGTGCGGACGTGGTCGAAGAAGTCCGTGATGTCGGCGACGTAGGCGCGGCGCGTGTGGTCGGAGACATCACGGGAGCGCAGGTGGTCGGCGTAGGCGTCGACCACCGTGGGGAAGCGGTGTGCGTTGGTCACAGTCCCCAGACTACGCGGTTGCGCAACCGCGACGGCGGAGGCCGGCGGAGTGAGGGACTCGCAGCCGGCTGCGGTCAGCCGCCTCGGACTTTCATCCAGCCGGAGCCGTGCCTCTTGCCGAGCCCTGCGAGTTCGAGGAGGGCGAGCGCGGAGAGGGTGTCCTGGACGGTCAGTCCGGCTCGTGCGGCGAGCGTCCCGACGTCGAGTTCCTTCGTCGCCGACAGCGAGGTCAGGCAGATCTTCTCCCGCTCGCTGAGGTCCTCGAGCCGATCATCGCCGCGTGAGCCGCCGTCCGGGTCGGGTCCGAGATCGAGCGGCAGTTCGTCGTCGTCGAGGAGGTCGAGGACGTCGGCGGCCGTCGTGACGAGTTCGGCCTCGTGATGGCGGATGAGCCGATGCGTTCCCGCCGATGACGCCGAGTACACCGACCCCGGATAGGCGGCGACGGCGCGGGAGAGCTCGAGCGCATGCCGGGCGGTGTTGAGCGCCCCGCTGCGCCACCCGGCTTCGACGATGACGGTGACGAGGGCGGACGCGGCGATGAGCCGGTTGCGCAGGAGGAAGCGGTGCCGCATCGGCGTCATCCCGGGCGCGGTCTCCGAGACGATCGCTCCCCCATTGAGCACCTGGGTGAAGAGATCGGCGTTCGCCGCCGGATAGAACCGGTCGACGCCTCCGGCCATGAAGGCGATCGTCGGGGCGTCCCGGGCGATCGCCGCCCGGTGGGCGGCCGCGTCGATGCCGAACGCACCGCCGGAGACGACGGTGAACCCCTCGGCGCCGAGATCCCACGCGAGGTCGGACGCGCACTTCGTCCCGTACCCGCTCGCCGCCCGCGCCCCGACGACGGCGACGGCCCGGCGCAGCGTCGCATCGAGTCCGGCCTGTCCCCGCACCCACAGTGCCAGGGGCGCCGCCGGCCCGAGGTCGTCAAGACACCGCGGCCACTCGTCGTCACCCGGGATGACGAGTCGCCCGCCGAGGCGCAGCATTCCCTCGAGGTCGTGGTCGCCGTCGGCATCGGCGGAGCGCACCGCCCACCGGGCGAGCGCCTCGGCGAGCTGACTGCCGGCGGCCGGTTCCCCGACTTCGGCGCTCAGGTGGGCCGCGGCATCCCCGGTGCTCACGGGTTCGGCAGCGACGGCGCGGATGATCTCGAGGGCCGCGATCGGGCCGACAGCGATCACGACGGCTCTGAGCAGCCCGTCACCGGGTTCGCCGATCCGCAGTAGGGCGGCGAGCGCGCTGCGCTGCCGCGACTCGCTGGCCGTGCCCTCGATCCGTTCGTCGTCCATGACCTCGTCCTCCGTCTCGCTCACGTCTCCTGCGTCCGCAGCGCCAGAGCCACGGCGATCCTGTCGGCATCGGGAGTCTCGGCACCGGCGAGGTCCGTCAGCGTCGTCGCGACGCGCAGCACCCTGTCGTAGCCGCGCATCGTGATCCGGCCGGTCTCGAGCGCCCGATCGAGACCGCGCAGCACCTCGGGCCGCATGCCGAAGTGGTCGCGCAGCCACGAACCGGGCGCATTCGCGTTGAGCGACCAAGCACAGTCGGCATAGCGCGCCTCCTGGGCGTGCCTGGCCGCGTGCACGCGGTCGGCCACGACAGCGCTCGCCTCCTGGTCCCCGCCGAGGCGGAGGTCGGCAGGCGAGACGGGGAAGAGTTCGAGCTGCAGATCGACGCGGTCGAGGAGCGGACCCGACAGCCGGTTGCGGTAGCGGCGCTTGTCCATCGGCGTGCACTGGCATGCGCCCTGGCCGCCGGCCGGCATCCCGGCGCCGCACGGACACGGGTTGGCGGCCATGACGAGTTGGAACGCGGCCGGGAGCACCATCGACCCCCACGCCCGGTGGATGTGGACCTGCCGGGCCTCGAGCGGCTGGCGCAGCGCTTCGAGCACGTCCCGGGAGAACTCCGGCGCCTCGTCCATGAAGAGCACTCCCCGGTGGGCTCGGCTGAGGATCCCGACGGTTCCCGGTCGGCGTCCGCCGACGAGCGCCGAGGCGGTGCTCCGGTGGTGGGGCGCCTCGAACGGGGGACGGTGGTCGAGTTCGTCACCGGCGGTGAGTTCCCCGCGCAGCGACCGGATCGCGGCGACCTCGAGGGCCTCGGCGTCGGACAGCGACGGGAGGATTCCCGGCAGACATTGGGCGAGCAGGGTCTTGCCCGCTCCCGGCGTGCCCCGCATGAGCAGGTTGTGGCCCCCGGCCGCGGCGACTTCGAGGCCGAAGCGCGCTTCCTCCTGGCCCTGCACCTCGGCGAGGTCGTGGAGGTCGGGACTGTGGGCCGCGGGACCGGCGGCGTCGATGACCGGCGGCAGCGCGGGCACGGTGAGTGCACCGCCGTAGAGGTTGACGAGTTCGGCGAGCGAGGAGACCGGGATGACCTCGATGCCGCTGATGAGGCCGGCTTCGCTCGCGTTGCCGGCGGGCACGACGAAGCGGTCGAACCCGGCGAGCAGACCGCTGTGGAGGGTCGGCAGCACTCCGCTGACCGGGCGGATCCGACCGTCGAGTCCGAGCTCGCCGCAGTGGATGACCCGCTCCGTATCGGGTGAGGTGATCGTTCTGCGCGCCCGGAGCACGGCCACGGCGATGCCGAGGTCGAATCCGGTGCCGATCTTCGGGACGCTACCGGGAGTGAGGTTGACCGTCAGGTGCTCGGTGGCCACCGGGGTGCCGAGGAAGGCCAGCGCCGCTCGCAGCCGCTTCCGGGATTCGCTCACCGAGGTGTCCGGCAGTCCGACGATGTCGATGCCGGGCAGGCCGGCACTCACGCTGGCCTCGATCGAGACGATCTTGCCGGTCAGTCCCCACAGGGCCACGGCCGAGGCCCGCCCGACGATGGTCGTCTCCGGGGTCGCCACCACGAGCGGGGGCGCAGGGCCGACCTCCTCGGCGGCATCGAGCCAGGGGTCGGCCTCGGCAGGGAGTTCCGGGTCGAAGTCGTCGTCGCCGGTCACCGGCAGCGGCTCGCTCATGAGTCGACCTGCACGTTCTTCAGGTGGGAGAGGACGACGCGCGGCTCCATGACGATGCCGATCGCATCGATCCGGGCGGCTGGGAAGAATTCGGTCTGGGCGCGCAGCCACAGTCCCGAGAGCATCCGGATCTTCCGCAGCTTCACGGGCGTGATCGCCTCGAGTGGCGACCCCTGCCTCATCGTGCGGCGGGTCTTGACCTCGACGAAGACGACGGCGGCCCCGTCCCTGGCGATGATGTCGATCTCACCGCGGGCACAGCGGACGTTGCGGGCGAGGATGACCATGCCCTCGGCTTCGAGGCGCGCCACGGCGAGGTCCTCCCCGGCACGGCCCAGGGCGATCTGCCTCTCGCCTCGCGTTGTCCCTCTCGTTCCCGACATGCCCACCACGGCACCACGTTCGATCGTGCCGAGGGAAGAGCAGAGAATCGGCCTGTGGACGACGCGTGGGCGTCCACAGGCCCAGGGCACATGAGTGAGCGGGTGTCCACACCTCGACCGCACGCTAGTCGGAGACGACTCACCTCACTGCTGCAGGCTCACCTCACCGCCGCTGGCTCACCCCGCGCGGGGTCACCGCCCGATCGAGGTCAGGGGTTCGAGGTCGGACTTCGCGATCTCCTCGATGTTGACGTCCTTGAACGTGAGCACGTGGACCATCTTGATGAAGCGGGCCGACCGGTAGCTGTCCCACACCCAGGCGTCGCGCAGGGTCAGCTCGAAGTAGACGTCGCCGGCGTCGTTGTGGGCCTTGAGGTCGACGTGGTTGGCGAGGTAGAAGCGCCTCTCCGTCTCGACGACGTAGGCGAACAGGCCGACGACGTCGCGGTACTCCTTGTAGAGCTGGAGTTCGAGCTGGGCCTCGTAGTCATCGAGATCGTCTGCGCTCACGGGGTTCCTCTCTTCGTCTCGGGGACAGGGTCAGGACTCGGGGACAGGGTCAGTATCAGGGGCAACCCGCCCGGCACCGGCCGGTGGCACGGCGTGCAGGCGGAAGCTTCGGCGGTGGTGGACGCTCGGTCCGTGGTCGACGATCGCCTGCCGGTGGGCGGCGGTGCCGTAGCCGACGTTGGACTCCCAACCATACTGCGGGTGCGCCTCGGCGAGGCCGATCATCGTTTCGTCGCGCTCCACCTTCGCCACGATACTCGCCGCCGCGATGACCGGAACGCTGCCGTCGCCCTTGATGATCGTGCGCACCGGCGGCAGATCCATGTCGGCGCAGGCGCCGAATATCCCCAGGCAGTCGAGCGTGAGTGGGGCCGAGAGCCAGTCGTGCTTGCCGTCGAGGAGGACCATCGTCCGCCCCTGCCCGTCGATCAGCCCCTGCCCATCGACAAGCCCCGGCACCTGTGCGAGGGCCCGCCTGGCGGCGAGTCCGAGGGAGAGCGTCATCCCGAGTGCGTCGATCTCCGCAGGCAGCGTCGACCCGACCGCACTCGCCTGCGCCCAGTCCTGGACCCGCGCGGTGGCGGCAGCACGGGAGACGGCATCGAGCTGCTTCGAATCGTGGATGCCCTCGGGCACCGGACTCCCGCACACCTCGGTCAGCGAGAACACGGCGACCCCCACGCTCACGGGACCGGCCAGCGCCCCGCGCCCCACCTCGTCGACGCCGATGACGGTGTCGAATCCCTCGGCGAGCAGCGCCCTCTCCACCGAGACGTCGTGCAGTCCGCGTGCTGCCATCAGTTGACGGTGATTCCCTGCGGCGCCGGGACGTCGGCGAAGACGTCCGTGGGGTTGGACACCCAAGCGAAGCTGCTCAGCGGCCAGTTGATGAGGAAGACGGTGCCGACGACGTTGTCGGCAGGCACGAACGGCTGTCCGTCGAGGTGGTACCGGGAGTCTGCGGAATTGCCGCGGTTGTCGCCCATCACCCAGTAGCTGCCTTCGGGCACGGTGACGGAGAACTCCATCTCCGAGGGCTGCGTGCCCGGTGCCAGGTAGGTCTCGTCGATCGGTGACCCGTTGACGAGGATCCGCCCCTCGGCATCGCAGCATTCGACGGTGTCCCCGCCGACGCCGATGACGCGTTTGATGAGCTGGTTGCCTGCGTCCGAGGGTGCGAGGCCGATGAACTCGAGGAACGGGTTGGGTGCGTACCCGGAGGATTCGGAGCCCGAGAGCCAGTCGTCGGGGTCGTCGAAGACGATGATGTCGCCGCGGTCGGCGGGACCGAACTTCGGCGCCAGCTGGTTGACGAGGACCCGGTCGTCGATCTGGAGGGTCTCCATCATCGATCCGGAGGGAATGTAGAAGGACCGAACCACCCAGGTCTTGAGCGCCGTGGAGATGAGGAGGGCGATGACGATGATCACCAGGGTCTCGAGGAGTCCGCGGAGGAGCTTTTTGGACGCACGTGGGGAGGGCTGTGGTTCGGAGGTCATTCGTTCGCTTTCGCATCGGTGCGCGACCTGCGCGGGCTGGCTGGAACGAGCGTATCAGTCGATCGTCGAGCCGTGCCCGATGACGGGGCCGATGACCCGGTCGAGGGGGATGAAGCCGCCGCCGGGGCGTCCGAGCAGCGCGCGCGAGTCCGTGGAGTCGTCGCGGTTGTCGCCCATCACCCACATCGTGTCGGCCGGCACGGCGATGGAGAACGGCACCTGTGAGGCGGGCAGCGGGGCGTAGTCCTCGGTGAGGGGTTCGCCGTTGAGGAGGAGCCGGCCCTCGGCGTCGCAGCACTCGAGGGTGTCCCCGCCGAGGGCGATGACGCGTTTGACATAGTAGACGTCGCGACTGCCGACACCCACCCAGGAACCGATCTTCTGCAGCGGGGTCGGCAGCGGATCGTCGATGAAGGAGCCGCGGCCGTCGAAGACGACGATGTCGCCGCGCTCGATCGTGCCGGTCAGCGCGTCCGGGCGCCACACGGTGATCGTGTCGCCGACGGTCAGGGTCGGCTGCATCGATTCGCTGGGGATGGTGAAGCGCTGGACGACGAATCCGCGCACCGCGGCGCCGAGGATGACGATGACGACGGCGATGATGCCGACGATCCTCCACATCCGGCCAGAGACGCGAAAACGCGACCCGGAGGTCGCGTTCTCGTCAGCGTTCTTCACGTTCGCCGGTGCCAGGCAGCTGGGGCGCTCAGGCCTTTTCGCGGATGCGAGCGGCCTTGCCGCGCAGGTTGCGCAGGTAGTACAGCTTCGCGCGGCGGACGTCGCCGCGGGAGAGGACCTCGATCTGCTCGACGATGGGCGAGTGCACCGGGAAGGTGCGCTCGACGCCGACGCCGAAGCTGATCTTGCGGGCGGTGAAGGTCTCGCGGACGCCGTCGCCCTGACGGCGGATGACGACACCCTTGAAGACCTGGATGCGCGAGCGGTTGCCCTCGACCACGCGGACGTGGACGTTGAGGGTGTCACCGGCGCGGAAATCGGGGACGTCGGTCTTCAGCGAGGCTGCATCGACAACATCGAGCTTCTGCATTGTGCTTCTCCTGTGGCCTCTGCTCCAGGTCGAGGACACGCATGTAGGACCGGTGAGAACCGGTATTCGGATCGTCTGTCGGGATCGCTCCCCAGGTGTCGGCCGAGGATTCCGGCCGGCGGCGCGGACATCCGACCCCCTGAAGCAGGCGGATGCCAACAAACGCGACGATCTATTCTGTCACGGCGGGGTCGGAAGACTCAAACCGGTCGAGGACCTCGCGGTCGCGGGCGTTCAGATCGTCACGGTCGTCGAGCAGGTCGGGCCTGACCTCGGCGGTGCGTTCGAGACGTCGGTCACGTCGCCACCGGGCGATCGCCGCATGGTTGCCGCTGAGCAGGATGTCCGGCACCGCGTGACCGCGCCAGACCGCCGGCTTCGTGTAGATCGGGTACTCGAGGAGACCGCCCTCGTGGCTCTCCTCGGCCAGGGACTCGGGGTTGCCGATGACGCCGGGGATGAGGCGGCTGACGGCTTCGATCATCACCATCGATGCGACCTCGCCCCCGTTGAGGACGTAGTCGCCGATGCTCATCGGCCGCACCTCGAAGTCCTCCCGCGCCCAGTCGAGCACGCGCTGATCGATGCCCTCATAGCGTCCGCACGCGAAGACGAGGTGCTCAGCTGCACTGAGCTCTTCGGCGATCCGCTGATCGAAGACCTCCCCCGCGGGGCTCGGGACGATGAGGATCGGCTTCGCCGGGCCCGCGCCGAGGCTGCCCGACGTGTCCGCAGGCGCGGGCTCTCCGGCCTGCCGGATGTGGTCGAGGGCGAGTGCCCACGGTTCGGCCTTCATCACCATGCCGGCCCCTCCCCCGTACGGGGAGTCGTCGACGGTGTTGTGGCGGTCGAAGGTGAAGTCGCGCAGGTCGTGGACGCTCAGGCCGAGCAGTCCCTGCTCGATCGCCTTGCCGATGAGGGAGAGCCGCAGTCCGGCCAGGTAGTCGGGGAAGATCGAGACGACGTCGATGCGCATGCGCAGGCTCACTCCGCGTCGAGGAGACCGGCGGGCGGGGTGAGCATGATGCGCCCGGCCTCGATGTCGATGTCGGGGACGATCGCTGCGACGAAGGGCACGAGCACCTCGTGTCCGTCGACGTGCCTGATGTGGAGGAGGTCCTGTGCGGTGCCGTTCGTGACGTCGACGACCTCGCCGACCTGCGTCTCGCCGACGAACGCGGCCAGTCCGATGAGGTCATCGAGGTACCACGCCTCGGCGTCGTCGTCCTCGTCGTCCTGGGGGCTGAGGATGAGCGTGTTGCGGATCTCCTCGGCGCGGGTGCGGTCGGCCACCTCGTCGAAGGTGAGGAGGAGACGGTCACGGTGCCAGCGCGCGGACTTGAGCGTGAGTTCGCCGATGTCGGGGTCGGTGGCGAACGTCATCCCGGGCACGAGCCGTTCCTCGGGGCGGTCGGTGCGCACCTCGACGGTGAATTCGCCTCTGATCCCGTGCGGCTTGCCCAGCCGGGCGATCACCGTGTCCATGCGTGCTCCTCGTGGTCGGGGGAATGCGTTCTCATCAGCATTCAGTGTAGTTCGCCGCAGTCGTGGGCTCCGCGGCCGCGGATGAATGCCCGAGGGGGACGTCGGCTGCCCGCCGACGTCCCCCTCGTGTGTGGAAGATCTACGCTTCGATGAGGTCCACCCGCACCGACTCACGGCCGGCAAGGGAGTTGATCACGGTGCGCAGGGCCTTCGCGGTGCGACCCGCGCGGCCGATGACACGTCCGAGGTCGTCGGGGTGAACCCTGACCTCGAGCGTCGTCCCACGCTGGGACGACCGGGACCGAACTGCGACGTCGTCGGGATGATCGACGATGCCGCGGACCAGATGTTCGAGCGAATCTGCCAACATGTCAGGCGTTGTCCTCAGCGGCTTCGGCCTGAGCGGCGTCCTCGGCCTCGACGGCCTTGGCAACGTCGTCGGCAGCGGTGTCCTCAGCTTCGACCTCGGCGGCGTCAGCCTTGCCCGAGCTCTTCTGCGTGATGGCTTCCTTGATCACCGAGTCGGCGGTCGGAGCCACGAAGGCCTCCTTCTCCGGCTGCGGCTTCACGGTGCTGACGGCTTCGCCCTCACCGGTGAACTTCTGCCAGTCGCCGGTGAGCTTGAGCAGGTTGCGGACCTGATCGGTCGGCTGCGCGCCGACAGAGAGCCAATACTGCGCACGCTCCGAGTCGATCTCGATGACCGAGGGGTCGCGCAGCGGCTGGTAGATGCCGATCTGCTCGATCGCGCGACCGTCACGACGGGTGCGCGAGTCGGCGACGACGACGCGGTAGAAGGGTGCATGGACCTTGCCGATGCGGGTCAGACGAATCTTGACTGCCACTGTAGTGGTGTCTCCTTTTGTGTTCTGTTTGCACAGAGATACCGCACAGTCGTGGGGTTGACGTGACGGAGTCTGCGACCTGGACTATCGACTCGAGGCAGAAGAGAGGGCCCGCGCCGAGGCGAAAGTACAAGAGTTCATTGTGCCAGAAAGGGCTACTTCTTTCCACCTGGGAACATCCCGCCGAAGCCCTTGGGCAGCTTCGCGAGATCGAAGTCGTCGTCCCCGCCGAGGTCGACGCCGCCGAAGGCCGAACCGACCGGGTCCTTCGCCTTGCCCGACTTCCGGTCCTGGACGGCCTGCGCCTGCTCGGCGCGCTTGGCCGGGTTGCCCGACTGACCGCCTTTGCGGCCCTTCTTCTTCCCCGCGGCCTTCTTCTTCCGGTTGGCTCCCCCACCAGGCAGTGAGCCCATTCCCGGCATGCCGCCGGCCCCGGGCATGCCCGGCATGCCGCCGCCGCGGCCCATGCCGCGCATGAGCTTCTGCGCCTGCGTGAAGCGCTCCATGAGCTGGTTGACCGCGGTCACGGTGGTGCCGGCACCCTTGGCGATGCGGGCGCGCCGGGAGCCGTTGAGGATCTTCGGGTTGCTGCGCTCGTACGGTGTCATCGATCTCACGATCGCCTCGACCCGGTCGACCTCGCGCTCGTCGAAGTTCTCGATCTGATCCTTGTACTGGCTCATGCCCGGCATCATGCCGAGCATCTTCTTCATCGAGCCCATCTTCCGCAGGCCCGCCATCTGGGTGAGGAAGTCGTTGAGGTCGAAGTCCTCGCCGGACTCGAACTTCTTCTGGAGCTTCGCGGTCTCCTTCTCGTCGAAGTTCTTCTCCGCCTGCTCGATGAGCGTGAGGATGTCGCCCATGTCGAGGATGCGGTCGGCCATCCGGTCGGGATGGAACTGTTCGAAGTCGGTCATCGATTCGCCGGTGGAGGCGAACATGATCGGTCGGCCGGTCACCTCGGCGACGGAGAGGGCGGCACCGCCGCGGGAGTCGCCGTCGAGCTTCGAGAGCACGACACCGGTGAAGTCGACACCTTCGAGGAACGCCTCGGCGGTCTTCACGGCGTCCTGACCGATCATCGCGTCGATGACGAAGAGGACCTCGTCGGGGTTGACGGCGGCACGGATGTCCGCGGCCTGCTGCATGAGCTCTTCGTCGATGCCCAGGCGACCCGCGGTGTCGACGATGACGACGTCGTGGAGCTTCGACTTCGCGACCTCGATCGCGTCGGTGGCGACCTTGACGGGATCGCCCACGCCGTTGCCGGATTCGGGGGCGTAGACGACGGCACCGGCCCGCTCACCGACGATCTGCAGCTGACCCACGGCGTTGGGGCGCTGGAGGTCGGCGGCGACGAGCATCGGGCGGTGGCCCTCGGACTTCAGCCAGTGGGCGAGCTTGCCGGCCAGCGTCGTCTTGCCCGCACCCTGGAGTCCGGCGAGCATGATGACCGTGGGCGGGCGCTTGGCGAAGGTGAGGCGACGGGTCTGGCCGCCGAGGATGGCGACGAGTTCCTCGTTGACGATCTTGACGACCTGCTGGCCCGGGTTGAGCGCCCCCGAGACCTCCTCCGACAGCGCCCGATCGCGGATCCGCCCGGTGAAGGCGCGGACGACGGGCAGGGCCACGTCGGCGTCGAGCAGGGCTCGACGGATCTCGCGGATGGTGGCATCGACATCGGCTTCCGAGAGCCTGCCCTTGCCGCGCAGATTCTTGAAAGTCGCGGTGAGCCTGTCGGAGAGGGAATTGAACACGTGCACGCCTTCTTCAGATTGGTCGACTCCCTAGCCTAACAACTCCCCCTGGGAGGTCCGAAACCCCGCCGGGCACCAGAACACCCCACCTGCGGCGTCTGCTGGAACCGCGGGTGGGGCGTCCTGTGAGCACTCCGGCGTACTCCCCCGCCTCGGAGTCCGGCGAGACCGACCGGCGCCGAGGCGGGAGCATCGGGTCAGCGGAAGGAGTAGGCCCGCTCCGCGTGTTCGACGTTGTCGATGCCGTCGAGTTCGTCGCGCGGGTCGATCCGCAGACCCATGGTCTTGCGCAGCACGAGCGAGATGACGAAGGTCACCGCTCCGGCGTAGACGATGGCGACGATGCAGGCGACGATCTGGGCGATGAGGAGTTCGAGTCCGCCGCCGTAGAAGAGTCCCGTAGCCGTCTCCGCGGTGGGCACGGCGAAGAATCCGATCATCACGGTGCCGATGATGCCGGCGACGAGGTGGACGGCGACGACGTCGAGTGCGTCGTCGTAGCGCAGACGGTTCTTCGCGACGACCGCGAAGTAGGCTCCGGCGCCGGCGGCGATGCCGATGAGGATCGCGGCGTAGGGTTCGACGTCGGCACACGCAGGGGTGATCGCGACGAGGCCGGCGATGAGTCCGGAGACGCTGCCGATGCTGCTCGGGCGTGAGGCCCGCAGGCGTTCGATGGTGATCCACGTGATCATGCCCGCGGCCGGGGCGACGAGGGTGTTGACCCAGATGAGTCCGGCCTGCTCGATCGTCGAGGCGGCTCCGCCGTTGAACCCGAACCAGCCGAACCACAGGAGGGCGGCACCCAGGACGGTGATGGGGATGTTGTGCGGCTTGTGCGGGGTGGAGAAGCGTGCCCGGCGGCCCATGACGACGACGAGGACGAGGGCGGAGATGCCGGCGTTGATGTGGACGACGGTGCCGCCGGCGAAGTCGATCGCGGGTCCGAAGACGCTGCCGATCGCGCCGTCGGCCGACAGGATCCCGTCACCCCAGACCATGAAGGCCAGCGGGCAGTAGACGAGGGTGACCCAGGCGGCGGAGAAGACAAGCCACGTGGAGAACTTCGCACGGTCGGCCACGGCCCCGGCGATGAGGGCGATCGCGATCATCGCGAACGTCGACCCGTAGCCGATGGAGATCAGCGTCTCCGGCTGGTTGGCGACGGCGTCGGCGAGGCCGAGCTGGCTGAGCGGGTTGCCGACGATCCCGGCGATCGAGTCGCCGGAGCTCAGGCCGTAGCCGTAGAGCACCCAGACCAGCGCCCCGACGGCCATGGCCGAGAAGACCATCATCATCATGTTGATGCTCGAACTGATCCGAGTCATCCCTCCGTAGAAGAAGGCCACGCCGGGGGTCATCAGCAGCACGAGCCCCGCAGCGACCATCATCCACACATTCACTGCATCGAGTTCCATGTCTCTGTCTCTCAATCGTCTCAATCGGTTCCGGTGCGCCCAGTCTTCAGGGACGAGGTCACGGGAATGATTCGACGATGTTTCGAGAATGTGACGAGGGCCTCAGGTGAGGCGGAATGCCTGGTCAGAGGCAGTGAGAAGCCCGCTGAGACCGATCGTTCGACTGTCTCAGCGGGCGGGATGGCTCAGTCGAGGAGAGCGTCGACGAACCCTTCGGCGGTGAACGGGGCGAGGTCGTCGGCACCTTCGCCGAGGCCGATGAGCTTGACCGGGACCCCGAGCTCACGCTGGACGGCGATGACGATGCCGCCCTTCGCAGTGCCGTCGAGCTTCGTGAGCACGATGCCGGAGATGTCGACCGCCTCGGCGAACACCTTGGCCTGCTGCATGCCGTTCTGCCCGGTCGTCGCGTCGAGGACGAGGAGGACCTCGTCGATGTCGTGGCCCACGCCGAGGGGGCGGGTGGCCACGCGCTTGACCTTGCGCAGCTCGTCCATCAGCCCGACCTTGTTCTGGAGGCGACCGGCGGTGTCGATGAGGACGACGTCGGCGTTCTCCGCCTTGCCCTTCTCGACGGCGGCGTAGGCCACCGAGGCGGGATCGGCGGCCTCTTCGCCGCGCACGGTCTCCACGCCCACGCGTGAACCCCAGGTCGTCAGCTGGTCGGCGGCGGCGGCGCGGAAGGTGTCGGCGGCACCGAGGAGGACGGATTTGTCCTCGGCGACGAGGACGCGGGCGATCTTGCCCACGGTCGTCGTCTTGCCGGCGCCGTTGACGCCGACGACGAGCATGACGGCGGGATCTCCTGCGGTGCCGGAGGTGGCGAGCTCACGGTCCATCGTCGGATCGACGAGCTTGATGAGCTCCTCGCGCAGCAGCCCCCGAACCTCGTCGGGGTCGCGGGTGCCGAGCACCTTGACGCGTTCGCGGAGGGTGTCGACGAGTTCGGAGGTGGGTTCGACGCCGACGTCGGCGAGGATGAGGGTGTCCTCGATCTCCTCCCAGGTCGCCTCGTCGAGTGTGTCGCGGGAGAGGAGGTTGAGCAGTCCGCGGCCGAGCCCGGAGTTCGACTTCGCGAGCCTCTCGCGCAGCCGGACGAGGCGGCTGGCCGGTTCGGTCGGCACTTCGGAGCCGGCCGCCTTCTCCTTCTCCTTGGCCACGGCCTCGGTGATCTCGTCGATCGTCAGTTCGCCGGTGAAGTCGGCGTCGATCGACTGGTCCTCGCCGAAGCCCTTGCGTCGGGCGTTGATGCGCAGGCTGATGCCCAGCGCCACGACGAGGATGAAGACGATGGCTGCGACGATGAGCAGGATGATCGGCTGGTCCATTGCGGGACGTCCTCCTTGGTCTGCTGTCGGTGTGCCGTGTTCGTCTCACGGCGGTGTCAGTGCTGTGTCGGTCTCACGGCGTCGGGCGCGCGGGCCTCAGGTGCCGCGTGAGCCGAAGAGCAGTCCCGCGGTCGTGCGCCAGCCGGTTCCGGAGTCCGGGATCTTCCAGTGGCGGGTGCGCGGCCTGACGGTGAGCAGCGACGGCGCCGCGTGTCTGCGCGGCTGGGGTCGGAGCACATAGGAGTGGTCGCGGATCGCGGTGACGGCTGCCTGTTCGCGGGTGGCCAGGTGGGACGTGCCGTCGTCATGGCCGAAGAACTCGTGGACCTCGTCGTCGTATCCCGTCCACTGTCCGGGCAGCCGGAAGCGCTGCACATCGGAGGAGTAGCGCAGCCGCCCTTCGGCCTTGAGGCCGGGCAGGGCGACGAGGAGGACGACGACGAGAGCGAGAGCGAAGGAGATGGCGAGGCCGACGATGACGACGAGAACTGCATTCATGCCCGGCAGTCACCCCGTGCTTCAGCCGACTCGGCCATGGACGTCCCGCTCCTCAAAGATTTTCGACAATGCTGCTTCAACGGCCCAGTCTATCGCCCCAGACCACGTCGGGAGTGATCCGGGGTCGCGTGGCTCGTGGAGAATTCCCTGGGACTCCGCTGTGCGTCACTGCTCCGGCTGGGCGGGGATGCGCTGCGAGATCACCTTCGAGACGCCGTCGCCGTGCATCGTCACGCCGTAGAGGGCGTCGGCGATCTCCATCGTCCGCTTCTGGTGGGTGATGACGATGAGCTGGCTCGAATCCTGCAGCTCCCTGAACACCGTGAGCAGGCGCGAGAGGTTGAGGTCGTCGAGGGCGGCCTCGACCTCGTCCATGACGTAGAAGGGACTCGGCCGGGCCTTGAAGATCGCGACGAGCATCGCCACGGCCACGAGCGAACGCTCCCCGCCGGAGAGCAGGGAGAGGCGCTTGACCTTCTTGCCGGCGGGTCGGGCGTGGACGTCGACGCCGGTGGTGAGCATGTCGTCGGGGTCGGTGAGGCTGAGACTGCCCTCACCGCCGGGGAAGAGACGGGAGAAGATGTCCTCGAACTCCCGCGCCGTGTCCGCATACGCCTCGGCGAAGACGCGTTCGACGTGCCGGTCGACCTCCTCGACGAGCTGCATGAGGTCCTTCCGGGAGGATTCGATGTCGGCGATCTGCTTCTCGAGGAACTGGTGGCGCTCCTTGAGCGCTTCGTACTCCTCGAGCGCGAGGGGGTTGACGGTGCCGATCCGGTTGAGCTGCTTCGTCGCCTCCCTGTGCCGCTTCTCGACGTCGGCGCGGACGTAGGGCCGCTCCTCCTCCCCCTCCTCGAACCCGGGCACGGGGGTGTCGGGCCCGAACTGGGCGATGAGGCGTTCGAGTCCGAGCCCCGTCTCCTGTTCGGCCCGGTGCTCGACCTCTTCGAGCTTGAGACGGTACCGCTCCTTCGCGAGCTCCGCTTCCGCGGCGGCGTCCTTGAGCCTGCCGAGCTCCGTGCGGGTCGACCCGATCTCCTCGCCGAGGCGGTTCTTCTCCTCCCGCAGGCCCCCTCTCTCGGTGACGAGGACGGTGATGGTCTCGCCGAGTTCGGCGACCGTGTCCGTTGCCAGGGTGGCGGCCTCCTCGGCGATCTCGGCGATGATGCCCGCCGAGGCGGCCGCTGCCGTCTTCCGCGCGATCGCCCGCTGGGCCTGTTCCCGGGCGGCCTCCTCGGCGCCGGCCTGGCGGAGCAGGGAGTCGACGCGGTCGCGGAGGAACCGCGCGCGGTCGGTTGCCGCCTTGTGGGCGATGCGGGTCTCGATGACGTCCTCGGAGGTCGCGGAGACCGCGCGGCTGAGCTCGTCGCGCTGGGAGGTGTCGACGACTTCGTCGACGTCGTCGGC
>NZ_BAAAMB010000016.1:149770-172086 GCF_039528855.1 Brevibacterium sanguinis | reverse complement strand
CCCGCCTCGGCGGCTTCGGCCTCCTGCTGGGAGGCCGTGAGACGGCGGTGGAGTTCGGCGTCGTTGTCCTGGGCGCGGGCCAGCCGGGTGCGGGCGGCGTCGATCTCTCCGGCGATCCGGGACACCTCCTCGCCGGCGGCCATGATCGCGGCGTCCGAGGAGTGGAGGGCCTCGAGGGCGGCAGCGGTGACGGGTTTCGCCTCCTCCAGCTGCGCGTCGGTCTCGGCGATGGCGGCGTCGAGGCCGGCGACGGTCTGCTCGAGCCCGGCGATGGTCTCTTGAGTCTCCGTCAGCGCCGTCTGGGAGGCCAGCCGGGTGCCCGAGGCGGTGCGGGCGCGGCTGACGCGCGTCGAGGTGATGACCTCGCCGTCGACGGTGACGGCGGTGAGCTGCGGGTGCGCGTCGACGAGGGCGAGCGCCGTGGGGGCGTCGGGGGCGCAGACGACGGCGGCGAGCGCGGTCTTGACGAGCGTGTCGAGCGCGGGATCCTCGGCCCGGACGAAGTCGGCGAGTCGGGTCGTCTCCGTGTCCCCGCCCTTGCCTCCGGAGCGCAGCGCCGCCGCGGCGGGGTCCGGGTCGGGGTGGGTCGGGGCGAGCGTGCCGGTGGGGATCGTCAGGGAGACGTTCGTGTCCTCGCCGAGGTGGTCGAGGACGCCGAGGGCGGCCCGTCCGGAGTCGACGAGGACGCCGCTCACGGTCGTCGACAGGGCGGCGGCGACGGCCATCTCGTAGCCGGTGGTCACGGTGAGCTTCTCCGTCACGGCGGTGTCGACGCCGGGCAGGCCCGCGGTGATGATGTCGTCGAGGTCGGCCTCGAGGGCGGTGCCGAGCGCGAGCGCTTCGGCCCGGGCCCGGGCAGAGGCCAGTTCCGAGGCCGCCTCGGCGCGGGCGGTCCGCTGGTCGCGCAGTCGCTCTTCGAGGGCGGTCTGGGCCGCGGTCGCCGCTTCGTACGTCTCGTCGAGCGTGCTCTCGCCCTCTTCGACGTTCTCGACGGCGGACTCGGCGCTGGCCAGTGCCGTCTCTCGGTCGCGGATCTTCGCCTCGAGGGCGGCGATCTCCGCCTGCCCGGTGTCGATGCGCGCCTGCAGGTCGCTGATGCGCGACTGTGCCTGCTCGTGCCGCGCGTGGAGGCTCGAGCGGTTCTTCACCGCCTCGGTGATCGCGATCTGCGCGGCCTTGACCGCGGCTTCGGCGTCCTTCAGCTCACCGGCGAGCTCGTCCTTGCGGGAGTTCGCGGCGTCGAGGGCGGCAGCGGATTCGCTCACCGCCTCATCGGCGGCGGCGAGTTCGGTCCGGATGCCCTCGGCCTGGGAGCGCAGCTCGTCCGGTGAGCGGCCCTCGCGCCGGCCGAGGCTCGCGATCTCGGACAGGAGGTGGGAGCGTTTGTCCCCGGCCCGGCTGGCGAGCCCGGCGGCGCGCACGGACTGGGTCTGGGTACGGGATTCTGCGGTGCGCATCGCCTCGAGTTCGGTCTCGACTGCGGTCAGTCGGGTCTCGATCTCGGCCAGGCGCGCCTCGGTGCGGGCGCGGCGGCTCTCGAGGTCGGCGATGCGCTCGGTGTGGTCGCCGCCGCCGTCGGAGGCGGCGAAGAGGGAGGCCTGGAGGCGCACGGCGTCGTCGGCGAGCAGCCTCGCCGTGGCATCGCGCAGCGTCGCCTGGACGGTGGCGGCGCGGGCGGCGGCCTGGGCCTGACGGCCGAGCGGGCCGAGCTGGCGGTTGAGTTCGGTGCGCAGGTCGGAGAGGCGGTCGAGGTTCGTCTGCAGGCCGGTGAGCTTGCGGACGGCCTTGTCCTTGCGGCGGCGGTGTTTGAGGACGCCGGCGGCCTCCTCGATGAAGCTGCGGCGTTCGATCGGGTCGGCGTGGAGGATCGCGTCGAGGCGGCCCTGGCCGACGATGACGTGCATCTCCTTGCCGAGGCCGGAGTCGTTGAGGAGCTCCTGGATGTCGAGGAGGCGGGCCGGTGCCCCGTTGACGGCGTATTCGCTGCCGCCGGTGCGGAAGAGGGTCCGGGAGATCGTCACCTCGGTGTAGTCGACGGGGATGGCTCCGTCGGTGTTGTCGATCGTCAGGGTCACCTCGGCGCGTCCGAGGGCCTGGCGCTTCGAGGTGCCGGCGAAGATGACGTCGTCCATCTTCCCGCCGCGCAGGTTCTTCGCCCCCTGCTCCCCCATCACCCAGGAGAGGGCGTCGACGACATTGGACTTGCCTGAGCCGTTGGGGCCGACGACGCACGTGATGCCCGGCTCGAACTTCAGGGTCGTGGCCGAGGCGAAGGATTTGAATCCGCGCAGGGTCAGGCTTTTCAGATGCATCGTGTCCCCAAGCATAGCGGGGCGGGCCCTGCCGGGCCGGGCGCAGACGCCCTCTTGTCAAAGACCCGCATTTTGGTAGTGTTTCGTCTCACGTGCTGCACGTCGCCGTTCGGGCGCCGCACGGTCGACAGCGACGTCGACCGGTGTGGGGACGAACGACGGTTCCACCCGACCCGTCGGCGACGGCGGTCGGGCCTTCCACCGCCGTCGACAACAAGGAAGGAACGCCGCACCAGGGCGTGGTTGCGGCAACCGGACCCATGAGCGATTCACCGAACACCTCCGGCGCACCGAGCAGTCCCGGCAGCGAGGGGCAGGCGGACACCCCGACCACACCGCTGGACAGGACCCGCGAGCTCATCACGCATCTGCAGAACCCGCCGACGAAGAAGCGGTACCTGCGGCGCATCGGCCTCGACAAGACGGTGTTCTTCACCGCCGGCATCCTCGCCGTCGCGTTCGTCATCTGGGGCTTCGTCTCCCCGGAGAGCCTCGGCGTCGTCGCCGGGGCCGCCCTGACCGGGGTGATGGACAACTTCGGGTGGCTCTTCGTCATCGCGGCCACGGTCTTCACGATCTTCGTCATCGTCGTCGCCGTCAGCCGGTTCGGCCGGATCCCGCTCGGCAAGGACGGGGAGACCCCGGAGTTCCGGACGTCGTCGTGGATCGCGATGATGTTCGCGACCGGCATGGGCATCGGCCTCGTCTTCTCCGGTGTCGGGGAGCCGCTGTTCTTCTACATGTCCCCGCCGCCGGCGACCGTCGACGGCTCGACATCGGAGGCGATGGGTACGGCGATGGGCACGACGCTCTTCCACTGGACCCTCTACCCGTGGGCGATGTATGCGATCGTCGGGCTCGGCGTCGCGTACGGGTCGTTCCGGCTCGGCCGCTCCCAGCTGTTCTCCTCGATGTTCACCTCGCTCTTCGGCGAACGCGTCGTCAACGGGATCGGCGGGAAGATCATCAACATCCTCGCGATCCTCGCCACGCTCTTCGGCTCGGCCTGTTCGCTGGGCCTCGGGGCGATCCAGATCGGCGGCGGCATCGAGACCGCGGGGATTCTTCCCGATGTCTCCTCCCCCGTCCTCGTCATCATCATCGCGATCCTCACTGCGGCGTTCGTCGCCTCGGCGGTCTCCGGTGTCGAGAAGGGCATCCAGTGGCTGTCGAACATCAACATGGTGCTCGCCGTCATCGTCGCGGCCATCGTCTTCATCGGCGGTCCGACGCTCTTCATCCTCAATGTCGTGCCCTCGGCGGTCGGTTCCTTCATCCAGGATCTGCCGCAGATGGCGTCGCGGACGGCGGCCAGCGGTGAGGGCGTCAACGAATGGCTGTCGTCGTGGACGGTCTTCTACTGGGCCTGGTGGATCTCGTGGTCGCCCTTCGTCGGTCTCTTCATCGCCCGCATCTCCCGCGGGCGGACCGTGCGCCAGTTCGTCACCGGCGTCCTCATCGTCCCCTCGGTCGTCTCGACGCTCTGGTTCGCGATCTTCGGCGGTGGCGCCATCGGCATCCAGGAGCGCGCCGAACGCGGCGAGGGCACCGTGCAGGCGCTGGCGAACATCGTCGACGGGGAGCCGGACATCAACATGGACACGATCCTCTTCGACCTCCTCGGTGCCCTGCCCCTGCCGAACCTCATCGCGATCATCCTCATGATCGTCACGGTCATCCTCATCGCGATCTTCTTCGTCACCGGCGCCGACTCCGCGTCGATCGTCATGGGCACGCTCTCGGCCAACGGCGCACTCGAACCGGGCAAGCGCCTCGTCATCTTCTGGGGTGTCGCCACCGGTGCGGTGGCCGCGGTCATGCTCCTGGCCGGGGGCAGTGATCCCGCCGAGGCGCTCGACGGGCTGAAGAACATCACGATCGTGTCCGCGCTGCCGTTCGTCGTCGTCATGCTCCTTCTCTGCGTGGCGCTGTGGAAGGACCTGTGCCAGGATCCGCTCGTCATCCAGCGCGAACTCGCCACGCACCTGCTCGACCAGTCCGTCGCCACCGGGGTGAGCGAATACGACGGTCACGCCTTCGGTCTGGCGACCTCGGAGCTGCGGCAGGTCCCGACCGACGGCGCCGAGGCGGGTGTGTCGGATACAGGCGGCACCGAGGCGACTCGGACGCACGCGGGTGTCGGCAAGGGCGGGAACGCACCACCGGCGGGTGAGAGCGATCCACCGGATGACACCGGCGCCGAGGCGGATCCGAAGGGCTGACTGCCCGATCATCTGTCCTCGCTCGCACCGGTGCGAATATGCCTCGGCCGTGACAGAATCCGTGGCATGACCCACACGATCGATGTCACAGCAGATGGCCTCGTCATCGACGGCGCTCTCGTCGCTCAGCTCGAACGCGGTGTCCTCACGGAGATCTTCGGCGAACCTCGCATCGTCGAACCCGGCGACCCCAGTGCCGACCCCGACAGACAGCTGGCCCGCAGCTGGATGGTCTGGGATGAGAAGGGTGTGGCGGCAGGACTCTCGCGTTCGGGTGAACCGGGTGATCTGTGGGTCAGGCTCGCCGAGGATCCGCAGCGCGAGGGCCACGATCCGCGAGCGCGGACTCGCATCGTCCCCGAGACCGTCTTCGCCGGCACGGTCACCGTGTCAGGGGCGCAGCCAGTCGACGCGGTGCCGATCGAGAAGCTCCGGAATGCCCAGACCGGCGTCATGGCGGAGGCCGGCGAATGGGAGGTCCTCTGCTATCTCAACCACACGGAGCTTGCAGGCGTCATGGGATCGGCTCTCAACGGCACGGTCGACGAGCAGGGTGCTGACGGTGTCGCCGACGCGCTCAGAGCAATCGCCAACCCGTTCCGCGAACTGGCCATCGGCAGCTTCACGCCGGGTCGAAGGAGAAAGCCGACCACGAAGCCCTCGGGGAAATGGAAACAGTCCCCACCCACGGTCCCGGTCGTGAAGCTTCCCACGTTTGCTTGGCGGGCAGCGATCATTCAGGAGCTCATGTACGAACAGGGTGTGCTCGAGCCGCGGTTCGACGTCGACGACTTCGCCCGGGACCGCGGACCGCATTCCTTCGATCCCCAGGACTACATGGGAGAGATGATCCCCTCTGTGCGCACCTGGTTCCGGAAGCTGCCCGTCCCCGCGGCCCTGGCGGAGAACATCGAGCACCTCGTTCTTGACGGCGGCAATGACATCTACCTCCAGCTCATCCCGCAATGGGACGGAGAGGACGAGTCCTTCGACATCAGGAGCCTCAAAGACGACGATGTTGCGCCATTCGCCAAACTGCGGTCGGTCGACGACGTCGGTGGCTTCCTCGGTCCGCGTGCCCGGAAGACGCTCGAGGATCGCGGCATCACCGTGAGATGAGCGGAGAGCACATCACCGGTACCGCGGCATCCGCTGGCAGGTCGGGCAGAAATGGCTGCCGCGGCCGCCGACGGTGAGTTTGGCGATCTCGGTTCCGCACCGCACGCACTCCTGCCCGTCGCGGCCGTAGGCGAGCAGCGCGCGGTCGAAGTACCCGGATTCGCCGTTGACGTTGACGTAGAGCGCGTCGAAGCTCGTCCCGCCCACGGCCAGGGCGTCGCCCATCACCGAGGCGGCGGATTCGACGACGGCGACCAGACGGGACCGCCGGGTGCGGGAGGCGATGGCCAGCGGGTGGACCCCGGCGCGGAAGAGCGCCTCATCGGCGTAGATGTTGCCGATCCCGCTGACCACGGTCTGGTCGAGCAGGGCGGCCTTGAGCGGGGTGCGCTTGCGCGCGAGCGCGTCGACGACGGCATCGAGATCGAAGGAGTCCTCGAGCGGGTCGGGGGCGATGTGGATCGCCGAGGCGGGGACGAGCCGGCCGTGGGCCAGCGCGAGCGGCTGGACGCTGAGATGCCCGAAGATCCGCTGGTCGATGAAGCGCAGATCATAGCGCTCCGGTGCGCTCGCCTCGGAAGATTCCGCAGCGAAATCCCCGCCCTTCTCGAGCCGGAACACGGCACGGGTGTGGCGGTGCACCTCGGCGTGAGAGGGATGGACGCGCATCTGTCCGCTCATTCCGAGATGGACGAGCAGGCCCGACTCCCCGCCGACGGTCAGCCACATGAACTTGCCGCGGCGCTCGGCGCCGGTGATCCGCTCGCCGACGATCCGGTCGGTGAAGTCGGCGGCCAGACCGGGATCGATCCGCCGCGCCGAGGTGGTGCCGAGGATCCGGTGGTCGATCACCTCGGCGCCGGTGATGAGCGCCCCGGTCGTCCACTCCGCGAGCCCGCGGCGGACGCTTTCGACCTCGGGCAGCTCAGGCATCGGAGACTGAGCGCCTCAGCGCCGGTAGTCGGGGTAGAGCGTGCGGATCGCCTTGACCGCGACTTCGGCGGCGGCGGCCTCGGCGGCCTTCTTCGAGGAGCCGTCCCCGGAACCCCAGCCGTTCTCGCCGAGGCGGGCGGTGGCGGTGAAGACCATCGCATGGTCGGGACCGGTCGAGGTGATCTCGTAGCTCACGGCGCCGAGCCCCAGGTCAGCGGCGGCTTCCTGAAGCGTCGTCTTGAAGTCCATGCCCGCGCCGAGGTTGACGGCGTCGGCGAGCATCCCGTCGATGAGGCGGTGGACGAAGGCGAACGCGGCCTCGCGGCCGCGGGAGACGAAGGTCGCTCCGATGAGGGCTTCGACGGTGTCGGCGAGGATCGAATCCTTCTCACGACCCCCGGTGAGCTCTTCGCCCTTGCCGAGGAGGATGTGGCGGCCGATGCCGTAGCGGCGAGCGATCGCCGCGAGCGCCCGCGTGTTGACGACGGCTGAGCGCATCTTCGCCAGCTGACCCTCGGGCAGGTCCGGGTTGTCGTAGTAGAGCGATTCGGTGGCGACGAGGCCGAGGACGGAGTCGCCGAGGAACTCGAGGCGCTCGTTCGTCGGGATGCCGCCGGCTTCGAATGCGAAGGACCGGTGGGTCAGGGCAAGACGAAAAGTCTCGGGATCGATGTCGATCCCGAGACTCTCCTTCAGTTCTGCTGTGGTGTCAGTCTCCACAGGTCAGGCGTCAGCGACCTTGCGTCCCTTGTACTCAAGGAACAGCGGGGTGCCGGCTGCGTCTTCGACGACCTTGGCCTGGTGGGGGCGCGAGTACACAACGCGACCGTTCTCCACAGTCTTGACCAGGTTCGGAGCCTGAGCCTTCCACTGCGAACGACGGTGGCGGGTGTTGCTGCGCGACATCTTACGCTTGGGAACAGCCACGTCTAGCTCTCTTTCTTCTCATCCAACAAGTTCTGCAGCTGTGCGAACGGCGAATCGGATTCGCTGTCGCCGTCCTCGATGTCCTCACCGAGGGTGTAGCTGAACTCTTCGCTTCCGTCCTTGACCGGACTGAAGGGCAGAGCCATCACGACTGCGTCTCTGATCGCGGGTTCGAGATCGAGCTGATCACGGTCGATGACGTAGGAGTCCTCGTCGCCCTCGATCTGCTCATAGACGTACATCTCGTTGATGTCGACATCCATGGGCAGCTCGATCTCGTCGAGCGTCCTCGCGTCTTCGCCGTGGGCGACGGTCGAAACCGTGCCCGTGACGTAGATCCCCTCGGAAACGCTCTCGAACATCAGCTCGAGGGTCATAGGCGTTCCTTCGGCGACCCCGATCACTTCGATCCTGAGGTCCGCTGGAGCCGGCACTGTGGCGTTGACACGTTCCCATTCCCCCGGATGACCGAGCAATCCCATTGACCGGAGATCGTAAACGAACTCTGACCGCTTCTTCATGCTCTCTCCTCCGTATGCGAATGAGAAGTGCGCTCCTGCGTTCACACGCGACTCACCATTCTAATCAACACCGGCGACCATTGCCAATCGCAGGCCCGGCGTCGCCGAGGTGTTCCTGGTCACCTCAGCCTACGCGCGGTTGCCGGCCTCGGAGGTCCGGATGGGGGACGAATCTCGCTACAGTGTCCTCGTGCCCTCGAGACTGACCGTCAATATCGCCCACGCCGCCTGGATCGCCGTCGGCGTGCTGATCTTCGCCGTCGCCACGCTCCTGGCCGCCATCGGTATCGCCGATGTCAGCAGCGTCTTCGCCGGAGACGGCAGGCCCGGGCGGTTCGAGGCGATCACCCGCGACTGCGGTCAGCCCAAGAGCGGGGACCTCCTGTGCTCGTGGCGGGGAACGTACACCGCCGCCGACGGGACGACCGTGGAGGACGCCCTCCTCGACGTGGACCTCTCTGCCGCCGACGCGGCGCAGACCCAGCAGGTCCTGTGGAACGGCGACACCGAGACCCCGGTCGTCTACCTCGATGAGCCGCGCGGAATGTGGAAGACCATCGCCGTCATCGTCGGCATCTGGTCCGTCGTCACCAGCTTCTGCGCGTACATCGTCCTGCGCAGTCGGAGCCGGCGCCGCAGGAAGCTCGCCGAGGCGACCGGGACCGAACGACGCCGCTGACGTCCCTGAGCCGGACCTTCACCACTTCTCGTGGCTGTTGCGCCAGGTCACCGCCCCGGCGAGGACGAGGAGCGCCCCGGAGATGCCGAAGACGATCCCCGATCCCGCGACGATCGTCAGCACCGAGGCGACCGAGGGGATCGCCACCTGGCTGAGCCGATTCCCGGCCAGTCTGATCGAGAGCACCGCGGCTCGGTTCGCCGGATCCGCGAGCGTCGAGACCCACGTCATCGTCAGCGGCTGCGTGAGCCCGAAGCAGAAGCCGGCGACCGCGAGCAGAATCGCCAGCGTCCACGTCTGGCTGAGCACGGGGATGAGGATGACGCAGATGCCCGCCGTCACCGAGGCCGTCCACAGCAGCGACAGACTCCCCCACCGGCGGGCGAGCACGCCGATGATCATCCGGGAGATCACCGAGGCGAACGTCCGCAGTGCGAGCAGCCACGTCACCGTCGTCACGCTCAGCCCGTTCTCCTGCCCGATGAGCGGCAGGTACGCGGTCATGAGGTCGACGGCGGCGAGCGTCGCCATCGAGGCGAGGATCGCCGGCTTCATCCCCCGGATCCCCAGGAGAGCCCACGGGGTGCGCACACCCTGGGCCGCCTCGGCGCGGGAGACGTGCGGGGTCCGCCCGCGGAGCATGACGACGACGGCGGCGATGAGCATGAGCGAGGAGAGCCCGGTCATGAACCACAGGGCGCCGACGATGTGCGGGGACCCGCCGGTGGCGTCGGCGATCATGCCCGCCAGGGGCAGGCCGATCGTCTGCCCGATCGACACCCCCAGGGTGAGGTGGCCGAACTTCGCGGTGAGCCGGGAGGCGGGGAAGGACTGCGGGATGAGCGCCTGGGAGGCCACGGTCGTCAGCAGCTGCCCGAACCCGAGGCTCATCGTCGCGATGAGCAGCACGCCGAGGTTGGGGGCGAGGGCCGCGAGCGCGACCGGGGCGATCGACAGGACGGTGCCGACCCAGAGGACCGCGGTCGCGTACCCGCGGTCGACGAGGCGACCGACGAAGAGCGCGGTGAGCAGCGGGACGAGGGAGTAGCACGCGGTCATGAGGCCGAGCACGACCCCGGAGCCGCCGAGTTCGAGGGTGCGGTAGGAGATGAGGACGCGCACGCCGTTGTAGGTGGCGTGCGCGATGACCGTGTGGAGGACGAGGCCGGTGAACCAGGCCCGAGAGGAGTGTGCCGCTGCCCCCATGCCTCAGGCGTCGGCGTTCAGCGCGTCGAGCACCGGGGCCGGCACGAGTCCGGTGATGTCGCCGCCGTTCCTGTGGACCTCTTTGATGAGGGAGGACGAGACGTGTTCGAACTCGGGGTTGCCGGGCACGAAGATCGTCTCGAGGTCCGTCAGGTGCCGGTTCATCAGGGCCATCGGCAGCTCGTAGGCGAAGTCCGTGCCCGAGCGCAGGCCCTTGACGACGGCGGGTGCGCCGATCTGCAGGCAGTAGTCGACGAGGAGGCCGCCGGGGACGAGATCGATCGTGATGTTCTCGGCGTCCCGGGTGCGCTCGTCGGCGGCGAGGGAGGCGCGGATGAGGTCGGCGCGGACCTCGGGGGCGAAGCGCCCAGTCTTCGACGGATTGTGGACGACGGCGACGACGACCTCGTCGAAGAGCTTCGCGGCACGGGCGATGATGTCGAGATGACCCATGGTGATCGGGTCATAGGAACCGGGGCAGACGACCTTCATGGCCTCATCGTATCCCGCCGCCTCGTCGCGGCGCGGTCAGTCCGCATGCCGTCCGAACGGCAGTCCGCGCTCGCGCTGGATGAGCCACGCGTGCCACACGGCGCCGGTGACGAGCATGGCCCCGCAGAAGATGAGGGAATGCACGGCCTGGAACTTCACCGCCAGCTGCGGTGACCCGTCCCCCGCCGAGGTGGCCAGCACGCTCATCGTGAGCACCGAGAGCAGGGCGGCGCTGAGTCCGACGAGACCCAGCCAGCCCAGGCGCATGACGGTCGTCAGCGGCAGGGCGGTGCGGGCGATGACGACCCCCAGGCCGAGCGAGGCCGCCACCGCGCTCGTGCCGAAGAGGAGACCGAACCACGCGACGATGACCGTCGATGACCCGACGGACGGGCGGACGAGGACGATGACGACGGCGATGGCGATGAGGAGGACGACAATGGCTTCGCCGACGAGCACCCGGAAGCGGGCGGGAAACGAGGTCGGCGAGGCGGTCATGGCCTCATCGTATCCCGCAGGCTCGACCACTGGTCATCGCCGGCGGCGGAGCCCTCCCCGCGGACGACGACGGGCTCGGGGTCGGACTTCTCATGGTGGAGGCGGGCGACGGCTTCGGCGGAGATCCTGCCGATGAGCTCGACGGCTGCGCCTTCGTCGCCAGCGGCGATCGCCTCGGCAAGCCTGCGGTGGACGTCGACGAGGTCGCAGCGGACCTCGTAGCCGTCAGGGGCCGACAGTGAGAGCAGGCGGGTGTGGACCATCGATGCCTGCATGAGGGAGCCCAGCCTCGGCGAGCCCGAGCACGCGACGATCGCGTGATGGAAGTCGAGGTCGGCGTCGCCGATGGCGCGCGCGACATTGCCGTCGATGGCCGCCTCGAGATCGGCGAGCGCGTCGTCGATGAGCGCCGTCCGTCGGTTCCCGCGGATGATGAGGCGGGCCGCCTGGACTTCGATCGCCTCCCGCACGGCATAGACGTCGTCGATGTCGGCGGCCTCCATCCGCTTGACCCAGGCTCCGCGCCCCGGCGCATGACTGACGCTGCCTTCGCTGACGAGGCGCTGCAGCGCTTCGCGCAGGGAGGGGCGGGAGACGCCGAGGAGCTCCGCGGTGCGCACCTCGCTGATCGACTGCCCCGGCAGCAGACTGCCGCGGTAGATCGCGTTGCGGATCTCCTCGGCGACGAGATCGATCGTCGATGAACGCACGACTCTGCGCAGCACGGGCAGCTCGGACGTGCGCGGGTGGCTCATGTCACAAGGATATAACTTTGTCAGACAGTGTGACATCCGGACAGACACGGGATTGAATGGACGCTGAGATGCACGTCACAACGTTCTGAGAAAGGACCTGTCATGACCGTCATGAAAGGACTCGCCGCAGCGACATCGATCCTTGCACTCACCCTGACCCTGGGCGCGTGCGGCGGAAGCGACTCGGACAAGAGCACGCTCCAGCAGGCCATCGACGACGGCGAGATCACCGTGGGCTTCGCCGGTGAGGCCCCGTACAGCTTCGAAGAGGGCGGGGAACTCCAAGGGGCGAGCGTCGCGCTCGCCCGCGAGGTCTTCTCCAACCTCGGCGTCGAGAACCTCGACGGCGTCAACACGGAGTTCGGTTCCCTCATCCCCGGGCTCAACGCCGACCGCTTCAATGCGATCTCCGCGGGCATGTCGATCCTCCCCGATCGCTGCGAGCAGGCCGCCTTCGGCAACCCCGAGTTCATGTACACGACAGCTCTGATGACGAAGAAGGGCGCCGGCGAGGGCCTGACCAACCTCGACGACGTCAAGGCCAAGGGCCTCAAGCTCGCGACGATGACCGGCGCCATCGAGTCCGACTACGCCAAGCAGCTCGGCATCGAGGCCCAGCAGGTCGGCACCCCGCAGGACGGCATGGACGCCGTGACGACGGGCCGGGCCGATGTCTTCGCCCTCACCGGGATCTCGCTCAACTGGATGGCCCAGAACTCACCTGACGCCGACGTCGAGGTCAGCGAGTCCTTCGTCCAGGAGATCGACGGCGTGCCCCAGATCGGCGCCGGTGCCACGGTCTTCCGCTCCGACGACACCGAGCTGCGCGATGCGTGGAACGAGGAGCTCGACAAGATCGTCGGCGACGAGCAGGCGTACCTCGACATCGTCGGCCAGTACGGTTTCACCGCGGCGGAGCGCCCCGACGGTTCGATCACCACCGATCAGCTGTGCAAGGGCGAACTGCCGACTGCGAGCTCCTGACCCCGACCGCACCTCATGACCGACAAGTTCACAGCACTCCTCGACTTCCTCCCGCAGGTGTGGGAGGGAATCCAGGTCACACTCATCCTCACGGTCGCCGGAGCCGCCGGCGCCCTGGTCATCGCGATCGTCCTCGGACTCGCGATGACCTCGGCGCACGGCTGGCTGCGGATCCCGGCCCAGATCATCGTCGAGTTCTTCCGCGGCACGTCCCTGCTCGTGCAGCTCTTCTGGCTCTTCTACGTCCTCCCGCTCTTCGACGTCCAACTCGACCCGATGCTCTGCGGCATCGGCGCGCTGGCGCTCAACTACGGTGCCTATTCCGCCGAGGTGGTCCGGTCGTCGATCGCGACCGTGCCCAGGGGCCAATGGGAGGCGGCGATCGCGCTCAGCCTCTCCCCGGCCAGGCGGATGCTGCGGGTGATCTTCCCGCAGGCGTGGGCGCTGATGATCCCCTCCCTCGCGACCCTGCTCATCCAGCTCCTCAAGGGCACCGCGGTCGTCTCCTTCATCACGCTCTCGGACCTCAATGACAAGATCGGCCAGCTGCGGATGTCGACGAACGACACGTTCTTCGCGTACTCCGTCGGCCTCCTGATCTACTTCGTCATCGCCTGGCTGCTCCAGGAGTTCATGAACTTCCTCGAACGCCGGGCCGTCAAGCGCCTCGGCAGGCGGCGCCCGAATTCGCGCACCGACCGCCGGGCCGCCCGACGGGAGGCCCGCGTCGGCGCCACCCAGGTGGGCGGCCCGCAGACCGCCGCCGGGCAGAGCGCGGGCACCGTCAGATCCGGAGGGCCGCTGTGAACTGGAACTGGGAGTTCGCCGCCGAGGCTCTGCCGATCCTCCTGCGCGGCTTCGTCAACACGCTCATCGCCACCGTCGTCGGCACGATCATCGCCGTCATCCTCGGCCTCATCCTCGCCGTGGCGATCCGCTCCCTGCCGCGCTGGATCAATTGGGTCGTGCGTCTGTTCGTCGCGTTCGTCCGCAACACCCCGCTCGTCGTCCAGCTCGTCTTCGTCTACACCGGGTTCGCCGAGATCCCGGCGCTCGCGAGCATTCCGGCGCTCGCGATCGGCTCCGCGGTCATCGGCATCCACTATGCGACGTACATGTCGGAGAGCTACCGGGCCGGCATCGACGCGGTCCCACCCGGCCAGCGGGAGGCAGCCATCGCCCTCTCCCTGCCCCCGGTGCGCACCTTCACCGCGGTCATCCTTCCGCAGGCGCTGCGGGCGACGATCCCGTCGCTCGGCAACTACGCGGTCGCGATGTTCAAGGACACCCCGTTCCTCTTCGCGCTCTCCGTCGTCGAACTCGTCACCTCGGCGCAGCAGTTCGGCGCCTCGAAGTTCGCGTACACGGAAGCCTTCACCCTGGCCGGCCTCATCTTCCTCGCCGCCAGT
Organism: Brevibacterium sanguinis; assembly: GCF_039528855.1. NCBI lineage: Bacteria > Bacillati > Actinomycetota > Actinomycetes > Micrococcales > Brevibacteriaceae > Brevibacterium > Brevibacterium sanguinis. The sequence goes on along the minus strand of NZ_BAAAMB010000016.1, from coordinate 158,029 downwards.
TACCCGACCTCCCTCCTCATCCAACGATTGGAGCGGCGCCTTGCCACCTACTGACACCACCCCGTCCCCGCACATCGACACCACCGCCGGGGCACCGGCGATCGAGTTCCGGGATGTGGAGAAGCGGTTCGGAACGACGACGGTGCTCAAGGATCTCAACTTCACCGTCGCCCCAGGAGAGCGCGTCACCCTCATCGGCCCCAGCGGGTCGGGCAAGACGACGATCCTCCGCCTCGTCATGACCCTCGAGGAGCTCACCGGCGGGTACATCTACATCGACGGTCAGCCGCTGACCTTCGCCGAGCGCGACGGCAAACGGGTCGAGCTGCCGAAGAAGACGACGCGGCAGATGACGACGCGCATCGGCATGGTCTTCCAGCAGTTCAACCTCTTCCCCAACATGACGGTCATCGAGAACATCATCGAAGCCCCCGTCCATGTGCTCGGGAAGTCGAAGGAGGAGGCCGTCGCCGAGGCGAAGTCGCTGCTCGAGCGGGTCGGGCTCTCGGAGAAGGCCGATGAGCATCCGAGCCGCCTCTCCGGCGGGCAGCAGCAGCGCGTCGCGATCGCCCGCGCGCTGGCGATGAGCCCGGAGATCCTCCTCCTCGACGAGGTGACCTCGGCCCTCGACCCGGAACTCGTCGGCGACGTCCTCGCCGTGCTCCGCGACATCGCCGAGACCACGGACATCACGATGCTCCTCGTCACCCACGAGATGCAGTTCGCCCGTGAGGTCTCGGACCGGGTGATGATGTTCGACGGCGGACTCGTCCTCGAGGAGGGTCCGCCCGACCTCATCTTCAACGACCCGAGCCACGAGCGGACGAAATCGTTCCTCTCGAGCGTGCTCTGAGCCGCCCCACTCTCTCCGACGCGGTGAACCGGCAAATACGCGGTTAGCTAACGGCGTATTTGTCGGTTGAGGGCGTAATTCGCCGGTCAGGCGCCGGCGTCGACTTCGAGCTGGGCGAAATGCAGCGCCGTCTCGCCGAAGGTCTTCGAGCGGAAGACCTCGAGGCCCTCGGGCATCGTCGGCTCCGGTGCCCGGGACGAGCGTTCGATGACGACGATCGACTCCTCGTCGAGGTGGCTGCGCAGCCGACTGAGCACCTGCGTCACCGCGTCCTCCCCGAGCGGGTAGGGCGGGTCCATGAAGACGAGGTCGAAGACCCGGGCCTCGGGATGGGCCGGATCGGGCAGGGTGCCGAGGAACTGGACGACATCGGCGCTGCTCACCGCCGTCGAATGTCCGATGCCGAGCTTGTCCGCGTTCGCCTCGAGCGCCCGGATCGAGGCGAGGGACGAATCGACGAAGACGACCTGCGCCGCGCCCCGCGACATCGCCTCGAACCCGAGCCCGCCGGAGCCCGCGAAGAGGTCGAGGACGTTGGCGGCCTGAAGCACCCCGTAGCCTTCGAGCATCGAGAACAGCGACTCCTTGACCCGGTCGGAGGTCGGTCGCGTGGCGTTGCCGCCCGGGGTGACGAGCCGCGATCCCTTGTGCGCTCCCGCGATGATCCTCATAGCGCCCTCCTCAATCGGTCCGGAAACTGTCGGTCCGGATGGTGACAGTCCGGATGCGGACAGTTCAGATACTCAGTTTGCCTCAATGAAATGTGCGGAGTCCGCAGGCAGCACCCGCTGGCGGAACGCCCGCAGCGCCGGCATGTCCTCGAGGAACGGGTCGAAGTCGACGATCCTCTCCGCCTCGGCGCGGGCGGCGGTGAGGATATGGGTGTCGCGGAGCACCGAGAGATGGTGCAGCGACGACCCGCCCCACTGCGAAGCCCCGAGCACGTCGCCCTCACCGCGCAGATCGAGATCGTACTCGGCGAGCGCGAACCCGTCGAGGGTTCCGGCGACCGTGCGCAGCCGGTCGAAGCTCTCATCGGCCTCCGACAGGTCGGTGAGCAGGAAGCACATCGCCTCCGATCCGTCACGCCCGACCCGGCCCCGGAGCTGGTGGAGCTGGGCGATGCCGAAGCGGTCCGCCTCGGCGACGACCATCATCGTCGCCCGCGGCACGTCGACGCCGACCTCGATGACGGTCGTCGAGACGAGGATGTCGATCCGGCCGGTCGCGAAAGCGTGCATGACCTCGTCCTTCTCCGCCGTCGACATCCGCCCGTGGAGGAGACCGAAGCGCTGACCGGCGAGTTCGGGAGCGGCCTTGAGGGTCTCGAGGAACTCCTCGATGCCCGGGCGGACCCCTGTCACCTCCCCGGTCTCCGCGTTCTCGATGTCACTCGGTTCGATGCGGGGGAAGACGACGAACGTGCCCTTGTCCGCGTCGGCGGCCTGCCGGACGAGTTCGAGGATCCGCGACATCCAGTGCGGATGATCGCTCAGTGACACCGCATGCGTGGTGATGTGTTTGATGCCGGCCGGCATCTCCTCGAGCGTCGAGACGTCGAGGTCGGCGAAGACCGTCATCGCCACGGTCCGCGGGATCGGGGTCGCGGACATGACGAGGGTGTGCGGCACCGTCATCCCGCCCTTGGCCCGCAGCGCCTCCCGCTGCTCGACGCCGAAGCGGTGCTGCTCGTCGACGACGATAAGGCCGAGGCTGTCGAACATCGTCGAGTCCGACAGCAGCGCATGCGTGCCGACGACGATGTCGATCTGGCCCGTCGCCAGATCGAGGGCGAGCTGCTTGCGCTCCCTGGCCGGCATCGACCCGGTGAGCAGGGCGACCCGCACCTGGTCATCGCCGGAGAGCAGCGGGGACAGCGCCATCTGCTCGCCGAGGAGCTTCTCGATCGACGCGAAGTGCTGGGAGGCCAACACCTCGGTGGGGGCGAGCATCGCCGCCTGCGCCCCCGAGTCGACGGCCATGAGCATCGCCCGCAGCGCCACGACCGTCTTGCCCGAGCCGACATCGCCGTGGAGGAGGCGGTGCATCGCCGTCGTCTGCGCGAGGTCCCCGGCGATCTCCTGTCCGACCCGCTCCTGGGAGGCCGTGAGCGCGAACGGCAGGTCGTCGTCGAAGCGCCGGGATCGTTCGCCGACCCGCAGCAGCGGGGTCGCCTCGAACTGCTCGTAGGCCACCCGCCGGGAGACGAGCTCGGTCTGCAGGGCGAGCGCCTCCTCCCACTTCCACCGCAGGTTCGCCCGTTCGGTCGCCGCCGTCGTCGTCGGCCGGTGCATGTCGTTCAATGCAGTGCGCAGATCCGGCAGCCCGTACGTCTCCCGCAGGGCCCGGGGCAGCGGATCCTCGAACTCCTCGGGCCCGGCGACGTCGAGGAGGACCTTGATCGCCTTCCACAGCCGCGTCTGCGCGATCCCCTTGACCCGGGGGTAGATGGGGAACGGCGAGTTGAGGTCCTCAGGCGTCCACTTCGTGTCGTGCTCGTCCCGATTGAGCCACACCGGAGAGCCGAGGGTGAGCTGCCCCCGGTACTCCTCGACCTTGCCCGCGAAGACGACGACGAGGCCGGGGGTCAGCTGCGCGTCGAGCCACTGCTGGTTGAAGAACGCGATCTTCATCGACCGCTTCCCGTCGTGGACGATGACGTCGGTGATCGTCCCCCGCCGCTGCCGCATCCGCCGGGTGTCGACGGAGAGCACCTCGGCCTGGATGATCGCGGTCTCCCCCAGCGGCAGCTCGCCGAGCGGCGTCTTCTCCCCGGGCACGAGGAATCGCCTGGGGAAGAACCGGAGGAGATCCGTCACCGAGGTGACCCCCCGCTTCTTCAGGCCCGTGAGGTCCCGTTTGGAGAAGTAGTCCGCAAGCCGTGCGCTCATTCGACTCCCATGATGAGCAGGGTCGCCCGGTCCCGGGAGTCGATCTCCTGGAGGCGGACGTGGTCATGTGATTTCCGCAGCCATTCTCGCAGGTGGGAGAGCACCTCGGTGGAGCATCCGGGTCCGTGGACGACGGTGAGCAGCTCCCCTCCGGCGCCGAGGAGGCGGTCGGCGAGCTTGACGACGAGCGTGGAGAGCTCCGTGCTCTGCGACTTCGCCTTCCCGTCGATGACGACGCGGTAGAACTGCGAGGGATGCGCCCCCGCGGAGTCCTCGTCGACGACGTTGAGGGCGCCGGTGACGGCATGGATCTCGAGCTGTTCGGCGGAGACGATCGTGCCCATCCGGGTGCCCGCCGCCGCATCGGTCATGTCGGCGAAGATCTCCCCGACCGGGGCGAACGGGTCGTAGACGGCGAGCGCCGAGAGCAGGGTGGCGACGTTGCGGGAGCGGACGAGGTGCGCGCTGCCGCGCAGCCCCGCCAGTGCCGAGAGCGCCCCGGACGAGCTGGGGATGACGATGACGTCGCGCTCCTCGCTTGCGACGACCTCGGCCACGGCGGTCGCAAGCAGGTTCGGCCCGGTCCCCCGGCCCATGCCGGGCACGGCCTCGGGATCGACGACAGTCGGGTCGAGGACCGTGGCGCCGTTGAGGGCACAGTGGAGTTGGAGACCGGTGCCGCGGACGAGCGCGATGAGCGCCGTCTCCCCCGCCTCCTCGTGGAGTCGCAGATCCTCCATGTCGAGGCGGGCGATGCCGTCCTCGCCGAGGAGGTCGAGGACGGCCGCGGCCGCGGTCTCGTCGGCGACGTGGACGTGGACCTTGACCCCGTTGATGACGATCGACGTGCCGCCGAGCCCCTCGAGCGCCTCGGCGAGGTCGCCTGAAGGGGTGCGTCCGAGGACCGCGACGATCTCGAGCTCCTCGGCACGGGCCTCGTGGACGATGCGGGGCGCCTTCGCGACCTCCCCGATCATCGACCCCTGGCTCGTGCGGCCGGAGACGGTCGCGTAGAGGAGGTCGAAGAGTTCGACGATGCCCGTCGATCCCGCGTCGACGACCTCGGCCTCGCGGAGCACGGAGAGCTGACCGGTCGTCTCGCGCAGGGCGTCGCGGGAGCGCATGCGCACGGCGGAGATGAGGTCGACGAGGGCGGCTCCGTCGTCGGCCTGTTCGCGGGCTTCGGTCGCCATCGCGTCGAGGACCGTGAGCATCGTTCCGTCGACGGGCCGGGCCACGGCCTGTCGGGCCCTGTGGGAGGCGAGTTCGAGGGCGAAGGCGAGCGCTTCGGGCGTCGCGACGGTCACCCCGTCGAGGGCGTCGGCGACTCCCTGGAGGGCGACGGAGAGGATGAGGCCGGAGTTGCCGCGGGCACCGCGTTCGGCCCCGGCGGCCATCGCCTTGACGACCTCGGGCAGGGTGACCGGTCCGGTCAGCTCCTCGACGGCCCGGTAGGCCGCACGCAGGGTCTGGTACATGTTCGTCCCCGTGTCGCCGTCGGGGACGGGGAAGACGTTGAGTTCGTCGATCTCGGCGCGCTCACGGCGCAGCCGGTCGACGGCGCGCCGCGCCCACCTGGCGGCGAGGCGTCCGTTGAGCCCGATGGCCGGATTGGGTCCCACGTCCATCGTCCGTCACTTCCCGAAATGGCTGAAGCCGCTCGTCGGCACGGGTGCGCCGTCGAGGCTGACCCCGCTGCCTGCCTGCATCTCACCGATCCTCCGCCAGCCTACCGGGTCAGGACCGGGGTCGGCCGCCGACGCGACGAAGCCGTGGTCCTCCCCGCCGTCGAGGACCCAGTGGAGGGCCAGCGCCTCGGCGTCGGACCAGGACTGTGCGCTCTCCGCCTCCCCGTTTGCCGCCTGTGCGGCGATGACGTACTCCGCGGCCGGCAGCAGCGGGGCGAGGAGCGGGTCGAGGGCGGCCCGGTCGAGGTCGGCGTGCACCCCGGAGGCCTTCGCGATCCGACCGAGGTCGGTGCTCAGACCGTCGGAGGCGTCGATCATCGCCGAGGCGACCGGGCCCCCCGCACGCCCGGCGGCGATGAGCGCGGCGATCGCCGCGTAGTCCGGCTGCGGGGCGAGCTGAGTCTCGATGAGGGCGGTCAGCTCGCCGGGCAGCTCGCCCGGGCGGGCCCCGGCGAAGAGCAGGTCGAGGCCGGCGGCGGCGCGACCGAGGGTGCCGGCGAGCCAGATGCCGTCACCGGGCCTGGCCCCGGCCCGGGTGATCGCGTGACCGGCCTCGGCGGACCCGAGCGCGGTGATCGCGACGACGATGAGACCCGAGGACGAGAGGTCGCCGCCGATGACGGGCACCGCGGTCCGAAGCGCCTGCCCGGCCCGGTCGGCTTCGGCGACGATGCCCTGGAAGAGCGCTTCGAGGTCGGCCACCTCGGTGGTGTCGGGGACGGCGAGGGAGACGACGAGTCCGTGCGGGAGGGCCCCCATCGCGCACACGTCGGCGAGGTTCTGGGCGGCGGCTTTGACGCCGAGGGCGTGCCAGTCCAGCCACGTGCGCGTGAAGTCCTCGTTCTCGACGAGCATGTCGGCAGTCGAGACGAGCCGGCCCGTGAGATTCGTCACGGCGGCATCGTCGCCTGGGCCGACGATCTCGACGGCACCTGCGCGTCTGTGGGCGAGAAGGCGGTCGAGCACGTCCGCTTCGCCGAGTTCGGACAGTTGTGGCATACATCCAACCCTATAGGGACGATACGGTAGTTCCATGCGTTCGTTCCTTCGCCGGTCGCCCGGCTCGCAGGCTCAGTCCAGCTCGCCCGTGCTGCGCTCCGCGGCCGCCGTGACCCTCGCCCTTCCCGTGCTCGGCATCGCCCTGTCCGGCTGCGCCCGCACGGTCGTCGTCGAACCCGCGGCGGATGCGGCGAACCCGCAGTGCGCGGACATCATGCTCCGCCTGCCCGACGAACTCGACGGCCAGCAGGTGCGCGACACCTCCTCGCAGGGCACGAAGGCGTGGGGCGATCCCAACGTCGCCGTCGTCCGCTGCGGCGTCACCCCGCCCGGTCCGACGACGGACCAGTGCGTGAGCGTCAGCGGCGTCGACTGGATCTCCAAGGGCGGGGAGGACGACGACACGTGGGTGTTCACGAGCTACGGACGGACCCCCGCCGTCGAGGTCCTCGTCAACCGCAAGCTCGCGTCGGGCTCCGATGTGCTCGCCACCGTCTCGCCGGCCATGCAGGTCTTCGAGGCCCAGGACCAGTGCGTCGGCGCCGAGGATGTCGGTGAGATCCCCGGTCAGCCGAGCACCCCGCCCGGTGACTCCGGCGTCGAGGTCTCCCCCGGCCCGACCCCCTGAGCGTCGGTTCCCCCGACCCCGGCGAGGGTCAGACCACCTGAGCGTCAGTCCCGCGTGCGGCGGGCGTGGTCGATGAGGGCGATGCTGATGAGTTCGCTCACCAGGCTCGGGTAGTCGATCCCGGAGTTCGCCCACATGAACGGGTACGCCGAGGTGGGGGTGAACCCGGGCAGCGTGTTGAGTTCGTTGATGATGACCTCACCGGAGTCCGTGACGAACGTGTCGACGCGGGCGAGCCCCGTGCAGTCGAAGAGCCGGAACACCGCGGCCGAGAGCTCCCGGATGCGTGCCGTCGTCGCCTCGTCGACCCGGGCCGGGCAGCTCAGCTGCGCATCGGCGAGGTCGAGGTACTTCGCGTTGAAGTCGTAGAAGTCGTGGTCGCCGGAGACTTCGATCTCCCCGGGGTAGGAGGTGCGCACCTCGGCGTCGAAGAGGGAGCCGAGCACCGCGCATTCGATCTCCCGGCCGATGACCTGCGGTTCGACGATGACCTTCGTGTCATGGGCGAACGCCTCGAGCAGAGCCGCCTCGAGGCCGTCGGGACCGGCGACGCGGCTGACGCCCATCGAGGAGCCGGCGCGGGCGGGCTTGACGAAGACGGGGAAGGTCAGGGCCGCCACCCGGGATTCGACATCGGCCCGGTCGGTCTGCCACATCGTCTCGGTGACGAGCTCCCACGGGCAGGTGGGGATGCCGGCGTGGGCGAGCAGGGTCTTCGTGTAGTGCTTGTCCATGCTCGCGGCCGAGGAGAAGACCCCGGAGCCGACGAACGCGGTGTCGCTGAGCTCGAAGAGCCCCTGCAGGGTCCCGTCCTCGCCGTACTGGCCGTGGAGGACGGGGAAGAAGACGTCGACGGTCTCGAGTTCGGTGACCGTGCCGTCGGCGTCGCGCTGGAGTAGCGGGGCCCCGACCGCGGAGACGCGGGGAATGATCTCTGTGCCGTTGTCGGTGACCTCCGGCATGTTCTCCGGGTCGAAGTGCATCTCGGCCCAGTCGTCGACGATGCGCCACACCCCCGACTTCGTGATGCCGATCGGCAGGACCCGGTAGGCCTCGTCGTCGATGGCGCTGATCACCCCTGCCGCCGTGACGCAGCTGACGGAGTGTTCACTCGAGCGTCCTCCGAAGAGAACTGCGACGAGCGGCCGGTGATCGGTGTCTGACATATCGGTCCTTGATCGGGGATGGAACTCATCGTCC
>NZ_BAAAMB010000016.1:115472-149730 GCF_039528855.1 Brevibacterium sanguinis | reverse complement strand
CTGGGAAACTCTAGCTCAGTCGGCCTCGTATGTGCATTCGAGCCACGCGCGGCCGATGCCCTTGAAGTACATGTTGAAGCCGGCGAACGCCGGCGTCGAGGAGGCGTCGATGCCGAGCGGCTCGGAGAGTGCAGTGACGATGAAGTAGTAGCGGTGGGGTCCGTGTCCCTCGGGCGGGGCGGCGCCGACGAAACGGGGCTGACCGGCGTCGTTGGGCAGGGTCACGGCGCCGGCGGGCAGGAGGTCGGCCTCCGGGTTGCCGGCGTCGGTGGGCAGGGAGGTCACCGAGGCGTCGAGGTCGATGACGGCCCAGTGCCAGAATCCGGAGCCGGTCGGGGCGTCGGGGTCGTAGCAGGTCACGGCGAACGCCTTCGTCTCCGCGGGGAAGCCCGACCACGACAGCTGCGGGGACTTGTCCTCACCGCCGGGCACGCCCATGATGCCGGAGGCCTGCGGGGCCGGGAGGGCCGCCCCGTTCTCGATGTCGGTGCTCGTGATCTCGAAGGTCGGAAGCTCGGGAAGGTTGAAGAACGGTGAGTTGACGCTCATGGGTGCTCCTTGGGCTCGTGGGGATCGATCGGCAGCCGTGACGGCCTCAGGCCGGCGGGCCTTCGTGCTTACGCTTCCGAGACAACAGCAAAGCGGCGAGTTCGTCAACCCGCAGACGCCCGGCGAGAACCGCGCTGACCGCCTCGGTGATCGGCAGGTCGACACCGTAGCGGCGACCGAGGGCGAGCACCGCGGGAGAGGACTTCACGCCTTCTGCGGTCTGCTCGGTGTGCGCGATCGTCTCCTCGAGGCTCATCCCCTCGCCGAGGTGGCGGCCGAAGGTGCGATTGCGCGAGAGCGGGGACGCGCAGGTGGCGACGAGGTCGCCGAGTCCGGCGAGTCCGGACAGGGTGTGCGCCTCGGCGCCCATCGCCGCGGCCAGTCGGGAGGTCTCGGCGAGTCCGCGGGTGATGATCGAGGCCTTCGAGTTGTCGCCGAGGCGCTGCCCGTCGGCGATGCCCACGGCCAGGGCGATGACGTTCTTCACGGCCCCGCCCATCTCGACGCCGACGACGTCGGTGTTCGTGTACGGACGGAAGTACGCGTTCGCGCTGATCTCGGCGACCGCCTCGGCGGTGGCGATGTCCGAGGCGGCGACGACGGTCGCGGTCGGCTGTCGGTCGGCGATCTCCTTCGCGAGGTTGGGTCCGGACACGACGGCGATCCGACCCTCGGCGATGCCGGTCACTTCGGCGATGACCTCCGACATCCGCTTGCCCGTCTCGACCTCGATGCCCTTCATGAGGCTGACGAGGATCGCCCCATCGCTCAGGTGGTCCCTCCACCGGCTGAGGTTGTCGCGCAGGGTCTGCGCGGGCACGGCGAGGATGACGATGTCCGCCCCGGTGACGGCCGCGATGTCGTCGGTCGTCGCGGTGATGAGCTCGGGCAGCACCCGGTCGCCGAGGTACCGGGCGTTCGTGTGGGCGGTGGTGATCTCCTCGGCGGTCTCGGCGCGACGAGCCCAGAGGGTGACGGGGAACCCGGCATCGGCGATGACGGCGGCGTACGTCGTCCCCCACGATCCGGCGCCGAGCACGGCGATCTTGGGCGCGCTCACGAATCGGCCTCCTCGGTGCGGAAGCGGGCTGGCAGCTCACGGCCGGAGAGGTCGGCGACCATGCCCGCGATGGTGTCGGTCAATCGCTTCGTCAGCGCTGTCATCGAACTCTTCTCTTCCCTGTGCTCCCAGAGATCCTGGTAGTCGATCGGCGGCCCGAACCGCACCACGGAGGTGTGGGTGAGCGGGCGGAAGCGCGGTCTCAGCGTGCCGCGCGGTTTGACGTCCTCGAGCCCCCAGTGGGCGGCCGGGATGATGGGGGCACCCGTCTCGAGGGCCAGCCGGGCGGTCCCGGACTTGAAGTGCTGGGGCCAGAAGTGCTCGTCCTTCGTCAGCGTGCCCTCGGGGTAGATGACGACGATCTCCCCCTTCGCCAGCGCGTCCTTCGCGTACTCGAGGGAGTCGCCGGCCTGCGCCGAGGCGCGCAGCACGGGGATCTGACCGAGTCCCTTGAGGACGATGCCCAGGGGGCCGGAGAACAGCGTCGACTTCGCGAGGAAGTGCGGCAGCTTACCGCTGCGCCACAGGCCGAGGCCGACGAGGATGGGGTCGAGGTGGTTGGCGTGGTAAGCCGCGACGATGGCCCCGGTCTTCTCCGGCAGGTATCCGGGGTTCTCGATGCGGATCTTCGAGGTCAGGCGGAAGAGCCCGTACGCGGCGGAGGCGACGACGAAGGCGACCCGCCGCTGGGAGCGGACGTCGCCGGGTGCGAAGGAGACGATGTGGCCGCCGGGTGCATCCCCGCCGGTCGCGCTCATGCGGAGACCTCGGCGCCGAGTCCGAGCAGCTTGTCGAGGAAGTTCTCGTACCCGCGGTTGATGAGCTCGATCCCGTGGACCTCGCTGCGCCCCTGTGCGGCCAGTGCCGCGATGAGGTGGCTGAAGCCCCCGCGCAGGTCGGGGACGTCGATGCGGGTGCCCTTGAGGTCGACGGGCCCGGAGACGACGGCCGAATGCGCGTAGTTGCGGCGCCCGAACCGGCATGGGGTGCCGCCGAGGCATTCGCGGTAGAGCTGGATCCTCGCCCCCATCTCGACGAGGGCGTGGGTGAAGCCGAAGCGGTTCTCGTAGACGGTCTCGTGGATGATCGACAGGCCCTCGGCCTGGGTCATCGCGACGACGAGCGGCTGCTGCCAGTCGGTCATGAAGCCGGGGTGGACGTCGGTCTCGAGGGCGAACGAGGCGAGCCTGCCGCCGGGATGCCGGAAGCGGATGCCGGACTCGTCGACCTCGAACTCGCCGCCGATCTTGCGGAAGATGTTGAGGAACGTGATCATCTCCGGCTGCGAGGCGCCCTCGACGAAGATGTCCCCGCCGGTCGCCAGGGCCGCGGAGGCCCACGAGGCGGTCTCGTTGCGGTCCGGCAGCGCCCGGTGGATGAAGCCGTGGAGGGTGTCGACGCCCTCGATGCGCACGACCCGGTCGGTGTCGACGGTGATGATCGCGCCCATCTTCTGCAGCAGTGCGATGAGGTCCATGATCTCGGGTTCGATCGCGGCGTTGCGCAGCTCGGTCACGCCCTCGGCGCGCACCGCCGTGAGCAGCACCTGCTCGGTCGCCCCGACCGACGGGTACGGGAGTTCGACCTTCGTGCCCTGGAGGCGGCGCTTCGTCGTGAGCATGATGCCGCCGGCCGTCTTGTCCACCTCGGCGCCGAACTGCCGGAGCACATCGAGGTGGAAGTTGATGGGACGGTCCCCGATGTGGCAGCCGCCGAGGTCGGGGATGAACGCCTGCCCGAGGCTGTGGAGGAGGGGTCCGCAGAAGAGGATCGGTATCCGCGAGGAGCCGGCGTGGGCGTCGATGTCGACGATCGAGCCCTGCGCGACCTGGGAGGGGTCGAGGCGCAGCTCGCCGTCGGCGTGCGCGCCGTCCGGTCCCGGGGTGACACTGACTCCGTGGAGCTCGAGGAGTCCCGTGACGATCTCGACGTCGCGGATCTGCGGGACGCCGCGGAGCACGGACGGGGTCTCCCCGAGGAGGGAGGCGACCATGGCCTTCGGCACGAGGTTCTTCGCGCCCCTGACCCGCACGGTTCCCCCGAGCGGATTTCCGCCGCGGACTTCGAGCATGTTCCTCCCCTGGTCGCTTTCCGGACTCGTCCGCGGACTCCAGCGACGGTTCTCCGCCGGCTGTCCTCGGACTCGTCCAAGACTAGCGCAGACGACCGTGCGACCCGGCCTCAGACCTTCGCGGGCAGGGTGCGCGGCTTGTGGACGGGACGCCTGGCCTCGAATGCCGCGATCTCGTCCTCCTTGGCCAGGGTGAGGCTGATGTCGTCGTGGCCCTCGAGCAGCCGCCAGCGCGTGTAGTCGTCGATCTGGAACGGGACGGTGACCGTGTCGCAGGTGACGGTCTTCTCACGCAGGTCGACGCTGATCGGGGTGCCCGGATGGTTCTCGATGATCTTCCAGATGATCTCGATGTCGGCCTGCTCGAGCTGTGCGGCGAGGAGACCCTCCTTGCCGGAGTTGCCGCGGAAGATGTCGCCGAAGCGAGAGGAGAGGACGACCCGGAACCCGTAGTCCTTGAGCGCCCACACGGCGTGTTCGCGCGAGGATCCGGTGCCGAAGTCGGGGCCGGCGACGAGGACGGACCCGGAGGCGTAGTCGGGGTCGTTGAGGACGAAGTCCTCGGCCGTGCGCCACCGGGAGAAGAGGGCGTCCTCGAATCCCGTGCGGGTCACCCGCTTGAGGAACTTCGCGGGGATGATCTGGTCGGTGTCGACGTTCGAGCGGCGCAGGGGCACGCCGACGCCGGTGTGGGTCGTGAAGGCTTCCATGGCTGCTCCTTACGCGGTCGCCGAGGTGGGGGTCAGGGTGAGGGTGGGACGGTCGTCCCAGGGCACGGGCTCGGCATCGCGGGGCAGGTCCTCGACGTCGGCGGGCGAGGACAGCGTGCCGCGCACCGCGGTGGCCGCGGCGACGAGCGGGGACACGAGGTGCGTGCGCCCGCCCTTGCCCTGCCGGCCCTCGAAGTTGCGGTTCGACGTCGAGGCGCAGCGCTCCCCTTCGGCGAGCTGGTCGGGGTTCATGCCCAGGCACATCGAGCAGCCGGCGAAGCGCCATTCGGCGCCGAAGTCCTTGAAGATCCGGTCGAGGCCCTCGGCTTCGGCTTCGAGACGCACCTTGGCGGAGCCGGGGACGACCATGAAGCGCACGGAATCGGCCTTCTTCCGGCCGCGCACCACCTCGGCGGCGGCCCGGAGATCCTCGATGCGGGAGTTCGTGCACGAGCCGAGGAAGACGGTGTCGACGGCGATGTCGCGCAGCGGCGTGCCCGGGGTCAGGCCCATGTAGGCCAGGGCGTTGGCGGCGGCGATCTTGTCGTTCTCGTCGGCGAAGTCCTCGGGCGCGGGCACGTTCGCCGACAGCGGCAGGCCCTGACCGGGGTTCGTCCCCCACGTGACGAAGGGCTCGATGTCGGCGGCCTCGAGGACCACCTCGGCGTCGAAGGTCGCGTCCTCATCGGTGTAGAGGGTCTTCCAGTACGCGACCGCCTCATCCCATTCCACGCCCTCAGGGGCGTGCGGACGGCCCTTGACGTACTCGAAGGTCGTCTCGTCGGGGGCGACCATGCCCGCCCTGGCCCCGGCCTCGATCGACATGTTGCAGATCGTCATCCGGGCCTCCATCGACAGGGACCGGACCGCCTCGCCGCGGTATTCGAGGACGTAGCCCTGACCGCCGCCGGTGCCGATCTTCGCGATGATCGCGAGGATGATGTCCTTGGCCGTCGAGCCCGGCGGCAGCTGGCCGTCGACGGTGATCGACATCGTCTTGAACGGCTTGAGGCTGAGCGTCTGCGTCGCGAGGACGTGCTCGACCTCGGAGGTGCCGATGCCGAAGGCGAGCGCCCCGAACGCGCCGTGGGTCGAGGTGTGCGAGTCGCCGCAGACGACGGTCGTGCCCGGCTGCGTGAGGCCGAGCTGCGGTCCGACGACGTGGACGATGCCCTGATCGGCGTCGCCGAGGCTGTGGAGGCGGATGCCGAACTCCTCCGCGTTCTTCCGCAGGGTCTCGATCTGCGTGCGCGAGGTCGGTTCGGCGATCGGCTTGTCGATGTCCCACGTCGGCGTGTTGTGGTCCTCGGTGGCGATCGTGAGGTCGGGGCGGCGCACGGGGCGCCCGGCGAGTCGGAGTCCGTCGAACGCCTGCGGACTCGTCACCTCGTGGACGAGGTGGAGGTCGATGTAGATGAGGTCGGGTGCGCCGTCCTGACCTGGGGAGACGACGTGATCGGCCCAGACCTTCTCGGCCAATGTGCGTGGCATGGTTCCTCCCGCCGGAGCGGAGATCCTCCGCCCGGGTAGTGCTCTGGGGCGGCGGCCGGAGTGCGACCGCCTGAGGCGACCGCGGTCGCGGTGCGCCCCGCCTCGTTCGAGGTGTGGAGTGAAATCTACTCGCCCGTATCGCATTTCGAACTTGCATCTCGCTCATTGAGACGCGCACAATGGTCTCTATGACAAGCAATGGTAGCGGCGTCGGCGTCATCGACAAGGCCGCAATGGTTCTCTCCGCCCTTGAGGCCGGACCCGCGTCTCTCGCTGAGCTCGTCTCGCTCACCGGACTCGCGCGACCGACCGCTCACCGTCTCGCCGTCGCCCTTGAGTTCCACCGCATCGTCGGCCGCGATCTGCAGGGCCGGTTCGTCCTCGGACCGCGTCTGGCCGAACTGTCCTCGGCCGCCGGCGAGGACCGGCTGCTCGCCGCGGCCGGGCCCGTGCTCGGGCAGCTGCGCGATCAGACGGGTGAGTCGGCTCAGCTCTTCCGCCGCCAGGGCGATCTGCGTCTGTGTGTGGCCGCGGCCGAACGGCCCGTCGGCCTGCGCGACTCGGTGCCGATCGGGGCGACCCTGAGCATGCGCGCGGGCTCGGCCGCCCAGGTCCTCCTCGCGTGGGAGGAGCCGGACCGGCTCCACACCGGTCTGCGCGGGGCCCGCTTCTCCGCGACGATGCTCTCCGGCGTCCGGCGCCGCGGCTGGGCCCAGTCGATCGCCGAACGCGAGCGCGGAGTCGCCTCGGTGTCGGCGCCCGTCCGCGGACCGAGCAATCGCGTCGTCGCGGCCGTGTCGATCTCCGGCCCCGTCGACCGCCTCACCCGGCAGCCGGGCCGCCTCCACGCGAAGGCCGTCGTCGACGCGGCACGTGCGCTCACCGAGGCGCTCGTCCGCGGGTGACCCGACCGTGGCTGACCCGTCCGTCACCGACCCTGCGCGGCACCAGCCCGATCACGTCGACCTCGAGCACGGTGTCACCCGTGCCGTCGTCACGCGGGCGGGCGCCGGACTCCGGTCGCTGACGGTCGACGGCCGTCCCGTCGTCGTCTCCCCTTCGGCGGCCGGGCCGGTGACCGCGGCGGCGGCCGGGGCGGTGCGGATCGGGGAGTTCTCCGATGCCGCGTGGACCGTCGCCGCGCGGTCTGCGTCGACTCTCACTCTCAGTGCCACCGGCGATCACGGTCAGGTGGCCGCCTCGGTGAGATTCGCACTCACCGACGACGGTCTCGAAGCCGCTCTCCACGTCCGTTCCCCGTCCGCCCTCGACATCAGTGTCCGTGCCTGGTTCGACCCCGGCGGCGCAGCCGTCGATGAGGCCGCCCTGCGCCTCGACTCCGCGGGATGGCTCGGCGGGACCGCGGTCGCGCCTGAGCGCCTCGACCGCGCGGCGGCAGCGTTCGACACGGGCTCGTGGGTTCCGCGCGACCATGCCGCCGCGGTCGACGCGTGCGTCCTGTGTCGGGACTTCCGCGCTCTGCGCAGTCTCGACGGGGTCGTCCTCGACGATCTGTTCACCATGGCACCGGGGACCCGGTCGCAGTGTCGGATCAGGCGCGCCGACGGGGCCTCCACCCTGTTCTCCGCGAGTTCGGGCTTCGATGTGTGGCACGTGAGCACCGGGGACGGACTCACGCCGTCGCGAGCGGCGCTCGCTGTGGCCGCACGCTCGACCGCCGCCTCGGCGCTCGAGTGGTCCGTGCGCCTGGCCTGAGGGAGAACCGGCCACCTTCGGCGTCGGCTCACAGCACCGTGTGAAACGCATCGGAACTCGCGTGATCTCGCCCTGATAGATTGCGAATACGCAGGTGGGCGGCGTCACACCGCCCCGTGATCCTGAAACCGACCGCGAAAGAGGATGCGACGATGTCGACATCGCACGACCCGGAGAAGAGCAGCTCCGAGACTCCCCACCACTCCCCCAGCGCCGACAGCGCCGTCCCGCGAGGCGCTGCGCCACGAGGCGAGACCGCACCGACCGACTCCGCGCCTCCCCTCCACGCCGACGAAACAGCATCGAGGGCCGGCGAGACCGCACGCAGCGCCGCCGACGAGTCAGCGCCCAGCGCAACCGCCGACCGTGCCGCCGACAACGGTGCCTCTGACCCTGTTGCCACTGACCCTGATGCTGCTGACCAGCACTCGACGCTGCAGTACCAGCCGGGGCATGCCGACGGCGACCAGCGCGCCGCTGATCTCTACGGACACAGCCAGCACAGCGCCGGCCAGCACAGCGCCGGTCAGCAGCCCGGCTCGCCGCAGACACCCGGCCACTACTCCGGCGGCCACTACTCCAACGGTCAGGTCGCCGCTGATCAGCCGGCGGGATCGCAGCAGCCCGGAGCTCATCAGTACGGCTCTCAGCCCGGGGCCGCTGCGCCCGGCTCTCAGCCCGGAGCCCACCCGTACGGCTCTCAGCCCGGCAGTTACGGCCAGCAGGCAGAGTACGGCCAGCAGGCAGAGTACGGCCAGCAGGCGGTCTACGCCCAGCCGACCGGATATGGTCAGCCGACCGGATACGGCCAGCCCAGCACTGCCACGCCTGCGGACCAGCGCGGCTTCTTCAAGTCGCTCTTCGACTTCCGCTTCAACACGTTCGTCGCCACACGCTGGGCGGGGATCATCTACATCCTCGCGATCGTCGTCGCCGTCTTCGCCTGGATCGCGACGATCATCAGCGGCATCGCGGCCGGATCGGCGTCGCGGGTCGCGATGAGCTACTGGGAGCCGGAGCCGTCGTTTAGTCCGTGGCCGCTGCTCTTCGCGATCCTCTTCGGCTGGATCGTCCCGTCGCTGTGGGTGATCTTCGTCCGCCTCGCCCTCGAGCTCATCGTCGCCAGCGTCAAGACCGCCGAGCACACGAAGCGCCTCGCCGACTCGATCGGCCGCTGACCGGTCGCACATCCGACAATGGAAATAGAGTGAGCCCCGCACCGAGAATTCGATGCGGGGCTCAACCGTACCCCCGAGCAGATTCGAACTGCCGTTACCGCCTTGAGAGGGCGGCGTCCTAGGCCACTAGACGACGGGGGCCGAAGACACGTCCGAGAAGGTGACTCCTGCGAACGGATCCGCTGGGCTACCAGGACTCGAACCTAGACTAAGTGAACCAGAATCACTCGTGCTGCCAATTACACCATAGCCCATCGTTTTCCAAGGCTGATTTCCTTGGGCAACGAGTCATAACTCTACACAACCCCGCGCCTGGGAGCCAAATCCTCAGCGCCCGTTTTCGTGTGACCTTCTTAACACCGCCGAGGCGGTCGGCCGATCACTCCCGAGCGAGCGTGATGAGCCGGTCGAGCACCCGGTAGCCGTCAGCGCGCAGACCGTTGTGCTCGTACTCGTTCGTCACCCACGGACGCACCCCGGAGAGCAGCTCGGCGGTCGCCAGCGAGTACTCACACGGCACGTACGCATCCTCGAAGTAGACGGCTGCCGCTCCCCTGACCTGGGACGACCTCAAGGCCTCGACGTCGTAGAGCGCCGGCCACCGGCGGGCGGCGATGAGCTCGGCGACCTCGGCGAACGGGGCGAGCTCGGGATCCTCGACGAAGGACTCCGGACCCGCGTGCTCTCCGGCGAGCAGCGTCGGATCCGCACTCACCGAATCGGGCATCGCCCGCCTCGCCGCCCAGTTCGTCACGGTGCCGTCGGCCCAGCACGATTCGTGGACGACCGCGTAGAGCGGGTTGCGTCCCGAGAACGGCAGGGCACCGGCGAGATCGTGCCGCAGTCCCGCCGAGGCGGGGTCGAGATCGAGGAGGTAGTGGAGGGCCTCGGGCCCGTCGGAGGCGCCGAGGTAGTGCCCGAGAAGTCGGAGCCGCTCCGTCGTCGCCCGTGCCCCACCGGGCAGGGCCAGACCGTCCTCGGCCGCGGCGAGGGAAGCCAGGGACGCGATCCGCTCCCGGTCGCCGGGGAAGTCACGGTAGTGCTCCTCGGATTTGCGGATCATCGTCGCCCACGTCGTGCGGTAGACGTCGACGGGGTCGACGCCGATCGCCGGCAGCCCGCCGGTGAAGTACACCTCGGTGAGCGACTCGGAGTGCGCGGAGACGTAGCGCAGCGCGGTGAATCCGCCGAACGACTGCCCGAGCAGCGACCACGTCTCGACGCCGAGCGCGGTGCGCAGGATTTCCGCATCCTCGACGATCGAGTCCGCGCGATAGCAGCTGAGCACCTCGGCGATCGCCTCCGGCTCAGCGCCGCTGAGCATGTCGAGGCCGGTGATCGCGCCGTCGACCGAGCCGATCGGGCTCGACTTCCCCGTCCCTCGCTGGTCGAGCATGACGACCTGGAAGTCCTCGAGCGCCCTGGCCAGCCACGATCCCCCGCCCACCGGGGTCGTCGGACGGGGTGCCTCGAAACCGGGCCCACCCTGGAGGAAGACGAGATAGGGCTTCGTGCTCTCGGCCTCGTCGGCGACGATCCGCGCGAACACCTCGATCTCCGCCGAGGCGACCCCCGGGTGACCGGCCAATGCCGGTGCGTCCGTCAGCCGGGAGAAGTGGTCGAGCGGGACGGTGATCGTCACATCGCGGAAGTGCAGTCCCCCGCGGTGCCTCTCCTCGACGTTCACAGCTGCGCCGCCAGAGCCCGCAGGCGCGCGAGCGAGGAGTCCTTGCCGAGGATCTCCATCGACTCGAAGAGCGGCGGGGAGACGCGGCGGCCGGAGACGGCGACCCGCAGCGGACCGTAGGCCAAGCGCGGCTTGATCTCCATCTCCGTGACGAGCTTGGCCTCGAGCACCGCCTGCAGGTTCTCCGTCGTCCAGTCGTCGACACCCTCGAGGACCTCGAGCGCGGCGGCGAGCACCTCCGGCGCGGAGTCCTTGAGGGTCTTCAGGCCGTCCTCGGTGATGACGAGTTCGTCGTCGGGGGTGAAGAGGAAGGCGAGCAGGTCAGGCGCCTCGCCGAGGAGGTTCATCCGGGTCTGCACGAGCGGCGCCGCCTCGTCGAGGATCGCCAGCTGAGCGTCCGTCGGCTCCTCGGCAAGCACCTCGGCGGCCTGGAGGTACGGAATGAGACGATCACGGAAGTCGGCGGGGGCGAGCATCCGGATGTGATCGGCGTTGATCGCCGTGGCCTTCTTGATGTCGAAGCGCGCCGGATTGGGCAGGACGTCGTGGACGTCGAAAGCCTGCGTGAACTCCTCGACGGTGAAGACGTCGCGGTCGGGTCCGATCGACCAGCCGAGCAGCCCGAGGTAGTTGATGAGCCCTTCGGGGATGAACCCGTTCTCGCGGTGGAGGAAGAGGTTCGACTCGGGGTCGCGCTTCGACAGCTTCTTGTTCCCCTCCCCCATGACGTAGGGCAGGTGACCGAACTGCGGGGTCGCCTCGGCGATGCCGATGGCCTTGAGCGCTTCGTAGAGGACGATCTGGCGCGGCGTCGACGAGAGCAGATCCTCACCGCGCAGCACGTGCGTGATGCCCATGAGGGCATCGTCGACGGGGTTGACGAGCGTGTAGAGCGGCTGCCCGTTCGCACGGACGACGACGAAGTCGGGGATCGTGCCGGCCTTGAACGTGATGTCGCCGCGGACGAGGTCGGTGAACGTGATGTCGTTATCGGGCATCCGCACCCGCCACACGGGCTCGCGGCCCTCCGCGCGGAATGCGGCGATCTGGTCGGCCGTGAGGTCGCGGTCGAAGCCGTCGTAGCCGAGCTTGGGATCCCGTCCGGCCGCCCGGTGCCGGGCCTCGACCTCCTCGTTCGTCGAGTACGACTCGTAGATGAGACGTGCGGCCTTGAGCTTCTCGATGACGTCTGCGTAGATGTCACCGCGCTGCGACTGGCGGTAGGGGGCGTCGGGTCCGCCGACCTCGATGCCCTCGTCCCAGTCGAGGCCGAGCCACTTCATCGCCTCGACGACCTGGCCGAAGCTCTCCTCCGAGTCGCGGGCGGCGTCGGTGTCCTCGATGCGGAAGACGAACGTGCCGCCGGTGTGCTTGGCGTACGCCCAGTTGAACAGCGCGGTGCGAACCATGCCGACGTGCGGGGTTCCGGTGGGTGATGGGCAGAAGCGGACTTTGACGGTCACGGGCGATCCTTCGGTGGTGTGATGGTGCTGGTCAGGTGTGATGGTGGGGCCGCCGAGGCGGTGGTGTGCTCAGGCGTCCATGACGGGGTTGGTGAGCACGCCGAGTCCGTCGATCGCGATGTCGACGCGGTCCCCGGCGACGATCCGCCCGACTCCGGCGGGGGTGCCGGTGAGGATGACGTCGCCCGGCAGCAGGGTCATCGTCTCCGAGATGTGCTCGATGAGCGTGGGGATGTCGAAGATGAAGTCCGCGGTCGTGCCGTCCTGCTTGAGCTCGCCGTTGACCCACGAGCGGATGGTCGCGTCGTCGACGTCGAGCTGGGTCTCGATCCACGGGCCGAGCGGGCACGAGGTGTCGAAGCCCTTCGCGCGGGTCCACTGGGTGTCGGACTTCTGGAGATCGCGCAGGGTGACGTCGTTGGCGGCGGTGAAGCCGAGGACGTGGTCCATCGCGTCCTCCGCCCGGACGCCCTTGGCGACCCGGCCGATGATGACGGCGAGTTCGCCTTCGTAGGAGACGTATTCGCTGATCGCGGGCAGGCGGATGGGGTCGCCGGGGCCGATGACCGAGGTGTTCGGCTTGATGAACGTCACCGGTGTGGTGGGCACGTCGTTGCCGAGCTCGGCGGCATGGTCGGCGAAGTTGCGGCCGACGCCGATGACCTTCGACCGCGGCAGGATCGGCGAGACGAGGCGGACGTCGTCGAACTTCAGCCGCTCACCCGTCGACTGGGCCGGGGAGAAGAACGGGTCGGAGTCGAGGACGGCGAGGCTGAGGCCCGAGGTGTCCCATGTCCCGTCCTCGATCGGCGGAACGTCGCCTTCGACGACTCCGTAGGCGGGTTCGTCCTTGTGCACAAATCTCGCAATACGCATGGCCCCCAGTCTAATCGCCGAGGCGGCGATGGTCGCGCTACCCTGAAGCCATGACGACGGTGCGGATCATCGGCGGCGGGATCGCAGGCGCGACGCTCGCCGCGACCCTCGACCGACCCGACTGGTCGGTCACCGTCCACGAACGCGACCCGGCCGCCTCCGTCCTCGATACGGCGTTCGCGCTGTTCCCGCAGGCGATGGCCGCGCTGCGGTCCGCCGGTCTCGGACCGGCGATCGAGGCCGCCGGCATCAGGGTCGATGCGGCGCGGATCCTCACCGCCGACGGCCGTCCACTGGCCCGGGTCCCCCGCCTCAGCGCGGTGATGATCGGTCGCGCGCAGCTCCATGCCGTGCTCACCGCCGCCCGACCGGCGACGACCCGGCTCTCCCCCGCCGAGGCGGTCGCTCCCGAGGCCCTGGACGCCGATGTCCTCGTCGGGGCCGACGGTGCCCGGAGCACGGTCCGAACTGCTGTGTGGGGTGCGCGCTCGGGTCCGCGGAAGCCTGCGCTCACCGTCATCCGCGGGGTCGTCGACGCGGATCTCTCCGGAAGTGGAGTCACCGAATACTGGGGCGAGCGCATGCTCGTCGGGATCACCCCGCTGCCGGGTGTAGAGGCGTCTTCGGGGCGGCGGACGAACTGGTTCGCCGCGTTCCCCGAGCAGCGGTTCTCCTCGGTCGCCGACGGACTCGACCGCCTCCGCGCTGCGGCGCGCTCCTTCCCGGCCCCGGTCGCCGAGGTGCTCGCGGCGGCGACGCCCGACCAGACGGTCATCAGCGGCATCCACGTGTCTCGGCCGCTGACGTCGTTCGTCCGCGGGCGCACCGTGCTCATCGGGGACGCCGCGCATGCGATGCAGCCGAACCTCGGACGCGGGGCCTGCGAATCGATCTGCGACGCCGTTGCCCTCGCTGGCCTCCTCAACACCCATCCGCCGGACGCGGCGCTCGGGCTCTATGCGCGCCGACGCCGCATCGCCCCGCAGGTCATCCAGCGGGTCGCGAGTCTGGCCTCCGCGCTCGCGCTGGCCGGTGGTCGTCCCGCGCGGGTGCGCGACCGCGCGCTCACCGCCCTCGCACGGATCGGGCCGGCTGGGTCCTGAGAGGTCTGTTGAGTCCTGAGAGACCGGCTGCGTCCTGAGAGACTGGGGGCATGCACTCCTTCGACCTCGAGACGATCGGCGCCGGACTGCCCGCCTCTGCACTCCTCGGGCAGCTGCCGCCGGCCGAGGCGTATCCGCGACTCGTCGTCGAGGCCCCTCCCGGAACCGGCAAGACGACACTCGTGCCCCCGCTCATCGCCGAACACCTGCGTGCGTCGCTGAGCCGGACCGGGGACCTGGGCCGGACGGCCGGTCGCGTCATCGTCACCCAGCCGCGACGGATGGCCGCCCGTGCCGCGGCGCGCCGGCTCGCCCAGCTGACGGGGACCCGCCTCGGCGAGGATGTCGGTTTCACGGTCCGCGGCGAGTCGGCGGTGTCGGCCGGCACGCAGATCGAGTTCGTCACGACGGGCGTGCTGCTGCGCCGCCTGCTGTCCCATCCCGAACTCTCCGGGGTCTCCGCCGTCATCCTCGACGAGGTCCACGAGCGCCAGCTCGACACGGATCTCACGTTCGCGATGTGCCGGGAGCTCATCGACCTGCGCGAGGACCTCGGTCTCGTCGTCATGTCGGCGACCCTCGATGCGGCACAGTGGGCGCAGCGGCTCGGCACGTCCGCCGACCCTGCGCCCGTGCTGTCCGTGGAGGCGCAGCCGCATCCCCTCGACATCGTCTGGGCCCCGCCGCCGGAGCGGGCGCTCGATGCCCGCGGGGTGAGCCGCGGCTTCCTCGACCATGTCGCGCGGACGACGGTGGAGGCGCTCGACGCCGCCGGTGGATCCGACCGTGCCGGTGGATCGACGGAGGCGGGCGACGTCCTCGTCTTCGTCCCGGGCGCTCGAGAGGTCACCGAGGCAGCGGCCCGGATCACCGCGCTCCTCGACCGGTCGGAGGCCGTGACCGTCCACACCCTCACCGGACAGACACCGGCGAAGGAGCAGGACGCGATCCTCCGACCGCGCAGTGCCAGCACCGCCGGCAGCACTGAACACAGCGCCGCGGCCGAGCGCCGGATCATCGTCACCACCTCGGTGGCGGAGTCGGCGCTCACCGTCCCCGGGGTGAGCATCGTCGTCGATTCGGGACTCGCCCGCGGACCCCTGCTCGACACGAAGCGTCAGATGTCCGGCCTCGTCACCACGCGGGAGTCGAAGGCCTCAGGTCGGCAGCGTGCGGGCCGTGCGGCACGGCTCGGTCCCGGCGTCGCCTATCGCTGCCTGTCCGAGGCCGAGTGGGCGGCGCTGCCCGACCACACTGCACCGGAGATCGCGACCTCGGACCTCACCGGGGCCGTCCTCGACCTCGCGGTGTGGGGCGGTGACCTCGACCTGCTTCCCGACCCGCTCCCGGCGACGGCGCTGCGGCGGGCGGTGGGCAGCCTCGTCGGACTCGGGGCGGTCGAGGTCAACGGTTCGACGGCCGGCTCAGACCTCTCCGTCGCTGACCTCTCCGTGACGGAGCTCGGGCGGGCGATCGCGCGGATCCCCGCCTCGGTGTGGGCGGCTCGCGGACTGCTCGACGGTGCCGCGATGCTCGGACCCCGCGCGGCCGCCGAAGCCATCGCCGTCATCGAATCCGATCGCCGCGCGCCCGGAGCCGACCTCACGGCGCTGCTGCGCGATCTCCGATCGGATCGGCGCTTCCGCAGCGAGACCGACCGGTTCTCCCGGCTCGCCGCACACTTCGGGACCGCCGACTCTGCCGACGACGACTCTGCCGCCGGTTCTCCGGCGCGCGAGGGCAGCGGCGCGGGCCGAGGCTCCCTGCGGACCGCTGACCTCGGCCTCGTCGTTGCCCTGGCCTTCCCGCATCAGATCGCGCGACTCCGCAGCGCCGCCCATGCCGATTACCTCCTCGCTTCGGGCACGGCCGCGAGCCTGCCCCGTGACTCCTCGCTGACCGGCAGCGAGTGGGTGGCGATCGCCGAGGTCGGCCTTGCCGGCGGTCGCCCCATCATCCGGGCCGCAGTGCCCATCGACGCCGACACCGCGGAACTCGCCGGGGCGGGTCTGCTGACGACGACGGAGACCGCGTCCTTCGATGAGGGGCGGGTGCGTGCGGTCCGGCAGGCCCGCCTCGGCGCGATCGAGCTGACGTCGACCCCGATTCCGGCGAGCCTCGAGCTCGCACGAGAGGCGATCGCCGCCTCCGTCGAGGAGCGCGGGGCACGCGAGGTGCTGCGGCCGAGTGCGACGTTCGAGCAGCTGCGGGGTCGCCTCGGTCTGCTCCGTGGAGTCCTCGGACTACCGTGGCCCGATGTCCGGTGGTCGCACCTGGCGCAGAACCTCCCGCAGTGGTGTCCGGCCGCGCTCGACCGGATGGCTCGGGGTGCCGATCCGTCCCAGGTCGACCTCATCGGCGCGCTGCGGACCCTGCTGCCGTGGCCGGAGGCGGCCCGCCTCGACGAGCTCGTGCCCACCGCGCTCGAGGTGCCGAGCGGCTCCCGGATCACCCTCGCCTATCCCGACCCGGACGAGGCCGATGACGGAGACGACCATCCATCGGGGCCGGTCCTCGCCGTCAAACTCCAGGAGGTCTTCGGGTGGACCGCGGTCCCCCGGGTGGTCGAGGGGCGGATTCCCGTCGTCCTCCACCTGCTCTCACCGGCCGGGCGGCCGCTCGCGGTGACGAGCGACCTCGCCTCGTTCTGGGCGAACGCCTACCCGCACGTGCGCGCCGAGAACCGCGGCCGCTACCCCAAGCACCCATGGCCGGAGGATCCGCTGACGGCGCCTGCGATGCGCGGGACCAAGCGGTCTGGGACAATGGGACGGTGACTTCGACCCTGCCCGCGACCGCCGACCCGGCCCTGCCCGGAAGGATCCTGCCCGGCACCGAGCTGCCCGCCTCGGTGTGGCGGACCCTGCGTACCGAGCACGAGGCCGCGGTCGCCTCCCGCACCGACGCCCACACGGCGCGGCGGCTGAGCGGGGAGAAGCACCCGGTCGAGGACTTCCTCTTCACCTACTACCCGTTCAAGCCCGGCCAGGTGGCGAAGTGGAACCCGGGGGTCAGCGTCCGACTCGCCCTCGACACCCCTGCGGACCGCGAGTGCTTCGACCGCCGGTGGTACCGCACCGATCCCACCGGCTCCTGCGCCGAGGTCGACCTCGAGTCCTGGCGAGCCGACCGCGGCGACGGGGCGAGGTTCATCGCCTCACTCCTCGACTCGACCCTCCACCGGGAGGCGAACTTCGGGTGCTTCGGTCTCCACGAATGGGCGATGGTCTACCGCCTCAGCGACGAGGAGCGCCGCCACCAGCAGGTGCCGCTGCGGCTCAGCCCCGCCGAGACCGACGCCGTCGTCGAAGGACACCGCATCCGCTGCACCCACCACGATGCGTTCCGCTTCTTCACCCCGGCCGCCGTACCGCTCAACACGCTGCAGCCGACCCGGGCGGGCATGGTCACGACCGAACAGCCGGGGTGCCTCCACGCCGGTATGGACCTCTACAAGTGGGCGATGAAGATCGGACCGATCGCCCCCTCGCCCCTCGTCCTCGACTGCTTCGACCTCGCGCTCGACATCCGCACCCTCGACATGGAGGCCTCCCCCTACGATCTGCGCGGCTGGGGCTACGGCGTCGTCGCGATCGAGACCGCCGCCGGCAAGGCCGAGTACATGAACCGGCAGCAGGAGTTCTCCCACCGGGCCCAGGCGCTGCGGCGCCGCCTCCTCGATGCCCTCGCGACCGCCGACATCCACCCCCGCTGACCGATATGCGCGCCGTCGTCATCGAGGAGTTCTCCACGCCACCCGTGGTCCGCGACCTCCCCGCGCCCGTGGCCCCGGAGCACGGCGTCGTCCTCGACGTCGAAGCCACCGGAGTCTGCCGAAGCGATCATCACGCCTGGTCAGGTCATGATTCGACGGTGAGTCTGCCCCATGTGCCCGGGCATGAGCTCGTCGGTCGGGTCGCCTCGGCGGGACCGGAGGTCGCGGGATTCCCCATCGGTCAGCGGGTCACGGTGCCCTTCGTCTGCGGGTGCGGGACCTGCCGGTGGTGCCGCTCGGGCCAGGCGCAGGTCTGCCCCGATCAGACGCAGCCGGGCTTCACGCATTTCGGATCGTGGGCCGATCAGGTCGTCATCCACCACGCCGACGCCAACCTCGTCGCCGTGCCCGAGGAGCTGCCGGCCGCCGCGGTCGTCGGCCTCGGCTGCCGCTTCGCCACGGCCTTCCACGGCCTCCGCGTCCGCGCGGAGCTCACCGCAGGCGAGACCGTCGCGGTGTTCGGCTGCGGCGGGGTGGGGCTCTCGGCGATCATGATCGCCCGTGCGGTCGGAGCGCAGGTCATCGCCGTCGATGTCAGTCAGCCTGCGCTCGCGCGGGCGCGGGAGCTCGGGGCGAGCCGGACGGTGGATGCCCGCGATCTCGGCCCGCATGAGCTTGCCGCCGAGGTGGTCGCGCAGTTCGCCGACGACTGCCCGGACGGGGTCGCGGTGACCGTCGATGCCCTGGGACGGCAGGACACGATCACCTCGGCGATCGCCTCCCTGGCACCGCTGGGCAGGCATGTGCAGATCGGGCTGCTCGACGGCGAGCCCGTCGTCGATGTCCCCCGCGTCATCGCCCGCGAACTCAGCATCCTCGGGTCCCACGGCATGGCCGCCGCCGAATATCCCGAGCTCGTCGACCTCGTGACCGCAGGCGATCTGCGGCCGCAGGACCTCGTCGCCGACGTCATCGGCCTCGACGAGGCACCCCAGGCGATGCTCGACATGGATGATCCGAGCCGGCAGAGCGCCGGGATGACGATCATCGACCTCAGGCGCTGCCGCTGAGCGGACCCGAGGTCAGCCGGCCCGGTTCAGCTCACTCCATGACCGCGAGGACGACCGAGTGCTCCTGACCCGGCCAGCGGCCGAGGAGGAGGCCGGACTCGGTGCCTTCGAGCGGTGAGTCGAGGGTGAGTTCGGTGAGGAGATCGACGTCGCCGGCGCCGACGAGCGGGCCGGTGCCGTGGACATGGGCCACCTCGGTGATCTCCTCGACGCGGTTGCCCTCGTCGTCGACGAGGTACTGCTTGGCTCCGGTGCCCGCGGTGGCGATCGTCGCATCGAGCCGCCGCCGGAACAGGGGGTCGCCCATGCCCGCGTAGACCCAGCGGGTGCCGAGCACGGAGTGGTCCATCGTCGTGATGAGGGCCTCCTCGGCGCCGTCGAGAGGCGCCCCGCGATACGTCAGCGGCACCTGGAACGTGCGCGCGCCGCTGGAGACGATGTGGACCTCGAGCCCGACCTCACCGGCGGGGTCGTCGAGGCGGTAGGAGGTCACCTGCTCCAGCGGCTGCCGCTCGAGATCGAGGTCGGCCGCCCAGTCCTGCCCGGCCACCCAGGTCGTGATGACCTCGAGCTTGCCGGGGCTGAGTTCGGCGTTGAAGATGTCAGCCATAACGGTGCCTCTCCTCGGTGGCGGTGGGTGCGGGGTTCTCAGGCCTTGCGGGTCCCGGGGATCCATTCCCCGTCGACGATCTCGTAGTCGGCGAAGATCGCGGGGGCCTCGGCCTGCATGATCTCACCGATCTTGTTGAAGACGAGGCGGATCTCCTCCTCGGCGCCCTTCGCGGTGCGCATCTCGATGACGTGGCGCAGGGAGCGGAGGTTCGCGGTGTAGACGATGCCGGTGGCCAGGCCCTCGGGCGCGAAGCGGCGCATGAACGACGTCATGTGCTTCTTGTGCGCGAACTTCGTGCCCTCCTCGTCGAGGCCGAAGTGCTCGGCCATCCACTTCTGGTGCTCCTCGAGGGTGTCGAGCACCTGGAGGGAGCGCTCCATGAGCTCGGGGTCCTCACGCGCCCAGTCGGGGAACCAGAACGGAATGTCGGCGAGGCGGACGTAGCGCAGCGACTCCTGCGAGAACGCGGATCCGGCGCGGTGGCGGATGAGCTCGTGGGTGAGCACGCGCGAGACGTTGTGGAGGACGAACGTGAAGTTCGCGTGCTCGAGGACCGATCCGTGCTGGGAGGAGATGACGTTGCCGAGGTACGAGGCCGAATCCGTGCGCACCCGCGAGACGTTGGGGTTGAGTCCCGGCTCCCACGAGCGGTAGCACATGCGGCCGGAGAACTCGAGGAGATCCTCGGCGTCCGGGGACTCGGCGGCTTCGACCCGATCCGCCCATGAGGAGCCGCCGACGTCGTCGAGGTAGGTCCTCATCGCCTCCCAATCGATGCTGGGCTTGGCGAGCAGTTCAACGGACGGTTCGACCTGGCGCATGGTGCTCCTTGGAGGTTGAGGACGACGTTCGCCACAATCCTACAGAGTCACCGAGGCGGTGATGCGTTCGGTCCGGAGCGGTTCCGCCAGGCGAGGACGGCCAGCAGGATGCCGCCCCCGCCGAAGAACACGACGCCGACCGCGGCGATAAGCGCGAGGGTTCGCTGGGAGAGGTACGCGGAATCGAACGGCACTCCGGTCAGGGCGAGGATGAGGATCCCGGCGCACGCGGCCGCGAAGCCGAAGCACCCGAGAATGCAGGCCAGCAGAGCGGTGCGCGCACTCACCCGCGGCAGGCGCATGATGCCGGCGAGCAGGCAGCCGGAGAAGAAGAGGATGACGAGGATCGCGACGACCTCGCCGGTCAGGGCCAGGATTCCGCCGAAGAGGACGAAGACTCCCGAAACGACGATGAGGGCGATCGCCTCCCGCCGCTGGCTGCGCTCCCAGCGCTCTTCGGGTGAGAGCTTCCGCCGGATCATGTCGGCCCGCCCAGCCGGGTCGTCGCCACGGGGGTTTCGGAGGCGCGGTCGATGAGGAGGGCTCCGGCGCCCGGTTCCTCGGTGAGCGCCGAGGTGAGCGTTCCGTCCTCGAAGACGAGTGCCGTGCCGTCGTCGATGCCGTACCCCGGCCCCGGCAGTGCACCTTCGCCGATCCAGGTGCGGAAGGAGTCGGCGCGGCCCTCCTCTCCGTGGAAGTGCGGGCAGGCGCTGCCGGCGAGGAACCCGAGGCCGTCGCGCAGCGGGGCGAGCGGACCGAACGAGTCCGTCGAGGAGCCCTCGAACCAGCAGTTCGCGCCCGCACTGATGCCGGCGAGGATCGTACCGTCGGCCGCGGCTCTGCGCAGCACGGTGTCGACGCCGTGGCGCCGCCACAGGGCGAGCAGGTTGACCGTCGATCCCCCGCCGACGTAGACGAGATCCATGTCGAGCAGCATCTCCGGGTGCGCGTAGTCCCATGGGTTCTGCCCGAACAGGGAGAGCACGCGGGTGCGCGCCCGGCCTGCGAAGGCCGCCTCGAAGCGCTCACAGTAGTCACGGCTGTCGCCGGCGGCGGTGGGGATGAAGCAGACGGCGGGCAGGCGGCCTGGCCGGTTCGCCCCGGCCCGCGCGAGCAGCCAGTCGTCGATCGCCGATTCCCCGGTCTCGGACATCGAGAACCCGCCCCCGCCGAGGGCGACGATCGTGCCGGGCATGCTCACGGGACCCGGTGCGTCCATGCCTCGGTGCCGAACTTCTCGGTGACGAGCTCGCGCGCGCGGGTCAGCTCCGCCTCGGTGTACGTGTCCTCGGTGGCGCCGTAGCGGTCGATGAAGGTCCGGGCCATCGTGTCGATGATGGCCTCGCGGGACTCCCCCGTCTGGCTGCGCAGCGGGTCGACGCGCTTCTTCGCACTCGCCACGCCCTTGTCCGAGAGCTTCGCCTCGCCGATGCGCAGGATCTCGACCATCTTGTCCGCGTCGATGTCGTAGCTCATCGTCGCGTGGTGGAGCAGCGTGCCGTCGCGCAGGCGCTTCTGCGCGGCACCGCCGATCTTCCCGGCCGTCGAGGAGATGTCGTTGATGGGCTTGTAGAACGCGTCGACGCCGAGACCCTGCAGGGCCGCGAGCACCCACTGGTCGAGGAAGACGTAGGACTCCTGGTAGTCGAGACCGGCGACGAGCGAGGGCGGCACGAACATCGAGTAGGTGATGCAGTTGCCGCCTTCCATGAACATCGCCCCGCCGCCGGAGATCCGGCGCACGACCTCGACACCGTACTTCTCGACGCCTGCCGGCCGGATCTCGTTGGCGTAGGACTGGAAGGCGCCGATGACGGTGGCGGTGTCGTCCCATTCCCAGAACCGCAGGGTCGGCGCCCGGCGACCGGCGGAGACCTCTTCGAGGAGGACCTGGTCGAGGGCGACGTTGACTCGCGTGGGCAGGACGTCGCCGCGGATGAGCTGCCAGTCGAAGTCGGTGAAGTTCGCGGCCGAGCCGAGGGCGCGGCGCACGACGG
Source organism: Brevibacterium sanguinis (assembly GCF_039528855.1). Taxonomy (NCBI): domain Bacteria; kingdom Bacillati; phylum Actinomycetota; class Actinomycetes; order Micrococcales; family Brevibacteriaceae; genus Brevibacterium; species Brevibacterium sanguinis. The sequence goes on along the minus strand of NZ_BAAAMB010000016.1, from coordinate 127,610 downwards.
TGGCGACATCGGCGGTGGAGAAGCCGTGCATCGCGAGTTCGGACCCGTACGCAGCCAGGGCCGCGTCGAGGCGGTCGCGCAGCTGCGTGTTGTCGGCGGTGACGCTTGCCCCGATGAGCGCGGGAGCGAGATCGAAGTAGGCGTCCTCGGGTTCGAGGAAGAAGTCGCCGGAGATCTGCAGGCCGGTGATGACCTGCCCGTCGGTCTCGACGTCGGCGACGACGAGTTTGCCGCCGATCACCTTGTATTCGGCGTGGAACTGCTGGGTCTCATTCGTCATGGTTCCACGCTACGCCGCCCCACGTGAGGCGGCCAGTCCGGTCACTCGGTCACTGTCCGGTCAGGGACCTCCAGAGGAAGCGGTAGCTCAGCGCCCGGACGAACGCCGCCTGCTTGTTGTCCGAGGCCGCCGCATGCCCGCCCTCGGTGTCCTCGAAGAACCAGACGTCGGGGATGTCCATCGCCTGCATGCGGGCGGCCATCTTCCGCGCCTGGACGGGTCCGACCCGGTCATCCGAGGTGGCCGTCCAGAAGAGGACCGGCGGATAGTCGACGTCGGCGGCGAGGAGGTGGTACGGCGAGAAGGTGCGGATGAACTCCCAGTCCTCCGGCACGTCGGGGTCACCGTATTCGGCCTTCCACGAGTAGCCGGCGCTCAGCTTCGTGTAGCGGCGCATGTCGAGCAGCGGCACGCCGCAGGAGACGGCGCCGAAGAGCTCCGGGTACTGCGTGAGCATGTTCCCGACGAGGAGGCCGCCGTTCGATCCCCCGGCGCAGCCGAGGTTCGCCGGGCGGGTGACGCCGCGGTCGATGAGGTCGCGGGCGACGGCGGAGAAGTCCTCGTAGGCGCGCATCCGGTTCTCCCGCATCGCCGAGGTGTGCCACACCGGACCGTACTCTCCGCCGCCGCGGATGTTGGCCAGCACGTAGACGCCCTTCCTGCCCGCCGGCAGCGACGAGTCGCCCGTCGTCTCCCGCGACAGCCAGCCGAGGCCGACGATCGGCGAGTAGACGGGGGTGCGGCTGACTTCGAATCCGCCGTAGCCGTCGAGGAGGGTCGGGTTGGCGCCGTCGAGGGTGAGTCCCTCCTCGGCGATCTGGAAGTACGGGATCCGGGTCCCGTCGGCGCTCGTCGCGAAGTGCTGTTCGACGCTGAATCCGGTGGCGGGGAAGAGCGCGGGCGAGGATTTGATGACGGCGGTGTCCGCGCCGTCGGTGCCTGCCGCGTCGCGGTCGGTGCCTGCCGGGTCAGGGTTGGTGCTTGCCGCGTCGCGGGCGCCGCCGAGGCTGCCGTAGGACAGGGTCGACGGGGTGAGGAACCCGGTGCTGACGAGCCAGAAGTCGTTGGCCGTCGCGTCGTCGTCGGGGTCGACGGGGCTGAGGCTGACCATGTGGTTCGCGGGCACTCCCGGCAGCGGCGTCGACGCGAAGTCGGCGGCGGGGTCGAGGACGAGGAGTTCGGACTGGACGTCGCGGAGGAGTTCGAGGACGAGGAAGTCACGGGTCTTCGCCCAGGATCCCAGGGCGGTGTGGTCGTCGGGCGCGAAGATGACGCGAGGTCGGATCGTGCCCGCCTTGACCTCGGCGGTGGGGGCGACGGCGAGGCCGCCGGCGGGAACGACGACGTCCCCGGCATCCCAGGCCGTCTGCGGCCGGAAGAGCACGTGGTCGTCGTCGACGCCGACGGAGACGTCGGTCGGAACGTCGACGCTGATCCAGGCGTCCTCCCACGCCGAGGCGGTCGCCGGCAGGCTGCCGCCGTCGGCCCTGATGTCGTCGAGGTCGATGAAGCTGGCCGTCGAGTTGAAGAAGTCGATGGCGTCGATGACGACGGCGCGGTCGCGGGTCCGCTGCTGCGGGGCGCCGACGTCGCTGCCGACGAAGATCGCGACGTGGTCGCGGGGCACTTCGGCGACGATGGGGGCCTCGGCGATCGCCTGCCCGCGGCGCAGGGCGCGAGCCTGGCGGGGGTAGGACGAGGTGGTCAGCGAGTCGGGTCCGGTGTCCGTGGCCACGAGGATCGTGTCGGCGTCGAGCCACGCGAAACGGGTCTTCGCGGCGGGGATGTCGAAGCCGTCGGCGACGAAGGTCTTCGTCACGAGGTCGAACTCGCGCACCCGGTGGGCGTCGCCGCCGTCGGGCGAGAGCGACACGAGGGCCCGAGTGTGGTCGGGGCGCAGCACCGAGGCACCGGCCCAGACCCATGGAGTGTCTTCGGTGCGGGCGAGTTCGTCGACGTCGAGGAGGACGTCCCACTCCGGGTCCTCGGAGGCATAGCTGTCCCAGGTGGTGCGGCGCCAGATGCCCTTCGGGTGGTCCTTGTCGCGCCAGAAGTTGACGTAGTGGTCGCCGCGTTTGGTGACCATGGGGATTCGGTCGTCGGAGTCGAGAGCCGTGAGGATCTCGTCGGACATCTGGTCGAAGAGTCCGTCGCGGAAGTGTTCGAGGGTGGCAGCGTTCTGGTCGCGGACCCAGGCGAGCTGTTCATCGCCGTCGATGGCCTCGAGCCAGAGGTTCTCATCGTCGGGTTCGGGAGACTGGACACTGGATTCCGGCGAAGCACTGTTCATGCTTCCATCCTGCCAGCTCAGCCGAGTGACTTTCGACTCAGATCGCGTCTCTCGAAGTGGTATGGGTCACAGCGGCGGGGTCACAGCGGTGGGCGGTGCAAGACGAGGCCGGGGCGACCGTTGGGGGCCTGGGGTCCGTGCCCGAGCGCGGTGAAGCCGAGACTTTCGTAGAGGCGGCGCGCGGGGCTGTCGATGTCATCGGTCTGCAGCCAGCAGCCGTAGCCGGCGATCGCGCTCAGCCAGGTCACGAGGGTGATGCGCCCGAGGCCGGAGGCCCGCAGGCGAGGGTCGCGGGCGAGGAGGTTGAGTGCGAATGTCCATTCGAGCGTCGGGGCGGCGTCGCCGAGGCGGTCGCGGAGTTCGTAGGCCCATTCGTAGTTCTGCTCCTGCCATGCCCAGAAGTGGCCGTAGGCGATCGCGCGGAGTCTGCCGTCGCCGGCCGAGCGAACGAGGGCGGTGAGGACCTGGCCCTTGCGCACCGAGGCGTCGTAGACCTTCGCGAAGTGCGCCGCGTACTTCGGATCCTCGTTGAGCGGCGGTTCTGCGGCGGCGGCGCCGTAGAGTTCGCCGACTTCGTCCGGGGGCGGAAGCACACCGTGCACGCCGGCGGCCGATGCCACCGGCTCCCACGTGTCGCCGAGGCCGCCGGGAAGCCCCCACACGAGTTCGACAGGCAGTGTTGCGTCCGCGGCCGTCGGTGCCCCGGTCCCGGGAAGGTCGTTCATACTACAACCTTAACGACTTGAGTAGTCATTGCACTGAACACCAGGCAAACTGATGTCGCAGTCTGGCGAGAGAATCGTCAGGGAGCTGCGATTCGACTTCGGGTTGCCGGTTGACATCGGGCTGCCGGTCGACATCGGGCTGCCGGTCGACATCGGGCTGCCGGTCGACAGCCGCGCGTCATCAGGCACCTGTCCGTGCCTCGACCTCTCTGGCCAGCCGAGACTCGACCGTGCTCTCCCCCGGCCGCCGACTCGCTCGCGGCGCTCTCCGCCGTCGCCGACCCGACGTCCCGCATTGACCACCCGGTGACTGTTCTCGATCGTGCGGAGTCACGACAGACCGGTCCCCTCGAGTCAGTGCCGCGGTGAACTCGCCGGTGATGCGCCATCTGGACTCCGGCGACACCGGAAATGCTTCGATGATCTGCCAGATGACATGTGAGTTCGCCTCTTCCGAGACCTCTGACGTGACGAGTTCACTCCCACGCGCTTCTGCCTCGCCTGCTTCTCTCTCGCCGCCCGGGTCGCGGGCATTCGGTTGTCGTCCGACGCTCGATCTTCGACCGTCGATCGGGCGGGTTCTCACTGTGTATCGGTGGCCGGTCGGCGTCGTGACGATGAGTTCGTCGGCGGTGGCTCGGTGCCTCCACCCCGCGAGCTCCTTCGTGTAATTGCAGGCGGCGCACAATCCTGAAGCGTTGTCCCAGGTGGTGGCTCCGCCATCAGCGACAGGCGTGGCATGGTCGGCATGTTTGATCAGGGCGTCGCACCACGGAGTCCGGCACACGTCATCGCGGACGAGGACCATCTGGCGCAGCAGGCCCCCGAACTCCCGGCGCTTCGAATCCATGGCGACCAGCTGACCATCGGCGGGCCGAGTGTAGAGCCTGCGCAGGAACACGCCCGCGTCGTTCTCGGCGATGAGCGACCGTGCCGCACCGGCCGGAATCGGGCCGAATCCCGGCAGCCACGCCGGGTCGTCGCCGGCGTCGAACATCGTCTCGTCGTTCATCACGACGAGCACGTCGAGCGGGACCGCATCGGCGCTCTCCTGCCCGGTCACGCGCTCGACGAGCAGGTCCGCCATCGTCTGGCTCTGCGTGCTGCCACCGGATGCACCGGTTCCCACTCGCGCTGCCGCCGATGTCGAGAGATTCGCGAATGCGGCGACAGCCTGCTGCATCGGCAGGAATGCGGTGAGGTAGGCCATGTTGCCCGGAGCCGGTCGGACGGTGACGCGGCGTTCGGTCGTGCAGTGATCGAGGTGGTCGACGGCCGCGACCTGGTCGAGCTTCTGTGCCAGCATCCGCACTTCGCTGCTGAGGCGCCCCACCCCCACCTCGGCGAGACGATCGGCCATCTGCTCATCGAGCTCCTGCTTCTTCTCCCGTGGCAGCCAGGAGGACTCCCGCGCGACGGCTTGAGCCTTCTCCTCCGAGATCTCTCCCTGCGACAGGGCCGCGTACGTGTGCGGCAGGTCCATGAGCAGGGTGCGAGCGAATCCGATGAGTTTGCTGCCGCGCGCACGCGACACCTTGCGGGCGAGACCGATCTCCGCGCCCACTCCCCTGCCCTGCCGTGCGCTGGGCACACCGTCCTCGGCCTCCCGGTTGCGGCGGTGCATGTCGAAGGTGAGGGCCTCGCGTGCCTGAGCGGCAGCGGCGGCCGAGGTCAGCTCCTCGAGCGCGGTGATCCGCTCGATCGCCTCACGCTCGGTCGTCGCCGGAGGCAGGGCGGACAGCGCTTCGCGCCAGCGGACGATGTCCGCGATGACGTCTGAAACGGTCTCCGACTCCATGACACAACCCTAGAGGTCGGTCCTGACACGACCCCGTCGAACACTGTCACCGCAGGTCAGTCCGCTGACGACGGAGTGGGCGACAGGGCGTCGGACGCCCGGCACCCCTCTCACCCGAGTCGCCGCGGCACCGACAGTCGCGGTCGCGTCGCAGCATCAGCAATCAAGGGCGCGCCGGAGCAACCGCAGAATCGGCAGTCACGCCCGGCTCAGACGAGCTTCTCCCCCGTCGTCTCCCGCGCGAGGAACCCCATGAGCACAACGGCGGCGACAACGAGCACCCCGGTGAGGGCGAACGTCGTGACGAGACCGAGCACAGGCCACATGAACGCTCCGAAGACCAGAGGGGCGATGCCGGTGGCGATCCGCGACGCCGCTGACGCCCAGCCGAAGCCGGAGCCGCGCAGCCGGGTCGGATAGAGCTCGGAGACGTAAGTGTAGAGCGTCGGGATGGCGATCTGGATGACGAATCCGAAGCCGATGATGCTCGCCTTCGCCGCGAAGCTCAGCTCCGATCCGGAGGCCTCGATGAAGACGGCCACGCACACGAGGAGACCTGCCGAGACGATCGCCGTCACCCCGAGCACCAGTTTGCGCCCGAGCCGCTCGACGACGAGCGCAGAGACGACGACACCGAGGATGCCGACAGCGGTCATCGCACCGGTGACGAGGAAGGCCGCCTGGTCGCCGAGTCCCTGCTTCTTGAGGATCCCCGGCAGCCATGTCAGTGCCGCGTAGTAGACAAGGAGGACGGAGACGAAGAGCGCCCACGACACCAGCGTCGTCTTCGCCGAGTACTGCCACAGCTGAACGAGCTGACCGCTGGCAGCCCGCAGCTGACCACTGACGGAGGTGATGAGACCCGCGGAGTTCCCTTCCATGCCCGAGGAGTCACCCGGGGTGACCGCAGGATCCCCCTGCCTGCCCGCGGAGTTGCCCTGCGTGATCGCCGCGTCCTCCCGCAGAACGGCAGCGTCAGTCCGGGTGTGGTCAGTCCGGGTGCGATCAGCTTGGGTGCGGTGCCCGGTCCCCTCGCCGAGGCTGTCGTGGCCGTCGCGGGCGGAGACCGCGGCTGGCACGTCGTGCGTCCAGGTCGTGACGTTCGCTCCCGTGCGCTCGACGAGCCTGGCGATGATGGCGTCGGCCTCGGCTGTGCGCCCGACTGAGGCGAGATAGAGAGGTGATTCGGGGATTCCGAACCGCACGGCGACCGTGAGCAGGGCGGGAATGATCATGACGAGCATGATGAGCCGCCAATCGCCCATGGTCAGCAGCCACGCGGAGACGAACGCGCACAGTGAGGCGCCGATCGGCCACCAGCCGTCCATCGCGGTGAGGACGCGTCCGCGGTGCCTGCTCGGAGTGAACTCGCCGACGAGTGCGTAGTCGACGGGGATGCATCCGCCGAGCCCGAACCCGGCGAGGAACCGGAACGCGATGAACCACCCGAACTCGGGCGCGAATGCTCCGGCGACGGTGAAGATCGAGAAGACGAGGAGCGTGAGCGTGAATGCCTTCTTGCGGCCGATGACATCGGCGATGCCGCCCCAGACGAAGGCACCGAGGGCCATGCCGATGAGGTTGGCCGTGGCGATCCATGCCGCCTCGCCGACGCTCAGGTCCCAATGCTCGCTGAGCAGGGGGATGAGGAATCCGTTGAGGGCGACGTCCCAGGCGTCGAACATGAAGCCGAGACCGCCGATGAGGAAGATCGCGCCCTGCGTGTTCCATTTCCACGGCAGGTTCGCGATGACGTCAGAGGCGGTGGGCGTCGAGGTCGAGGCTGCGGCTGTCACGAGGACACAGTACAACGTTTAACGCACAGATGCGCAAAACATGCGCCGGCGGCGGGATATGCGCCAGGGCGATACCCCGCTCGACGCGTGCCGGACCCAATCCCACCTGATATGCACAGAGGCGGATCCCGCTCGCGACCACGATGGTCATCGAGCCGGATCCGCCCCCGGAGAGCAGGTGGCGCTCAGCTCCTCACGCGAGCCGCACGAGCCAGTTGTTCTTGTCCTCGGCGCGACCGTACTGGATGTCGAGCAGCGCCTTGCGCAGCGCCATCGTCTTCTCCCCGGGCTCGTCGCCGTGGTCGATCGTGAACTCGTCGGAGACGAGCTTGCCGATCGGCGTGATGACGGCGGCGGTGCCGCACGCGAATGCCTCGACGATGTCGCCGTTCTCCGCTCCCTCACGCCACTCCTCGATGGTGATCGGCCGCTCGACGGGCTCGAGGCCGAGGTCGGGGGCGAGGTCGAGCAGGGACCGCCGGGTCACACCGTCGAGGATCGTGTCGCTGAGCTCGGGGGTGAGCAGCTTGCCGTCCTTCGTCACGAGCATGAGGTTCATGCCGCCGAGCTCGTCGATGTACTTGTGCTCCTCGGCATCGGTGAAGAGCACCTGCTGGCAGCCGTTGTCCGCCGCCTCCTGCTGGGCGAGGAGGGACGAGGCGTAGTTGCCGCCGCACTTCGCGAAGCCCGTGCCGCCGGAGCCGGCGCGGTTGAGCTTCTTCGACAGCCAGATCGACACCGGCTTGATGCCGCCGGCGAAGTAGGGGCCGGCAGGCGAGGCGATGACGTAGTAGTCGACCTCGTGGCTCGCCCGGACACCGAGGAACCGCTCGGAGGCGATCATGAACGGACGCAGGTAGAGGCTCGACTCGTCACCGTCGGTGCCCGGCGTCGGCACCCACGCCTCATCCGTCGACACGAGCGCCTTGAGCGAGTTGATGAAGTCCTCTTCGCTCAGCTGCGGCAGCGCGAGGCGCTCGGCGGAGCGGTTGATGCGCACGGCATTGCGATCCGGGCGGAACGTCCACACCGAGCCGTCCGCGTGACGGTAGGCCTTGAGGCCCTCGAAGATCTCCTGCGCGTAGTGGAAGACCGCGGCCGCCGGGTCGAGGACGATCGGACCGTAGGGTTCGACCTGGTGGGCCTGCCACCCGTCCTCGTTCGTGTACCGGATGTGGGCCATGTGGTCGGTGAAGTACTGCCCGAACCCGGGATCCTTCTTGATGTCCTCGCGCACCAGCTCAGGCTGCGGCTGGATGTTCTTGAGGACGGCGAATTCAGTCATCAGAGCTTCTTTCCCAGTTGTGAGGCGTAACACGTCTCAGGGTAGTCCATCCGACGACCCGGTCATCCATCGGGGGTCGACTCCCACCGCGCCGAGGCGGGGCGTCCCTCCGCGACGAGGTGACCTGTGTCCCCGGCGGGCGCCCGGGGCCCGTCCCGGCGGGCCCGAACGATCCATCCCGCGGGCCCGGCCGCCCGGTTCACCCCAGTCGGGCGGCGATCGCGTCACCCACCTCGGCGGTGGTCCGCGGGGTGCCGTCGCGCTCGGCGAGATCGGCTTCGACGGCCGTCTCGATCGCGGCGGCCACGGAGTCGAGTCCGAGGTGGGAGGCCATGAGCGCACCCGAGAGGATCGACGCGGTGGGGTCGGCGATCTGCTTGCCGGCGATGTCCGGCGCCGAACCGTGGATCGGTTCGAAGAGGCTCGGCGCGGTGCCCTCGACGTTGAGGTTGCCCGAGGCGGCCAGGCCGATGCCCCCGGTCACCGCGGCGGCGAGGTCGGTGAGGATGTCACCGAAGAGGTTGTCGGTGACGATGACGTCGTAGCGCTCGGGGTCGGTGACCATGTAGATCGTGCACGCGTCGGTGTGCTCGTAGTTGACGGCCACCTCGGGGAACTCCTCGCCGACCTTCTCGACGACACGGCGCCACAGGTGCCCGGCATGGACCATGACGTTGTGCTTGTGGACGTAGGTGAGCTTCTTCCGCCGGGCCTGCGCCCGCTCGAAGGCATCGCGCACGGCCCGCTCGACGCCGTACCACGTGTTGACCGACACCTCGGTCGCGACCTCGTGCGGGGTGTCCGTGCGCACGGAGCCGCCCATGCCGGTGTACGAGCCCTCCGTGCCCTCGCGGACGACGACGAAGTCGATCGCGGGACGGGCGGCGAGGGGACTCTCGACGCCGGCGAAGAGCTTCGCGGGACGGAGGTTGACGGCGTGGCCGAGCCCGAAGCGCATCTTGAGGATGACCCCGCGCTCGAGGACTCCCGAGGGCACGCTCGGGTCGCCGCACGCGCCGAAGAAGATCGCATCGTGGTTGCGCAGGGCCGCGAGTTCGTCATCGGTGAGCGTCTCGCCCGTCTCGTGCCAGCGCTTGGCCCCGACCTCGTAGTCGGTGAGCTCGAGGGCGACCGGCTCCCCGGAGAGCTCGATCGCGCGCTGGAGGACCTTGAGCCCTTCCGGCACGACCTCGGTGCCGATTCCGTCGCCGGGCATGACCGCTATGGAGTACGTCTTCATGCCCGCCAGACTAGAGCCCATCTCATCATGCAACCAGCCCATATCACTATGTGAACAGATCGCCTCGGCGCCTCCCGATCCTCCCACAGGTCCGAACGTGGACAATTTCACGTCTCAATCTTCGTCTGCGGCTACAAAATCCTTGGTCGACCGACGAAAATGGTGGTCAGCCGTCGCGACTCGACCGCGGCCGCAGACTCGCCGACTCACCGCTTCCGAGAGAAAGTCGATCCTTGACAGAAACGATCCGCAATCGTCGCGCCGCCTCCCTCCCCGCCAAGCTGTCCCGCTCGTGGCTGCTCGTCAATGCGGCGAAGGAGGCTCTGTTCGCACCCGCGCAGGCGTCCGAGGCCGATTCTGTCATCTTCGACCTCGAGGCCTCGGTGGCCGAGGACAAGAAGCTCGAGGCCCGCGACAACGTCGTCCGCGCCCTCGAGTCCGGCATGTCGGCGTGGGTGCGGATCAACAAGATGGAGTCGGAGTTCTGGGACGACGACCTCGCGGCCGTCGCCATGCTGCCCGGTCTGCGCGGGGTCATGCTGCCGGAGACCGAGCGCCCCGAGCAGGTCTCCTACACCGCGATGCGCGCGAAGGCCGGCCTGCCCGTGCTCGCGCTCCTCGAATCCGCCCGCGGCGTCGAGAACGCGACGAAGATCGCCGAGGCGCCCGGCACCTTCCGCCTCGCCTTCGGCACGAACGACTTCCGCAAGGACACCGGATTCTCCGGTGATCCGATGGCCCTCGCGTACGCCCGGTCGCGCCTGACCATCGCCTCGCGCATGGGCGGGCTGCCCGGCGCGATCGACGGCCCCTCGGCCGCCGACGCCAGCGATGAGCAGGTGCGTGAGGACGCCGACGTCACCCACAACATGGGCATGACGGGCAAGCTCGTCCTCAACATCGACCAGGTCAACGCCCTCAACGAGGCGATGAGCCCGAGCGAGGACGAGCGCACGTGGGCCCGCCAGATGCTCGCGGCGGCCGAAGGCGGCACGGAGATCACCGACGGCTCGTACCTGCCGCGTCTGGCGCGCGCGAAGAAGATCGCGTCGCTCGCCGACACCTACGGTCTCTGGAACGCCTGATCAGCGCCGATGCGCCCGGGGCCGGGCAACCGGCCCCGAACCCCCGTCTGCCCTCCCAGGCACCGTCCGCAGTCGCCCCCACACCGCGGTGGGCGCTGTGGTCGGTGCTGCCGGCCATGCTCCTCGTCGGCGCGTTCGGCCTCTGGCTGCGCCTGACCCACACCGGGCCGACCCCGCTCGATGTGTGGTGGGCCCACCTCGTCAAGGTGCCGCTCGATTCGGTGCCGTACTGGGTCGCGGTCACCCTCGCCGAGGTGGGCGGCGGCAACGGGGCGATGATGTGCACCGCGCTGGCTGCCGCGATCTTCATCCTGCTGCGCCGGTTCCGTGCCGCTGTCGTCATCGTCACGACGATGCTGCTCGGCGTCGGCCTCTCCGAGCTCATCAAGCTGCTCGTCGAACGGGCCCGCCCGGGCGATCAGCTCTACTCGTCGCTGGGCTACTCCTATCCGTCCGGTCACTCGATGGGCGCGGCGGCGCTGGCCTTCGGGCTCGCGCTCATCGTCACGCGGGCGGCGACGAGCACCCGTGCCGATCCCCTGCGGCTCCGCTTCCACTGGTCGCTGCTGCTCGCGGCAGGCTGGGTGCTCGCGATGATGTGGTCGCGCACCGCACTCCAGGTCCACTGGCTCACCGACACGATCGCCGGCGTCCTCGTCGGGCTCACCGCCGCGATCCTCGCCGATGCCCTGTGGACGTGGATCGGTCTGCGCACCCGCTCACCGCTGCTGCTCCGTTAGGCCCTCTCCGCTAGCCCCTCTCCGTCCGCCCCGCCCCGGCAGCGCCGAGCACGTCGAGGGCGGCGCTGACCGTCTGCGCGACGAGGCGGTCGTCGATCGGCGGCAGGCCCGGGAGGACCAAGCGCATGAGGAGCGGCCCGGTGAGGAGATCGGCGAGCCAGTCGGGGTCGGCACCGGGGGCGATCTCTCCGCGGTCGACGGCCCGGGCGAGGATGACTCGCGTGAATTGCCGCCTCGGTGAGAGGTAGGAGTCGAAGAACGCCGCCGCGCCGGACACATCGCCGGCGATGTCAGCGGCCCATCCGGCGAAGCCGCGGGTGACGACGGGGTCGGTGAAGAGCCGCTGCTGCCGAGCCTGCACCTCCGTGAGGTCGCCTGCGAGGCTGCCGGTGTCGATGTCGGTGTCCGTGCCGTGGCGGGCGGCGAGCACGAGCGGCACCACCTCGGCGAGATTGCGGAACCGGCGATAGAAGGCGGGCTTGTTCGTGCCCGCCCGCTCGACGACGAGATCGACGGTGACGGACGCGTAGCCGCGTTCGATGACGAGATCGGTGAGGGCGCTGACGATCTCGGATTCCGTTGCGCTCTTGCGCGGGCGACCGGTTCGGCTCATAGTGTAACCAATAGTAACGTTAATCGATGCGGACGACCCCTGGTCGCCGGTGAGGGGTTCCCATGTACAAGCGCATCGTCAGGGCCCGCATCCGCGCGGTCTTCGACCAGATCAGCCGCGGTCAGGTCATGCCCATGGTCGACAGCCTCGCCCCGCGCTTCGTCGACGTCTTCCACGGCGACCATGCGCTCGGCGGTCGGCGCACCACCCGGGAGGCGATGATCCGCTGGTGGGAGCGGGTGACGAGCATCCTGCCCGACGCCCGGTTCGCCGTCGACGACGTCAG